>PMST01000118.1:0-18770 GCA_003168295.1 Actinomycetota bacterium
GCGGTTTGCGGATTGACCTCGTTTTCCAGTTCGGCTGCGATCGCGTTGACGTCGTCGTTGCTGAGCTGGCTGCCCAGCAGGGCGAAGAGCGGTATGTAGTCGACGTCGGGCACTCCTTCTGGGTACCCGGCGCGCAGCCAGGAGATGACCGAGCTCAGCACGGGTGGCAGCGCCATGTTCTCAAAGCCTCTCGATGGGGTGGCCGCAGAGTCAGGTTGTCCTGATCGGCGGTGACTATTTGGCGGGAGCGGGATGGCCGATCTTGTAGACCTCGTAGATGCCCCAGGCTATGGCGGCCAGTACCACGAGGAAACAGAGCGCGGCCACGGCCATGCCCACCAAGCTGCCGCCGACGAGACCATCGGAGTCGCCGCCGCCGGCGGTCTGGACCCGGGGCCCCTTCGACAGGGAGTACAGGCCCATGGCGAATATCGCCGGGAGACCCGCGCCGGCGAGGAGGCCGAAGACGACGATCTTCCAGAGTGCGGAAAGGTTGATCCAGGACATTGTGTGTTTCCCTTGTCGCTCAGGCTGCCGCGGGCTGGGGTTCGGCCGGAGCGACCGATCCGGTCCATTCGTCGTTGACGTTGTTGGGGTCGACCTTGCTGCCGCGGGACCGCCAGTAGATGAAGGCCGCGACCGCGAGCAGGATGATGAGGTCGATAACCACGCCGAGGGTGCCGCCGATCACGTCCGCGAGGCCGTAGGCCCCGGCCCCGACCAGCGCCGCCGACGGCAGGGTGAACACCCAGGCGGTGGCCATCCGCCCCGCGACGTTCCAGCGGACCTCCGCGCCCCTCTTACCGAGCCCGGTACCGATGATCGACCCGGTGGCCACGTGCGTGGTGGACAGCGAGTAGCCGAAGCTGCTGGATAGCAGGATGACCGCGGCCGACGCGGACTCGGCCGCCATGCCCTGCGGTGCCTCGATCTCCACGAGCCCCTTACCCAGCGTGCGGATCACCCGCCAGCCGCCCAGGTAGGTGCCGATGCTGATGGCCAGCGCACAGGACAGGATGACCCAGAACGGCGCGTTCGAGCCGGCGGCCACCGTCTTGTTCGCGATCAGGGCCAGCGTGATGACGCCCATCGTCTTCTGCGCGTCGTTCGTGCCGTGCGCCAGGGACACCATGCACGCCGACCCGATCTGCCCGATCCGGAAGCCGTGGCCGCGGGCCGCCTCCGTGAGGCTGCGGCTGATCCGGTACAGCAGCCAGGTGCCCGTCGCGGCGACCAGGGCGGCGATGACCGGCGAGAGGACAGCCGGCAAGACGACCTTGGAGACCAGGCCGTGCCACTTCACGGCATGACCGCCCGCGGCCGCTAGCGTGGCGCCGATCACTCCGCCGATGAGTGCGTGCGACGAGCTCGACGGGATACCGAAGAGCCAGGTGACCAGGTTCCAGGTGATCCCGCCGGCCAGGCCTGCGGCCACCACGGTCAGCGTGACCAGCTTGGTGTCCACTAGGCCGCTGGCGATCGTCGCCGCGACGGCGAGCGACAAGAACGCCCCGACCAGGTTCAGGATGCCCGATACGCCTACCGCGACACGGGGGCTGAGCGCCTTGGTGGCGATCGAGGTCGCCATCGCGTTGCCCGTGTCATGAAATCCGTTGGTGAAGTCAAACCCGAGGGCCGTGATGACGACCAGGACCAGGACGAAAGTGTTACTCACGGGGATAGCGTCTCTACCAGCCATCTTGCTGTCGAGACCCAGCAGGGAACAGTCAATCGATGTTAATCGGAAGGACAGCCTCTATTCACTCAAGGTTCACTTTCCGCCGACACATAACATGTCGTTAACGGCCGGGTCAATCGATAGGTTCCCGCCGTTCAGGACGTCGCCGACAATCGTGGACGGAAAACCGGATCTCCTGCGGAGATACGCTGCACGGGTGGCTGATCGTGAGACGCGCCGGCTGTCCTTCGGGTCGGTGGCTACCGACTATGACCGTTACCGTCCCGGGCCGCCGCCGCAGGCGCTGGACTGGCTGATCCCGCCGGGCGCGCAGGCGGTGCTCGACCTGGCCGCCGGGACCGGCGCGGTGACCAGGGAACTGGTCGGGCGCGCGGCGCGGATCGTCGCGGTCGAGCCGGACGAGCGGATGCGCGCCGTGCTCGCGGCCAGGTGCCCGGAAGCGGAGGTCCTGGCCGGCCGGGGCGAGGAAATCCCGCTGCCCGGCGCGTCGGTGGACGCGGTGGTGATCTCCTCCGCCTGGCACTGGCTCGATCCCGGACGGGCCGTCCCTGAGATCGCGCGCGTGCTGCGCGTCGGCGGCGTCCTCGGCGTGATCTGGATCTCCAGGGACGCGCGGGTGCCGTGGGTCGCCGAGTTCAACGCGCTGGCCCGCGAATCACGCGAGGCGGACCGCAGGCCGGACGGTACCCCGGGGAGCCGGCGCCGCCGCACCGTCGAGTTCCCGCCCGGCACCCCGATGTCGGAACCCGAAGAGCTCACCCTGGAGTACTCGCTGCCGATGACATCGGAGCAGCTTGCAGGACTGCTCGGTACCTACAGCGGGGTCATCACGCTGGAGCAGGACCAGCGGGCGCAGTTCTCGCAGCGGGTCCGGGCCTTCCTCGACCGCCAGCCGTGGGACCAGGCCGACCTGCCCATGATCTGCCGGTGCCTCAAGAGCACGCGCCTGCCCGGGTAGTTCACGCGGGCCGCAGGCCCCGGTCGATGAAGCCGATCATCCAGTCGAAGCTCTGGTCAGGATCGGCGTCCCACCGGAACCCGCCGGACGCCTCCAGCATCGCGAATCCGTGCAGGGTGCAGCGGATGGTCCGGATGGCGTGGGTCATCTCCGCATCGCTGACGCCGTACCCGCGCAGCACGGCGGCGATCGTGTTGACGACGCGGGTGGCCGCCACCAGCAGCGGGTCGTCGGGCCCGTCGAACCCGGCACCGGTCGTGGCCGTGTACCGGCCCGGATGAGCGGTGACGTACGCCCTGGCCGCGGTCATCATCGCGGTCAGCGCATCCAGTCCCGCCTGGCCCTGGACCGCGTCGCGGAGCACGTCACCGAACTCGGTCATGGCCAGGGTGGCCAGCCGGTGCTGCAGGTCAGCGAGGCCGTCCACGTGCTTGTACAGGGACGGCGGCCGGACGCCGAGCCGGCCGGCGAGCAGGCCCATCGTGAGGCTGCCGTACCCGACCTCATCGGCCAGCCCGGCGGCCGAGGCGACCACATCGACACCGGTCAGCCCGGCCCTAGGCACCAGCGTGCTCCTTCAGGAACGGCAGCAGGGCCGCCGCGACCTGGTCGGGGAACTGCGTGTGCGCGTAGTGCCCGGCGCCGTCGATCATCACCAGGCGGCCGAGCCCGGCAGGCATCTCCGCGATGATCGCGTTCCCTTCGGCCTGCGGGTCCGGCCAGTCGGAATCCAGGGTGCCCATGAATACCAGGGCCGGACAGCGGATGCTGCCGAGCGCGGCGGCGGCGTCAGTGGGCCGCACCCGGCCCATCTTCTGCGCCGCGGCCATCCGGCCCGGCTCGCGCAGGTTAGCCAGCAGCGCGGCGATGGCCTGGGTGTAGTCGGCCGGCTTGGGACCCGGGTAGGCGATGTTGAGGTAGCTGGCCCACACGCCCACGCTGCCGGTGAGCGCGACGCCGATGAGCCGGATCCCGCCGCGGCGGTACCTGCGGTTGGTCAGGAATGCGGCGATGCTGATCGGGGCGACCCGGGTGAACGGGGATACCTCGACGATCGCGCTGACCAGGTCCGGTGCCTGCGCCGCCGCGATGGTGGCGGAGCCGCCGGAGAACGAGTGCCCGACGATGACCGCCGGCTCTTCGGGGCCACCTAGGTGCCTGATCAGCGCGAGCAGGTCGGCCCCGGTGTCGGCCCGGGTGTAGGACGACCAGCCGGTGCTCGATTCGCCGTGCCCGCGCAGGTCTGTCGCCGCCACCCGGTAACCGGCCCCGGTCAGCACCGGCACCAGGAACCGGTAGGCGTTGCGGTTGTCCCCCATGCCGTGCGCGAGCACCACCAGCGGTCCCTGCCCGGTCACCTGGTAGGCGATCCGGCCACCATTTACGTCAAGGAACTCGGTCATGCCAACCTCCATAGCTAAGGTTAATAGCCATAAAGCTAATTCTATTAGCCAAGGTTGTCAAGCGGTCTGGGCCGCGGTCATCACCCCTCTTGCAGCTGCGGTTTCCCCCCCAGGTAGCGCAGGACGGCGAGCACGCGGCGGTTGTCGCTCTCGTCCTGGGGCAGGCCCAGCTTGGCGAAGATGCTGGCCACGTGCTTCTCCACCGCTCCGCCTGACACCACGAGCTCGGCGGCGATCCCGGCGTTGGACCTGCCCTCGGCCATCAGGGCGAGCACCTGCCGTTCCCGCGGGGTCAGCGTGACGAGCCCGCCGCGCTGCCTGCTCGCCCGGAACAGCTGGCTAACCACCTCAGGATCGAGCGCGGTCCCGCCTTCGGCGACCCGCTGCAGGGCCGCGGCGAACTCGGCCACGTTGGCGACCCGGTCCTTGAGCAGGTAGCCGACGCCCGCCGCGCCGCCTTCGAGCAGCTGGGCGCTGTAGGACGTCTCGATGTACTGGGAGAACATGAGCACGCCGGTACCGGGAAAGCGCTCCCGCAGCGTCAGGGCGGCGCGCAGGCCCTCGTCGGTGTGCGTCGGCGGCATCCGGATGTCTACCACCGCCACGTCCGGCCGGTGCTGCGCCACCGCGGTCAGCAGCGCGTCGCCGTCGGTCACCGCCGCGCAGATCACATGCCCGCGGTCCTCAAGCAGCCGGGTCAGCCCCTCCCGCAGCAGCGCCGCGTCCTCGGCGATCACGACTCTCAACGCAATCCCCTTATGCTCGCAGCGGCAGTTCGACGGTCACCATGGTCGGGCCGCCTGCCGGGCTCGATACGTTGATGTGGCCGTCCACTGTGGACACCCGCTGGGCCAGGCCGGACAGGCCGCTCCCCCGTCCGGCGTCCGCGCCGCCGATGCCGTCATCGGAGACCGCGAGCGCAAGCACCCCGGCCCGTTCGGTGTGAATGTCGATTTTGATCTGGTTGGCGTAACTGTGCTTGGTCGCATTGGCGATCAGCTCCGCCGCGCAGAAGTAGGCGATCGTCTCGATGGCCGGCGCGGGCCGGGTGCCGATGCCGGCGCTGACCGTGACCGGGATCGCGCTGCTGGCGGCCAGCGTGGCCAGCGCGCTGGCCAGGCCGTTGTCGAGCACCGGCGGGTGGATGCCGCGGGCCAGGTCGCGCAGGTCAGCCAGCGCGTCCACCGCGTTGCGGTGCGCGGCATCGATCAGTTCCCGCACTGTCGCGCTGTCCCCGTCCTGGTCGTCATCGCCGAGCTTCTCCCGCGCCATGCCGAGGTTCATGGCCAGCGCGGCGAGCCGCATCTGCGCGCCGTCGTGCAGGTCCCGCTCGACCCGCCGCAGTGCCGCGGCCGAGTCGTCCACCGCCAGCGCCCGGGTCCGCTCGAGCTCGCTGACCCGCTCGGCCATGCTGCTCGGCCCGAGCAGGCCGCGGACCAGCCGGGCATCGGCCGCGTTGATCCCGCGAGCCAGCCACGCCGCGGCCACCACGCACGCCGCGCCGGCCAGGGCCGCGGGAAAGGCGCCCAGCCAGCTGCCGACGCGGATATTACCCCCGAACGGCACGGGCACCACCGCCACCATAGGAGACAGGGAGCCGCCGTGGTGGTTGCGGAACAGCAGCCAGATCGCCGGGTAGGCTAGGTCGGCCAGCCCGAACGCGGTCAGCGCGACCGTGTACAGCTGCACGGCCGAGACCGGCAGCTTGATCAGGGCGTACCACACCGCACGCCAGGCCGGCCGGTCCCGCAGCCGCCGGTCGACGCGGTTGAGGATGCCGGTGCCCGGCCGGAACGGCGGCGGGGCCTCGACCTGACGGCCGAGCACCCGCGAAAGCAGGCGGCGGTGCAGCGAGCCGAGGCGCCGGGACACCCGCAGCGTCATGGTGATCAGCACCAGGCCGACAACGGTGCCGATGACCGACACGGAAATCGTCAGGCCGGAAAGCAGCAGCACCACGGTGATCCAGAACCCGGCCAGCCCGGCCAGGCCGCCGAAGCCGCAGTACATCAGCTCACGGCGGTTCCGGCCGGTGAGCGGGGCACCCACGATGGTGCCCGCCACCCGCCGGATCGCCGTGTCCATGGAACTAATTGTCTCCTGCCGGGCTCTTAGCTGGCGCAGTCCGCTGAGGATGTCACGCATCTCGCCGGGTGAGCAGCCAGCCTCCTGCGGCCAGGGCCACCATCGCGTAGAGGCAGAGCAGGCCGAATCCGACGCCAGGCGCCAGATTGCCCACGTCGGGCTTGACCGCGGTGATCGAGTTCTCCGCGATGATCATCGGCAGGAACTTCCCGACCGAGTTCTGCAGCGAGGTGCCCAGCGGCACCAAGATGAGCGGCAGCACGAACAGGACGCCGACCACGGCCGAGATGGCGCCGGCCGTGTGCCTGATGACGGCGCCGAGACCGAGACCGATGAGCGCGATCAGGGCCGGGTACGCGCCCGCCATCAGCACCGCGCGCAGCACACCCGGCTGGCCGAGACTGGCGTGCGGCGCCGGGGACCTCAGCACCGCCTCGCCCACGGCGAAGGAGACGAGCGCGAGAACCTCCCCCGCCACCAGCGTGACGCCGCCGAGCACCCCGACCTTGGCCGCGAGCAGCAGCGGGCGGCGGGGCACCGCGGCGAACGTGGCCCGGATCATCCCGGAGGAGAACTCGCTGGTGATGATCAGCACGCCGAGGACGCCGAACGCCAGCTGGCCAAGTGCCAGGCCAGCGAAGCCGGCGTTCGTGGGATCGAAGCTCGCCCGGTCTGAGGGCGACATCATGGCCCAGTTCTCGTGGCTCAGCACCAAGATGGCGATGCCGATCATGCCGGCCGCGAAGACCAGCAGGATCCAGGCCGTCGAGCGGACGCTGCGCAGCTTCAGCCACTCCATCCGGGCGGCAGAACGCCAGCCGTAGTGTCCTTCGGCCTGGCCTGGGCAGGCGGCGCGCTCGAGCGTCGCGGTGGTCATGAGACACTCCTGAGGGGGTAGTTGGACGGGTAGTCGGTGCTGCCTTCTGTGAGGGAGAAGAACGCCTCTTCCAGGGAGCGGCCGTGGGCGGAAAGCTCGGCCACCGTGGTCTGGGCCAGCAGCCGGCCCTGGCCGATCACGATGAGCCGGTCGGCGGTCTGGGCGACCTCGCTGATCAGGTGGCTGGAGACCAGGACGGTGCGGCCGTGGGCGGCCAGGTTCTTCAGCAGGTTGCGGATCCAGCGGATGCCCTCGGGGTCCAGGCCGTTGACGGGTTCGTCGAGCAGCAGCACCGCGGGGTCGCCGAGCAGCGCGGCGGCGATGCCCAGCCGCTGGGACATGCCCAGGGAGAACTTGCCCGCCCGGCGGTCCGCCGCCGTCTCCATGCCGGTGATCTCGAGCACATCGTTGACCCGCCGGCGCGGGATGTCGTTGCTGGCCGCCAGCGCGGTCAGGTGGGAACGGGCGGTCCGGCCGGGGTGAAAGGCCCTGGCCTCGAGCAGCGCGCCGACTTCCCGCAGCGGCCAGCGCAGGTCGTGGTAGTCCTGGCCGTTGACCCTGACCGCCCCGGCGTCCGGCCGGTCCAGGCCCAAGATCATGCGCATCGTGGTGGACTTGCCCGCCCCGTTCGGGCCGAGGAAACCCGTCACGGTGCCGGGCAGGACATCGAAGCTGAGATCGTCCACGGCGGTAACGGAGCCGTAGCGTTTGACCAGGCCGCGTGCCTCGATCATGGGAAACCTTCCAGTGGTTGGGTGGGGTTCGCGTGCGTGCCGCGTGCCCGGCCCCCGTGGGCGGGCACGCTGGTGGCATCTGACGTTCACGCTACGGATCAGGCCGCCGGCCGGGAACGCGGCCAGCACCCCTCTTGATGCGGGGGTTTCCCCCCGGCCGAGCGGCGGTTTATCGTCGGGTGGGGGCCGGCTCGCCTTCAGGAGTGCATCGATGCGCGTGATCGTCGCGGGAGCCGGCATCGGCGGGCTCACCACGGCGCTCTCGCTGCACGCGGCCGGGATCGACGCGCTGGTGATCGACTCGGCGGCCTCGCTGCGGCCGCTTGGCGTGGGCATCAACCTGATGCCGCACGCGGTGCGCGAGCTGACCGAGCTGGGCCTGGGCGACGAGCTCGCGGCGACAGGCATTCCCACGGCTGAGTGGGTGCACTTCGACCGGCACGGCAACAGGATCTGGGGCTTCGCCTGCGGCCAGCACCTCGGCTACCACTGGCCGCAGTACTCGATTCACCGCGGCGAGCTGCAGATGATCCTGCTCGCCGCAGTGCGGGCGCGGCTCGGGGCGGGCAGTGTCCGGGTCGGCACCGCGTTCGTCTCGTTCGCCGACTCCCCGTCGGACGTCGAGGTGCGGGTACGCGATCGCGCCTCTGGCGCCGTCTCCGCGCTCCGTGCCGACGTGCTCGTGGGCGCGGACGGCCTGTACTCCGGCGTCCGCGCCCAGCTGCATCCGGACGAGCCCGCGCCGCGCTGGGGCGGAATCATGATGTGGCGCGGGGTGCTGGAGGGTGAGCCCTTCCTTTCCGGCCGGACGGTGGCGGTCGCCGGGGCCAACGCCAACCTGAAGTTCGTCGCCTACCCGATCTCGCGCCGGGCCGAGGCCCGGGGCCAGGCCCTGCTCAACTGGGTGGCTGAGGTCAGGCGGCCTGATAGCCAGGCCGGGCCGGACCGCGCGGACTGGAACCGCCAGGGCCGGGCGCGGGACGTGCTGCCCTGGTTCGCGGACTGGAAGTTCGGCTGGCTGGACGTGCCCGCGCTGATCGCGGGCACCCCGCAGATCCTGGAGTATCCGATGGTGGACCGTGATCCGCTGCCGTTCTGGGGCCAGGGGGTGCCCTGGGGCCACGGCCGGGTTACGCTGCTCGGCGACGCGGCCCACCCGATGTACCCGATCGGCGCTAACGGCGGCTCGCAGGCGATCATCGACGCCCGGGTGCTCGCCTACTCACTGGCCCGCGCGGCCACCCCGGCCGACGGGCTGGCCGCTTATGAGATGACCCGGAGGGAGACCGTGAACGCGATCGTGCTCGCCTGCCGCGACATGCCGGCCGACCGGATGCTGCACCGGGTCAGCGTGCGGGCGCCGGACGGCTTCGACCGGATCGAGGATGTCCTGTCCGCCGCGGAACTAGCCGCCTTCGAGGACGCCTACCGGGCGACGACGCTGCTGGACGCCGCCGCGCTGAACGCACGGGCCGCACTCACCCCGGGACGACCCGGCCTGCGCCGGGACGGCCCGGCGTTACCAGTGGTGGGTCGTGGCGTAGGAGTGGTTGACGATGATCTCGGTGTCCTCGGGCGCCTGGTAGACGGACTGCACGGCGACCCGCCCGGGACCGAAGAGCCTGGCCCAGATGCTGCGGTAGCTCCACCGGCTGTGCCAGAAGGCGAAGCCCATGTTCCGCGGGTACTCCAGGTGCAGGGCCATCCGGACCGACACGTCCCGGTACAGCAGCGCGCTCGGCTGGACGAGCAGGCTCTGACCCGGCTGCAGGTCGCGGACGAAGGCGTTGCCCGGCGCGTGCAGTAGCAGCAGTCCTGGTCCCTCGTGGGAGCCGAAGACGTCACCGAACTGGCCCATCGGGTAATGCATTTCGCGGTCGTTGCCGTCCCCGGTCTCGTACCAGAGGTCCGAGGGGTACCAGTCGTACCGGATGTTTCCGGTGGCGCACAGGAAGCGGTGCTCCCGGACCCAGATCTGCTGGCCATGCTGCAGCGGCAAGGCGATGACCTCGCCGGCGTGGTTGTCCGAGAGCGCGAGGTGCCCGGGGCCCCGGCCCTCCACCATGATCAGCGGCATCCCGGCCATCTTGCGGTTCCACGCGCCGCGCATCGGCATGTTGGTCAGCCTGGTGGCGGGATCGGTCCACAGCAGCACGTGATGGGAGAAGTAGATCCAGTCGTTCGGCGCCAGGTTGAACTCCGCGACGGGGACGGTGGTGCCCGCGATCTGGAGGTGGGACTGGCCGAACTGCAGGCGCGCCATGTCCTTGATCGCCGGCTGCTCGACCCACCCGGAGTCACTGACCGAGGACCGGATGTCGACGGGCGCCCCGCACAGCGGGCACGTCGGCGAGTTCGGATCGCTCGGCTGCCTGCAGTACCGGCAAATGTAGGTGTTCATTAACCCTGGCGCTCTCAGTCGGCGTGGTGGTGGACGTACATCGACTGGATGCCCACCCGGCCGGGTCCGGTCATCTCGGCGAGGTACATCCCGTGGCGCAGATGCCCGGTCTTGAGCGGCATCTGCGCCGCCTGCATCTGCACCGAGGAATCCTTGTACAGGAACCCGCCCGGCTCGACCAGGATCTTCTCGTTGGGCTGCAGGGTCCGCTGCAGGACGTTCCCGTTCCCGTGCAGCAGCAGCATGCCTGGCGCGCCGGCCGTGACGAACCGGTCCATGTACATGCCGCTCCCGCCGTGTAGCAGGTTGACGAGTCCCTTGATCCGGACGAAGGAGTACTGGACGCTGTGCGAGGCCACCAGGAAGGCGTGCTCGCGGACGTCAAGCTCCATGCCGGGGTGCAGCGGCAGCACGACAAGCTCGCCCGGCGCGTCCCGGGAGAACGCGATGCGGCCCGGACCGTTGGCCACCGTCACGATGTGCGGCATGCCGCCGATCGTGCGCTTCATCCCGCCGCCGGTGTTCAGCGACGAGAGCGGGACCGACTCGTCCTTCCACAGCAGCACGTGGTGCTCGAAGTAGACGCCGTCCCGCGGGTGCAGGGCGACCTCCGCCACGGGGACGAGCTCGCCTTCGACCTGGCAGGTGCTGCCGGAAAACTGGAACTCGGTCATGTCGCGGAGCCGGGGGGCCTCGCGCCACCCCGAATCGCTGACCTTGTCCTTCTCATCGAGCGGAGCGCCGCACGTCTGGCAACTGGTGGTGCCCGGCTGGTTCTGCGCTTGACACCACCGGCACTGAATCATTTCCACCGTCGGAAGATAGCAGGAAAGGACCTTTGACAACGCCTTATGCCGCAAACCAGAGAACCGGTATGGTTCAGGCATGGCACTGCTCGGGCGGGAGTTCATCGCCGTACCTGATGACCGCAAAGGTCAGATCGTCTTCAAATGGCCGGACATCACTATCCGTCGCTACACGCGTGCGATCGTCAACGCGGACGAGATGGCGATGTTCGTCAATACCGGCCAGGTCGTGCAGACCCTCGGACCGGGCCGGCACCAGATCGATGCCAACGAACTGCCCGGGCTCGGCTCGATCATCGACGCCGTCAGCGGCGGGAACGCCTACCGGGCCGAGCTGTACTTCGTCGGGACCCGGGAGTACACCGGCTTCAAGTTCGGCGGCCGGGTCGACGACGTGCAGGACCCGCGGACCGGGCTGGTCGTCACGCTGCGCGTGTTCGGCGACTACGCCATGCATGTCGCTGACCCGATCCGGCTGGTGACCAACCTGACCTCCACCGTCGATGTCACCGACAACGACCGGATCGCCGGCTGGGTGAGCGACCAGCTGCTGAAGGTGCTGCGGACTCATGTCACCACCCAGATCCTGCGCAACGGCTGGCCCATCCTGGGCCTGATGGCGTACTCGGCGGAGATCGAGCAGGCGACCATCCAGGCGGCCAACGGTCAGCTCGTCGCCTACGGCGTCGAGCTGACCCGGATGGGCAACTTCGACGTCAACCTCTCCCCCGAGGACGAGAAGCAGCTCAAGCAGCTGGCCAAGGACACCAGCTACTCCCAGCTAGCCGGCGGCTTCGGCAACTACGCCCAGGGCGAGATGGCGCTGGGCGCGGGCCAGGGCATGGCCCAGGGCGGCGCGGGCGTCGACGGCGCGTTCCTCGGAGCCGGATTCGGCCTGGCCAGCGGGATGGGGATGCAACAGGCGGCGGCTCAGCAGGCTCAGATGCAGGCCGCTCAGCAGGCGGCGCAGCAGCAGGGCATGCCACCGTACGGCGGTCAGCCGCAGGCGCCCTCCGGTCAGGGGCAGCCGGCTCAGCCGCCCGCGGCCCCCTCTGCGCCCCAGGCCGCGGCTTCGGGGGCCGGGCCGGTGTGCGTGAATTGCCAGGCCGCGAACCCGGGCGGGGCACGATTCTGCATGGGCTGCGGCCAGCCGCTCGCGCCCGCGGTCGCGCACTGCACCGAGTGCGGTACCGAGCTTCCGTCCGGCGCTCATTTCTGTGCGGGGTGCGGCACCAGGGTCGGCGGCTAAGCCCGGCTAGGCCCCCGGCCGCCGAGTCTCAACCCTAGGGTCAGCCCTGGGTGGGATGCGCTGGTACCGGCGTGCGGCCGCCAGCGCGCAGCTCGTCGCGTATGTGCTGGCAGGCCTGGGGCTGCTGGCCTGGGCGCTGGCCGATATGTGGCCTGCCGCGGCGCGATACCGGCCCCGCGCGCTGCCCGTGATCCTGGGCGTGATCGCGGTCGCCGGGGGCTTCGCCTGCACCGCGGGAAGC
Source organism: Actinomycetota bacterium (assembly GCA_003168295.1). Next base: position 12,454 of record PMST01000118.1, read on the forward strand.
AACGAGAACAACTGCCCGGTGATGCTGGCCAGCATGGCCACGACCGGCGCGGGCACCGAGATCGGCCTCGGGGCCGGCTGGCTCGTCAGCGCGGCGAGCATCGTGGCCATCGACGCCAACTGGCTCATCTACCGTGACGGCTCGTCTCAGCTGTCGGCGTTCCTGCTGTTTCCGCTGGTACCGCTGACGGGGCTGCTGTTCGGGCGGGTGCTGTACGGCCGCCGCGTGCAGGCCGAGCAGTCCACGGCGCTGCTTGCGCATTCCCTCGGCGCGCTCGTTATCCAGATCCAGGCCGCCCGGGCCGTGCTGACCGACCATCAGGACATCGACCGTGCCGTCGAGATCCTGCTGACCGCGCAGCGGATGGCCTCGGACGGCCTGACCGAGACCCGCCGGGCCGTCCATGCGCTGCGCTCGGACTCCAGGCCGCTCGACGAGGAACTGCGCCGGGCGACCGCGACCTACGGCGAGCGTTATGACGTCAAGGTCACCTTGGCCATCGGCGGCACTCCCCGGCCGGTACCGCCCGACGCCACCGTCGCGCTGCTGCGCACCGCGCTGACCCGGGTCACGGGCGTCCTCGGGGTCAATCCGACGGCGATCCGGATCGGCCCGGCGCTGGCCGGCGGGGCGGTGGTGGTCCTGGCGGCCCGGCTGGCCGCGCTGTTCGGCGCGGGCCGGTTCGGCCGGGTGCTGGCCGCCTTGGCCACGGCGTGCACCCCTGTGGTGTACGCCCTCGCCCACCTCGGCATCACCGAACCATATGACCTGCTGGCCTGGGTCGTGGTGCTGTTCTGCGTGAGCACGGCGCTGCTGCGGGACCGGCCGCGCTGGTGGCTCGGGGCCGGCGTCGCGGCCGGGCTGGGCCTGGAGGACAACAACCTCATGGTCCTGCTGCTGATCGGCCTGGCCGCCGGCCTGCTGGGCTCGCGGGACCGCGCCGCTCTCCGCACCCGCTGGCCGTGGCTCGGCGCCGCCCTGGCCGCGCTGATCTGGGCCCCGAACGTCCTCTGGCAGGCTACCCACGGGTGGCCGGAGGCGGTCATGTCGTCGGCGCTGCACCAGTCCAGCACTTCCGCGTCCGACTACATCACCGGGGTGCCGCTCCAGCTGCTGTTCGCCGGGCTGTTCGGGATCCCGCTGTTCATCACCGGCCTGGTCACGGTCTGGCGCCGCCCTGAACTCAGGTTCCTCGCGATCACCGCCACGCTCCTGATCATCTACGTGGTGCTCTGGGTGCCGGGCAAGGAGTACTACTCCGAGGGAACGGGCCCGGCGCTGCTGGCCGCGGGTTCGGCAGCGGCCGAGGGCTGGATCGCCCGGGCTGGCCGGCCCCGGCTGCGGCAGACCCTCCTGGTGGCCGCGGCGCTGCTGAGCATGGCCGTCTCGCTGCCGAAAATCCTGCCCGTCGTGCCCGCCGCCGACCTGCACGCCATCCCGGACCTGGACACGGTGACGACCGCGGACACGTTCGGCTGGCCGCAGCTCACCAGCGCGGTCGCGGCGCAGGACGCGGCCCTGAAGCGTGCGGGCCAGGCGCCCACGTCGATCTTCACCTGGAACTACGGCGAGGCCGGCGCGCTGGACGTGCTGGGCACCTCGGACCGCACGGTGCTGGTGGTGGACGCGCTCGGCGCGCTGCAGCCGTACTTCTCCGGCTGCCGCGTACTGACCACCTACTACGCTCCGGACCGCGTGCCGAATGACTTCACCGATCTGCAGATCAGCGTCTGCACCGGCCCGGTGGGCAGCTGGCGCACGCTCTGGCCGCACCTGAAGCACTACGACTGACCGCGGGCCGGGGCCGTGCGCAGCAGCACCGTTCGTTCCGGACAAATTCGGTTAATCCCAGGCCGGCTCGGTGGCCTCGCGGACGTTGCCGTCGGAGGTGAAGATGAGGAACCGCTCGAACGACCGCGCGAACCAGCGGTCGTGCGTGACCGCGAGCACCGTGCCCTGATAGGACTCCAGGCCTTCCTGCAGCGCCTCGGCGCTCGGCAAGTCCAGGTTGTCGGTCGGCTCGTCGAGCAGCAGCAGCGTAGCGCCGGCCAGCTCGAGCAGCAGGATCTGCAGCCGGGCCTGCTGACCGCCGGACAGCGTGCCGAACGGCTGCCGGGCGCACGCCTGCAGTTCGTACCGGGCCAGGGCCGACATCGCCTCGTTGGCGCTTTTGCTCGCCGCCGGACGGCGTGCTCACCGTGCGCCACCGGCACTGGTCGTAGCCGATGCCGAGGGCGGCGATGCTGCAGGCGTCCCAGTGCACCTCGGCCTGGTAGCCGCCGGCCTCGCCCCATTCGGCCAGAGCCGCCGCGTAGCGGAGCTGGGCCTGCTCGTCGTCCCGCTCCATCATGACCAGCTCGGCGGCGTCGAGCCGGGCCGCGGCCTCCCGCACTCGCGGCGCAGAGACGGAAAGCAGCAGGCCGCGGACCTCAGGTGTCACATGGTGACCCTGGTTCGTCCCGATGAACTGGCGCATGACCCCGAGCCCGCCGCTGGCGGTGACCGTCCCGGTCTGCGGCTGGATATCTCCGGCCGCCATCCGCAGCAGGGTGGTCTTGCCCGCGCCGTTCGGCCCGACCAGCGCTGCGGTGAGCCCCTCGCCGACGCGGAAGCTCACGTCGTCGAGCAGCGTTCGCCCGTCTGGCAGGACATGGCTAACGTGCGCCACCTCGACGTGCCCCCAGGAGCCCACCACCGGACCATAGCCAGCAAGCCACCGCCCCGGCAACGGGATTACTCGCCGGTCAAGCCGAGCGGGCCGGGACAGCGTCCGCGGAAGCGGAATGAAATGCAGGGAGGGCGGGCTGTCGAAGACATGAGCATCGAACTGGGCAAGATCGGTATCTGGCGGCACGCCTCGGGGTTCACTCCGGAGCTCCTCGCCGAGGTGGAAGCGCTGGGATACGGGGCCGTCTGGGCCGGCGGTTCCCCGGACGGCGACCTCGGCGACATCGAGCGCATTCTCGACGCGACGGACCACATCGCCGTCGCGACCGGGATCCTCAACGTATGGAAGGACGACGCCGCGACCGTCGGCCCCTCCTACCACCGGCTCGCGGCCAGGCACCCGGGCCGTTTCCTGCTCGGCCTGGGCATCGGGCATCCCGAAGCCACCCAGGCATACCAGCAGCCCTACGCCAAGCTCGTCAGCTACCTCGACGAACTCGACGACCTTAAGGTTCCGGCCGAAGGACGCGCGCTGGCCGCCCTAGGTCCCAAGGTCCTCAGGCTCGCCGCCGAGCGGACCGCGGGCGCGCACCCCTATCTGGTCACTCCCGAGCACACCCGATGGGCCAGGCAGATCCTCGGCGCAGGGCCGCTGCTCGCACCTGAGCAGAAGGTCGTGTTCGAAACCGATCCGGAGCGGGCCCGCGCCATCGGCAGGCCGCGCGTGCAGCAGCCGTACCTCGGCCTGACCAACTACCTGAGCAACCTGCGCAGGCTGGGCTGGACCGACGCCGACTTCGCCGATGGCGGCAGCGACGCGCTGATCGACGCGCTGGTCCTGCACGGGGACGCGGAGACGATCGCCCGCGGCGTCACGGCGCACCTGGAGGCGGGTGCTGACCATGTGGCCATCCAGGTTCTCGACGCCGATCCCCGGCCCGCGCTCCAGGCGCTTTCCCGCCAGCTGCAACTGCCTCGCCGATGACGGCGGTCTATAGCTGGGGCGAGAGGCGGGCTAGAGGCGGGCGGTGCCGATCAGCCCGTTCCTGGTGATGATGGCTGCGAGCTCATCGGCGGCCAGCCCGCCGGTCCCCGCCGGGCGCAGCGGCAGCACCATATAGCGGGCTTCCGAGGTCGAATCCCATACCGAGATCTGGACCGTGTCCGGCAGGGTCACGCCGAACTCCCCGAGCACGGCCCGCGGCTCCCTGACCGTCCGCGACCGGTAGGCGAAGCTCTTGTACCAGCCCGGTGACGGCCCGAGCAGCGACACCGGGTAGCAGGAGCAGAGCGTGCAGACGATGACGTTGTGCACGTTCTCGGTGTTGGCGACCACCCTCAGCTGATAGCTGAGACCCTCAAATCCCTGCTCGGCCGCCGCGGCGTTCCCGTCGGACAGCAGGAGATCACGGTAGCGCGGGTCGGTCCACGCGCGGGCGGCCATCCTGGCGCCGTTCACCGGCGAGGCGCTGGTGTACAGCCCGGTCAGGAACGCATCGATCTCGTCGTCGCTGGTCAGCCCGGCGGCGATCAGCCGCTCCTCGAGCCGGCGCGCCCGCGCGGCGGCCGGCAGGTCATCATGGCCCGTCAAGGTAGGACTCCCAGAGATCAACGGTCACGGTGTGATCGCCGGTTCCCCACAGGTCCCCGGCGGAGAACCGGACCGCGTAGCAGGTCTCGATCCGCGGCGGCGTGATGCCGCGGGCGCTGTCGTCGGGCAGCGGCCAGCGGCCGAGGGCGGCGACGACCTGACCGGTGTGCCCGCGCACGTACCTCGGCACCCGGGTGTGATGATCCGGGTCCGCGGCTCGCACCCGGACCGTGGTGCCCGCGGCGTACCTCAAGCCAGGCCCTTCTCCGCGACGAGCGTCTCCAGGGCACCGAGCCAGCGCTCGTAGTACGACGCCGCCAGGTACTGCTGCGGCGGCAGCCGCTCGATCGCGTCCCGCAGCTCGTCGCCGTTGACCACGCCACGCCGCCGCAGCATCGTGGCCAGCGCGTACACGCGCGCCTCCCAGTCGGCCGCGAACGGCGGCACTCCGTCCTCGCCCACCGGTACAGGCCCGAACCCGGCCTGCCCGCCCATGTCATGAACACGGCTCACCTTCGCGACCCTAACAGTTAGAGCCATTTTTCTGAACGGCCGCGTGCTTGCCGATACCACCCGGCTCGCCCGGGCCGCTTTCCCTCCGGACGGGCTGTGGTGTTATCAATGGCGGTATGACAGGGAACAGCGGACTCCGCAGTGCACAGTGGTTCGGGGAGACGGGCCGGGCCGGTATGGTCTACCGCTCGTGGATGCGCAGCCAGGGATTCACTCCCGAGGTCTTCGACGGCCGGCCGGTCATCGGCATCGCGACCACCTGGTCCGAACTCGCGCCGTGCAACGTCCACCTGCACCGGGTCGCCGAGTCGGTCAAGCGCGGGGTATGGCAGGCGGGCGGGTTCCCGCTCGAGTTCCCGGCCATGGCGCTGGGCGAGACGCTGCTGCGGCCCACGGCCATGCTGTATCGGAACCTGCTCGCGATGGAGGCCGAGGAGCTGATCCGGGCCAACCCGCTGGACGGAGTGGTGCTGCTGTCCGGATGCGACAAGACCACACCCGGCCTGCTGATGGCCGCGGCCAGCGTCGACCTGCCGGCGGTGATGGTCACCGGCGGGCCCATGCTCAGCGGCAAGTACCAGGGCACCGACGTGGGGTCGGGCACGGCGGTGTGGCGATTCGAGGAAGACCTGCTCGCCGGGCGGATGACCCAGGAGGAATGCGCCTTCGCCGAGGGCTGCATGGCCAGGTCCAACGGGCACTGCATGACGATGGGCACGGCGTCCACGATGGCGTCGATGGCCGAGGCGCTCGGCATGCAGCTGCCGTACTCGGCGACCTGGCCCGCCGTGGACGCGCGCAGGTACGAGACGGCTCAGCGGGCCGGCCAGGTCATCGTCGGCCTGGTGCGGGATGAATTGCGGCCTTCGGCCATCATGACGCGGGCCGCGTTCGAGAACGCGATCCGGGTGAACGCGGCGATCGGCGGCTCGACCAACGCGGTGATCCACCTGCTCGCGATCGCCGGCCGACTCGGCGTGCCGCTGTCGCTCGATGACTTCGACGTGCTGGCCCGGGACGTCCCCACGCTGGTGAACCTGCAGCCGAGCGGGAAGTACCTGATGGAGGACTTCTGCTATGCCGGCGGACTGCCCGCGGTGATGCGCGAGCTGGACCAGGCGGGCCTGCTGCATGCCGACGCGATCACCGTGACCGGCGCGGGCGCAGGCGCGAACGTGGCGGACGCGCCCTGCTGGAACTCCGACGTCATCAAGTCCCTGGCCGAGCCGTTCCAGCCGGCCGGCACCGGCACCGCGGTGCTGCGCGGTAACCTCGCCCCGGACGGCGCGGTGATCAAGCAGTCCGCCGCGTCGCCGCACCTGCTGAAGCACCGCGGCCGGGCTCTGGTCTTCGACTCGCCTTCGGCCTACTACCGCGTCGCGGAGGATCCCGAGCTTGACGTCGATGAGAACACCGTGCTCGTCATCCGTTACTGCGGGCCACGCGGCTACCCGGGCATGCCGGAGGTCTCCAACGTGGCGCTGCCGAAGAAACTGCTGCTGCGCGGCGTCCATGACATGGTGCGGATCTGCGACGGCCGGATGTC
>PMST01000118.1:18808-36455 GCA_003168295.1 Actinomycetota bacterium
GCCGCACGCCAGCCGGGGCTGGACCCGCCTGTACGGCGAGCATGTGCTGCAGGCCGACTCGGGCGCTGACCTCGACTTCCTCGTCGGCGCCAGCGGGCACGAGGTACCCCGCGACTCGCACTAACCAGGTAATGTTCACCTGCCCATTACCCACCACGCTCAGACGGGAGCCCGTGGAGAGCGTCGTCCTTCTGGATGAGACCGGCTACGCCAAGGGCACCGCGGTCAAGACCGCCGTGCATCATGCCCAGACGCCGCTGCACCTGGCGTTCTCGTCCTACCTGTTCAACTCGGCAGGCCAGTTCCTGCTGACCAGGCGGGCCGAGTCCAAGCGCACCTGGCCCGGGGTGTGGACCAACACGTGCTGCGGGCACCCGCAGCCGGGTGAATCCCTGTCCGACAGCGTCCGGCGGCGGCTGCGGCAGGAGCTGGGGATGGACACGGCGAAGCTGATGCTGGTCCTGCCCAGGTTCCGCTACGAGGCGCGGATGGCCAACGGGGTTCGCGAGAACGAGGTCTGCCCGGTCTACGCGGCGTACTCAGACATTCCGCCTGAACCCGATCCAGCGGAGGTCGCGGAGGTCAGGTGGGTGGACTGGGGTGAGTTCTGCGACGCCGTGCGAACCGGCCGCCAGCCCGTCTCGCCGTGGTGCGCCATGCAGCTGGCCGAGCTCGCCGCGCTCGGCCAGCGGCCGCTGACCTGGGCCCCGGCCGAGGAAGCGGAGCTCCCGCCCGCCGCCGTGATGTGAGCTCATCCACAGACCGTGACTGGGCTCTGATCAGGGAGTTTCCGGCCAAGCGCACCATCGTCCCCACGCTGTCCACAGGGTTATCCACACCCGTGCGTTCAGGCCTGCGGGGCCTCGGGGGCTTCGGGGGGAAGCCCGCGCCGGAGCAGCTCGAGGATGTCGTCGAGTACGTCGTCGGGGACGTTGCCGCCGGCCGTCCACTCGGCCCAGCGCATGCCGACGAAGTTACCGATGCCGGTGTAGGCGAACGCGATGACCTCCGGGTCGTAGCGGGCGTCAACCTCGCGCGCGAGCTGGGCGGCGCGCACGCCGCGCGCGTAACCCCGGGTCAGGTGCTCGTAATACTCACGGAACAGCGATGGGTCGATGAATTCCGACTCGCGGACGATGCGCTCGATCCAGGGGCGGGTGGACAGCATGTCGAAGTACGCCCGGAAGGACGCGCGCTCGTTAGCCCGCTGGCCGCCGTCGGCGCGGTCGAGGGCCTCCCTCATCGACCGTCTCAGGTCGGTGTTGATCGCCCGCACCACCGCGGCGAAGATTTCCGCCTTGGAACCGAAGTAGGAGTAGAAGCTGCCGGTGGCCATCCCGGCCCGGGCGCAGATGTCGGCGACCGTGGTGCGGTGGTAGCTGCGCTCGCCGAACAGCTCCTCCGCGGCGGTCAGCAGCCGCTGCGCTGGCTGTGTTGGCCCGGGGGGGCGACCCCCCGGAACCCCCCGATCACGGGGGGGCTGCCCGCCCCCCCGTACCCCCCTGGCCTCCCCGGCCCTGCGGGCCGGGGAGGTTCGGGGGGTTCGGTTCGTTTCTGCTGTCATCTCGGCTGATCCCTGTGTCGCTGCGGGTCTGGGATGGCCGATGAGGCGTCAGGGTGAAGGGATGCCACTCGCCGGCGCCTGCTGTTCGGTTCCCGCGGAGGTGGTGATGGCACCTGACGCGGACGTATCAGTCGTCAGGACCGGCCCCTCCTGTACCAGGGCACCATTCTTGATAATGCCCATGTACGCGCCGGTGATACCCGCGTGGTCGGTCGAGGAAAAGGCGTACGGCGCGACCGCGGGTCCCTGCGGCAGCCCGCCCTCGATCGCCGTCAGCAGGTCCGCCCGGGTCGGGTTCCGGCCCGCCTTGAACATGGCCTGCACGAACGTGTAGGCGACGGCCTCGCCGAACAGGACGTTGCCGTCCGGCGGCGCCTTGGGGTCGTACTGGTTGCGCACCTTGGTGAACAGCTGGATCCAGCTGTTGCTCGTGTCACTGGTCGACGGCAGGTAGCCGTCGGTGATGATCCCGTTGGTGAGCTGGTTGCCGTTGACGGTCGCACCGCCCTGCTTCGCGTACGCCTCGAGCAGCCCGGACAAGGTGATCGGGTCGGCCCCGACGTCGCTGACCACCAGCTGCGGGCTGAAGCCGAGCTTCAGGCTGTTCAGCTTCAGCAGCGCGGTGAAGGCGGGAATCGAGAACGAGATGACGACCTTGGCGCCTGAGGCGCGCAGCGCGGCGACCTGCGGTCCGATGTTGACGTTGGTGTCGACATAGCTCTGCTTGCTGACCACCATCGAGGCCGGGATCTCGTCATCGAGGCCCTTGACCCCGTCCTGGCCGAACTCGTCATCCTGGTAGAAGTAGGCGACCTTCTCGCCGGCGTAGTGCTGCTTCACGTACTGCCCGAGGATCTTCCCCTCGCGCACGTAGTCGAGCTGCCAGCCGAAGGTCTCCGGGTCTGCCGTCGGCGAGTTCCAGCATTCGCATCCGGACGCGACGAACACGTCGGGAACCTTCTCCGAGTTGAGGAACTGCACGGCGGCCAGGTGGGTGGGCGTGCCGAGGCCGTCGAAGAGCGCGTACACGTTGTCCTGCAGCACCAGCTGGCGCACGTCCGACGCCGTCGTGGTCGGGTCGTAGGCGTCGTTGAGGNNAGCGGCTGGTGGCTGCCGATGAGGATCTGGGTCGCGGTGATCCCCGGCGCGGACGCGGTCAGGGCCGCACTCGAACTGCCCGAGCCCGAAGTCGAGCTCGAAGTCCCGCTTGAGCTCGAGCTTGACGAGCATGCGGCCACGGCGAGCGCGGCCACGGTCACGATGGCCGCGGCCTGCCAGCGGCGCCGCCGCGGTCTATCGATGCGGTGCTGAGGTCTTTTCATGAAGTGCCTTCCTTCTCATGGTGGCTGGACCGCGCTTGTTCGGCCGAGGGCGTGGGCGCATGGCGCCGGGTAGTGGCCTTCGGGCCAGGCCCTGTGAACAGAGTGAGGATTCGCCGCAGCCCGCCCTGGATCCCTTGCGGGAAGACGAGCATGACGAGGATGAGGACCGCACCGTAGGCGGCCACCGGGATGTTCGATCCGACGGAACTGGACAGGCCATGGCTCGTGGCCACGTCTGTGACGTAGGTGGGCACCAGGACGATCACCAGGCTTCCCCACAGGGCGCCGGGCAGGCTGCCGAGACCGCCGATCACGGCCGCGGTCAGCAACGCGATGGAGAGGGTGATCGTGAACGCACCGGGCGCGACCAGCCCGGTGACGATGGCGAGTAGCGCGCCCGCGAGCCCGGCGCAGGTGGCGCTCACCACGAAGGCGAGAATGCGGGCCGCGGCGACGTTGACGCCGTCCAGTGCGGCCGCCACGTCGTCGTCGCGCACGGCGCGCCAGTTACGGCCGATCCTGCTGTAGTACAGGTTCGCCAGCAGCACCAGGGTGATCAGCGCCACCAGCGCGCTGACCCAGGCCTGCCATCTGGTCAGCGGGAAGGTCGCGCCGAGGAAGCCGGGAGCGGTGAAGGCCACGTTCAGGCCCTGATCCCCGCCGAAGACCCCCTGGTAGGCGTAGGCGACAGAGGGAAGCGCGACGCCGAGCATGAGGGTCGCGCCGGCCAGATAGGGACCGCGGAGCCGGGCCGCGGCGGCGCCGACGATCGCCCCGGCGGCGGCGGTGACCGCACCGGCCAGCACGAGCACGACGACAAAGGGCCAGCCGAGATGCATCAGCAGCAACGCGGTGGTGTAGGCGCCGATGGCCATGAACGCCCCGTGACCCAGCGAGATCTGGCCGCTGAGCCCGGTCAGCAGGGTGAGGCCGGCCACCGCGGTGACCTCGACCGCGATCTCCGCGATCTGGTAGTCGCGGAACGTGTCCAGCTTGATGGACAAGAAGACGACGATGACCGCCACCACGACGGCGACGCCCAGCCTGCGCGGCAGCGACTGCATGCTCACACCCGCCGCATTCGCGCGCCGGAGAACAGGCCGCCGGGCCGGATCATCAGCACGACGACGAGCACTCCGAGAGCCACCACCGAGGTCAGGTCCGAGCCCAGGTAACCGCCCACGTAGCTGAGCGCGACCCCGAGGAGCAGACCGCCCACCACCGCGCCGACCGGGCTGTCCAGGCCGCCGATCACCGCCGCGGTGAAGCCGAACACAAAGATCGTGTCCATGCTGTTCGGGTACAGGAACGTCGAGGGTGAGACGAGCACGCCGGCCAGGGCGCCGATCAGGCCCGCCAGCGCCCACCCGACAGTCAGCACGCGCGCGACCCGGATGCCGGACAACCGGGCGATGGTCGCGTTGAACGCCGCCGCGCGCATCCGCAGCCCGGCCGTCGTGTACTTGAACGCCGCGGCGAGCACCAGCGTGGTCACCAGCACCGCCGCGGCGGTGAACACGTCGAACCGCGACACGCCGAGCGGCGTGGTACCAATCTTCAGCCCGGTGACCGAGAACGCCGCGGGAAACGACCGGTACTGTCCGCCGAAGAAGATGCCGGCCAGTCCCTCGAGCAGTATGAGCAGGCCGATCGTCACGATGACGCCGTTAAGCGGCGGCTTGTTCATCGTCGGCCGGATGACGGTCAGCTGAAGTGCCGCGCCGAGCACGATGCCGGCCGCGAGCGCGATCACGAACCCGGCCCAGTACGAGCCGGTGCGGTAGATGACCTCGATCGCCACGTAGGTGGTGAACATGGCCATCCCGCCCTGGGCGTAGTTCAGCAGCCGGGTACCCCGCCAGATCAGCACGAGGGACAGCGCCACCGCGGCGTAGATCATCCCGAAGACGATCCCGCTGAGCGTGAACTGGAGGAACTCGACCACTGGCATGCTCTCCTATGAGTGGCTAGAACCCGAGGTAGTGATGGCGTAGGGCGACGTCGGCGGCCAGAGTCCGGGCCTCCGCGGAGGCGACGACCCGGCCGAGGTTGAGCACCACGCCGTGGTCGGCGATCGCCAGCGCGACGCGGGCGTTCTGCTCCACCAGGACGATGGTCAGGCCGTTCTCCCGGCTCAGCTGGACCACGAGGTCCATGACCTGGGTCATCACCCTGGGCGCGAGACCGAGCGAGGGCTCGTCCAGCAGCAGGACACGCGGTCGTGCGAGCAGGGCGCGCGCGATGACCAGCATCTGCCGTTCGCCGCCGGATAGCGTGGCGGCGAGCTTGCGCCTGCGGTCGGCGAGCGGCTTGAAGCGCTCGTAGGCCTCGTCGAGAACGGCCGTCCGCTCGGCCCGGGAGTTTCCCGCCCTGGCTTTTCCGGCCCGGCCTGGTGGCCGGCGCGTAGCGCCGGGCCAGCTCATCATGCCGACCCGCAGGTTTTCCTCGACGGTGAGCTCAGCGATGACGCCCTGGCCCTCGGGCACGTGCGCGATCCCGGCTCGGACGATCTGCTCCGGGTTGCGGCCGGCCAGGTCGGCCCCGCCGAGCAGGACCCGGCCGCGGCGGGGCTTGATCATGCCGCTGACCGCGCGCAACAGTGTCGTCTTGCCTGCGCCGTTCGCGCCGAGCACCGCCGTGATCGCGCCCGCGCCCGCCGAGAGGCTGACGTCATCCAGCGCGATGACCCCGCCGTATCCGGCGACGAGCCCCTCGATCGCCAGGGTCGATGACTCGTCGGCCCCGGCGGGGTCAACCTCCGCTGCGCTACTCATCGGCGGAGACCTCGTCCCCGGTCGTGCCGAGGTAGGCGGCGGTCACGGCGGGATTGTCCTGGATCTGCCGCGGCGTACCCGTCGCGATCACCTTCCCGAAGTCCAGGACCGTGATCGAGTCGCAGACGGACATCATGAGGTCCATGTGATGCTCGACCACCACCAGGGATCCCTCGGTGGCGAGGTCACGGATGAGGGCGCCGAGTTCGGCGAGTTCGCTCTCGCCCAGGCCGCTGGCCGGCTCGTCGAGCAGGATCAGGCTGGGCTTGGCCACCAGCGCCCGGGCCAGCGCGACCCGCTTGCGCATGCCGTAGGAAAGCTCGCCGGGCCTGGCGTCGGCCACGTCGGCGGCCCCGACCCGATCGAGGGCCTGCTGGGCCGCCTCACGCAGCTGGCGCTCATCGCGGCTGGCCCGCGGCAGCGTGAGCAGCGCGGACCAAAATCCGGCCGAGGCCCGGCAGGTCGCGCCGACCATGACGTTCTCGACCGCGGAAAGCCCGCCGTACAGGCCGACTCCCTGCAGGGTCCTGGCCACGCCGAGGGCCGCAAGCCGGTGCGGCCTGACGTTGTGCTGGCGGCCGCCGAAAAGGACCTGGCCGTCGTCCGGCCGGGTGAAGCCGCACAGCACGTTGAGCAGCGTGGTCTTGCCGGCGCCGTTCGGCCCGATGACGCCCATGACGTGCCGCGGCGGAACGGCGAGGGAGACGGCATTTAGCGCGGTCAGGCCGCCGAAACGGACCGTCACACTCTGCACCTCGAGCACTGAACCCGAATTCATAACAGGTTTTCCTCGCCACTCGGAGCGGGACGTTCCGTCATGAATCCTCATTCAAAACTGGTCCGCGATGACGGGCAAGCCCGGAACAAATTTGGCACCGTTTCGTAACTGAACCGCAACACGGCTGCGGGCCTCGGCGAGCGGTTGAGACCAGGACCCTAGGCTGTGTCAACCGCACTGATACCGGGAGATCCAGTGACTGCGTTGACGTATGACGAGGCGCACGAGCGCGCGCGGCTCATCGACCCCCGCGAGTACCACATCAGCCTGGATCTCACCGGCGGCGATGAGGTGTTCGGTTCGGTCACCGTGGTCCGGTTCGGCTGCCGGGCGCCTGGCGCGAGCAGTTTCGCCGAGATCTGGCCGGCCCGCCTGCGCCGGGTGGTGCTCAACGGCCAGGACGTGGATCCGGCGACCCTGGACGGGAACCGGCTGCCGCTCACCGGGTTGCGGGCCGCCAACGAACTGCGGGTCGAGGCCGATATGCCGTACTCGCGGACCGGAGCGGGCATGCACCGCTTCACCGACGACGCTGACGGCGAGACCTACCTCGCCCTGCACGCCGGCCTGGATAACGGGCAGCGGGTCTTCGCGGCCTTCGACCAGCCGGACCTGAAGGCGGTCCACCGCGCGACCGTCACGGCACCCGGGCACTGGACCGTCGCCGGCAACGGCCTGGCCCGGCCGGCCGGCCCGGGCCGCTGGGAGCTGGCCGCCACCCCGCCCATTTCCACGTACCTGTTCACGCTGGTAGCGGGCCCTTATCACAGCATCCGCGCGGAGCATCGCGGCATCCCGTTCGGCCTGCACGCCAGGCGGTCGCTGGCCGGGCACCTGCGCCGGGACGCCGACGAGATCTTCGCGGTCACCCGGGCGTGTTTCGACCGGTACCTGGAGATCTTCGACGAGCCCTACCCCTTCGACTCCTATGACCAGGCCTTCGTCCCGGAACTTGAAGCCGGGGCGGTGGAAAATCCCGGCTGCGTGACCTTCCGGGACGAGTTCCTCTTCCCGTCCGCGGTGACGCGGGCCGAGCGGCAGACCCGCGGCATGGTGATCGCGCATGAGATGGCGCACATGTGGTTCGGTGACCTGGTCACCATGCGCTGGTGGAACGACGTGTGGCTGAGCGAGTCGTTCGCTACGTACATGGGTTTCCAGGTCCTGTCGGAGGCCACCGCGTTCACCGAGACCTGGACGGACTTCGCCCTGACCTACAAGACCCGCGGGTATGACGCCGACCAGCGGGCATCGGCGCATCCGGTAGCGCCGCAGCCCGGGGAGGTCCCGGACACCGACGCGGCGCGTTCGGCCTACGACGACATCTCCTACGCCAAGGGTGCTTCCGCGCTGCGCCAGCTGGTGGCGTGGCTGGGCTGGCCCGACTTTCTCGCCGGGATCAACGACTACTTCGCCCGCTACCGCTTCGCCAGCGCGGCTCTAGATGACCTGCTGGACTGCCTGAGCGCCGCGTCCGGCGCGGACGTGCGCGGGTGGGCTACGGGCTGGCTCGGCACGCCCGGCGCGGACACGCTCGCGGTGCGCCGGCCAGGCCCGGCCGGCCACGCCTGGTCCCTCGCTCACGCCGGCGGCCGCCCGCACCGCCTCTGGGTCGGGGCGTACGACGCGAGCCCGGACGGCGGGCTGGCGTGCCGCACCCGGACTCCGGTCCTGGTGCCTGCCGACGCCGCCGAGGTCGCGCTCCCGCCGGCGGCGGCCCGGCCCGAGCCTGCTCTCCTGCTGCCGAACGACGGTGATGTCAGCTACTGCAAGATCAGGCTGGACCCGGAATCGCTGGCCGTCGTGACCGCCTCGCTCGGACGCATCCCCGACCCGCTGAACCGGGCGCTGGCCTGGAACACCCTGCGTGATCTGGTCCGCGACGGGGAGCTTGCGCCCCAGCAGTACGCCGAGCTCGCGGTCAGGCACCTCCCGGCCGAGACCGACACGTCGATCACCGGGCAGGTACTCGCTTACGCCCGTTGGACGGTCGCCGACCGCTACCTGGCGCCCGGACCGCGCGCGGCTGCCCTGGCCGACATCGCCGGCCTGTGCCAGGACCTGCTCAGCCGGGCTGGCCGCGACGATCCGGACGGGATGCGCCTGGTCGCCGTACGAGGGCTGATCGACAGCGCATCGGGAGCAGGCGACATTGCTGGCCTGCGGTCCTGGCTCACCTCCGGCCAGCTGCCCGCCGGCCTGGACACCGATTCCCGGCTCCGCTGGCAGATCCTGCTGCGGCTGACGGTACTTGGCGCCATCGGAGCGGCCGAGCTCGAGCGCGAGGCCAGCGCGGACACCACCGCGGCCGGGCGGCTCAGCGCGGCGCGCTGCCGGGCCGCGATCCCCAGCGAGACCGCCAAGGGGGCCGCCTGGACGGCCATGTTCGATGACCGTCCGGGCGCCGGGTCCGGCTACCAGCTGGCCGCGACCGCCCAGGGTTTCTGGCAAGCCGACCAGGCCGAACTGCTCGCCGGATACGTGCCGCGCTACTTCCCCGCGCTCGCCGAGGTGGCCGTGCGGCGCGGCCCGGAGGTGGCCAGGGTACTGTGCCAGCATGGCTTCCCCCACCACGCGGCCGACGCCGGCACGCTGCGGGTGGCGCAGGAGTGCCTGGAAGGCGGCCGCCTGACCGGTTCGCTGGGCCGGCTCCTGGCCGATCAGGCGGAGGACTTGCGTCGCTCGGCCGGCATCCGCTCAGCGTCCTAGGCTCCGGTGGAGCCGGGCATCAGGGCCCGGTTAATCGTCCTGGTACTGGCGGCCGGGCTTGACGTAGCCGAAGAACGCGCGCTTCTTGATGAGCGCGGCCACTTCATCGGGGACCATGGTCTCCCAGGACTCGTCGTTCGCGGCGATTCTCCGCAGCACGTCGCGGCTGAAGATGTGCAGGTAATCAGGGCAGCAGTTGTCGAGGTTAACGAAGCTGCCCCGCCCGGCCAGGTAGTCATAGAGCGGCTGGATCTCCGGCTGGACCTTGATGTCGTTCGCGGTCTTCAGCTCGTCATCCGGTCCCGGCTGCAACGGGTAGACGTAGAGCTTCAGGCCGTTCTTGAACAGCCGCCCGAAGCTTTCCAGGATCCCGCCGGGGAGCTGGACGTGATTCTTCTCGTCGAACAAGTCGATGAGGCTCGGCACCCCCATCACGATGCCGATCCGCTCGGCCGTCCGTTCCCCGATGTAGGCGGCCAGCCGGTAGTAGTCGAAGTAGTCGGTGATCAGCACCGTCTGGCCGCAGGCGGCGAGCAGCTCGGCCCGGGCCAGGAAGTCCCGCCGGTCGACTTCCGCGGCTCCGCCCGCGAGCAGGTTCCGCATGGTGATCTCGGTCAGCGCCAGGATCGGCTTGCCGGCCACCGCCGGGTCCTCCGCGAACTTGGCCTTGGCGGTCGCGAGCATGTCGAGGTTCACATGCGTCGGCGGCCGGAAGCTGCCCCGCTCGACCAGGACCGCCTTCTTGCGCAGCACCTCACTGGGCTGCAGGACCTCGCGGTCGGGACCGAACATTGCCACGCCGCTCAGGCCGAGCTGCACCAGCTTGAGCGCCATCAGCCTGTTGTCCACGCCGCGGAACTCGATGCCGCGGAACTGGATCATGTCGATCTCGATGCGGCCCGTGGTTAGCCGGTCCAGCAGGCTCTCGATCAGCCGCTCGGGTTCGTGGTGCTGGAAGAACGCGCCGTAGAGCAGGTTCACCCCGACGATGCCGAGCGCCTCCTGCTGCGACCAGGCCTCGACATCCAGCATCCGCACGTGCATCACGATCTGGCTGGGCTCGTCGTGGGACTGGGCCTGGAACTTCACGCCCATCCAGCCGTGACACTCATTGCCGCCCCGGAAACTCCGGGCGACCACCGTATCGGCGAACGCGAAGAACGATGTCGAATCGCCGCGCTCGTCACCGAGCCGGTCGACGTTGAGCTGGAACTCCTTGTCGAGCATGCCCTGCAGCCGGCCGACGGACACGTACCGCTCCGCCTTGCCGTAGACGGCGTCGCTGACCGCCATGTCGTACGCGGAAATCGACTTGGCGACAGTGCCGGCGGCGCCCCCGACCCGGAAGAACCAGCGGACGACCTCCTGGCCCGCGCCGATCTCCGCGATCGTGCCGTACCACCGCGGATCCAGGTTGATCCGCAGTGCCTTCTGGTGCGTGTCGGACTGCTGAGTACCGACCATGAGCTCGGTCATGCGTCTCCTGCCTGCTCACCTTGACCGCTGCTGCCGTCTGCGGCAGGCTCAGGGCGGCGGCGACCCGGCACTACCATCACACGCTCGGATTCTACTAATTTCGCGGTATCCACCGCCAGCCACGCCAGGACAACAATCCGGGGGCTTGAGCGACAGCCGAACGATGGTTGTCGAGCACCGCTTACCCGATGGTTCCGATGCCGGCCAGGATGAGGTTGATGCCGGCCAGGCGCGCACCGTTCGGACTCATCGACTTCCTCACCGGCGCCCTCGAGGGGGAGCACGAAGGAGCCGCGCAGTCCTGATCCGCGTTCACGCCGCGTACAGCGAAGGTAAGGGGTCGCCTCACTCCGTGGTAAGTACGGCCTTACCTATTACCTGACCTGCTTCCAAGGCGCGGTGAGCGTCGGCCGCGTGCTCAAGGGGAAACGTCGCGCCGACCACGACGCGCAGCTCGCCGGCGTCGAAGTGCCCGGCCGCCTGCTCCAGGATTACTCGCTGGCGCTCACGGTGCTCGGGCCAGCCGAAAACCGAAGGAGCCGGCATCCAGGTGAAGGAGACCCGCAGGTTCCGGTTGTGCAGGGTGGTGACCGCCGCGGTTTCCCATGGGCTCTCGACGTTCGAGACGAGGTCCCCGTACGGGCGGGTAAGCGAGAAGCAGGCGGTGAAGGTCTTGCCGCCGACGGTGTCGTGGACGACGTCGGCACCGTCCGTCCCGGTCCAGGCGCGCAGTTCCTCCCCGACGTCCTCGCGGGTGTAGTCGATGCACAACTGCGCGCCGAGCGAGGCGGCCAGCTCGGTCTTCGGCCCTGGTGAGACCGTGGTTGCCACCCGTGCCCCGGCTAGCCTGGCGATCTGCACGGACATGTGGCCGACACCGCCCGCGCCCGCCTGTACCAGGACGGTCTGCCCCGCGCTGACCCGGGCACGCTCCCGGAGCGCCTCCCAGGCGGTGATCGTGACCAGGGGCGCCGCCGCCGCCGCCACGAACGACAGCCGCTCCGGCTTGCGGGCCAGGTACCGCTCGTGCACGACCTTGAGCTCGGCGTAGGTACCTGGCGTAGGCCCGAAGCCGCCGTCGCAGAAATACACCTCGTCCCCTGGCTGTACCCGGGTCACCGCCGGGCCCGCACGCTCCACCACCCCGGCGCCGTCCCAGCCGAGAACGGTGGGCAATACGTTGCCGAACGTCCCGTGGCTGCGGAGCTTGTAGTCGACGGGGTTGATGCCGGCTGCCCGCAGCCGCACCAGCACGTCATGGTCGCCGCTGATCTGAGGATCGGGCAGATCCTCTACCTTCAGGACCTCGGGTCCGCCGACCGCCGTCATCAGGACCGCACGCATGCCACAGCCTCCCGTAATCGCTTAGCGCGATGATCGTATGCCTTTCGGACATCGCGGATATTCCTCACAGCAGTAACGTTCCCGGAACGGTCCCGGCGTAGCGTCCGGTCCATGAGCGAGGGTGAAGCGTCCGTCCCGGTGGCCGGGCGGACCGAGCCGAAAGCCCCGGGCCGCCGCCTCCGGCTAGGCTCCCCGGGAGCCTGGACGGTGGCGCTAGGTATCCTGGCCGCGGTGTCCTTCGCGGCCGCGATCCCGCTGACTGTGCTGGCGGACCAGGTGTTCCTCGGGCTGATAGCGGCAGTGATCGGGGTTCCCTGCGCCGCGGTGGGATTTGCGGTGACCCGGCGCCAGCGGGATAACCCGCTCGGCTGGGTCTTTCTCGTGCTCGCGATCTGCCAGTTCATCGGCACGGACGGCGGCGCTTACGTGCTGACCGCCGATCACTTCGGGCACCACCTTCCCTTCGTCCCGGTGGCTCTCGCCCTGGACGAAATCTGGGGCCCTAGCCTCGAGCTGTTCCTCGTGGTCGTCCTGCTGTTCCCGGACGGCAGGCTGCCCTCGCGATTCTGGCGTTGGGTGCTGCGGGTCTATGGCATCCTTTTCGCGGCGGAACTCGCCATCACGGCCGTGGCGGTCGCGGCCGCGCTGGCCGCGCACCCGGTCCGCGTCGATTCCAGCGGCGGCCTAACGGCCGTGGATCAGATGACTGGCCAGTTCAACGTTGTCCACAGCTTGCTCCTCAAGGCCGTATTTCTGTTGTCGCTGACCTTCATCGTCCGGCAGGCACTGAGCTGGAGGCGCGCCACCGGCGAGCGGCGCCAGCAGCTGAAATGGCTGGCCAGTGGCGCCGTCGTCACTATCGTCTGCCTTGGCGTGGCGGGAACCTTCGGCACGGGGGGCGGTCCCGGTCCTCCCAAAACTCTCTTGGCCGTGATCGGCAACATCGCCTGGTTCGGGGTAGCCGCGCTGCCGGTGTCCATGGGCGTGGCGATCCTGAAGTACCGGCTGTACGAGATCGACCGGATCATCTCAAGGACGCTGGCCTACGCGATCGTCACCGGCTTGCTGGTGGGCCTCTACGCCGGGCTGGTGCTGCTGGCCACCGAGGTGCTCCGGTTCCACGGCCCGGTGACGGTGGCCGCTTCGACGCTGGTGGCGGCCGCGTTGTTCAACCCGCTGCGACGCCGGGTACAGCACGTGGTGGACCGCCGGTTCAACCGGGCCAGGTACGACGCCGAGCGCACCGTGACCGCGTTCGCGGCCCGGCTGCAGGACTCGGTGGATCCGGACGCGGTCCGCGCCGATCTCGCCGGCGTGGTGCACGCCGCCCTTGAGCCAACTCACGTATCAGTCTGGCTGGGTAGTTGACATCATTAGCTAGTGAGCAATCTGGATCCCGCGCTGGAGGCCCCAAGGGGGCACGGGGGGGCGGGCAGCCCTCCCGTAATCAGGGGGGTCTGGGGGGGATCGTCCCCCCGAGGAAATACAGCGTCATCGAGGCGCGCAAGACCGCCATCGGTGACGGTACGGAGGTCCGCCGGCTGCTGCCGCAGCGGAAGGTACGTACCGTCGGCGCGTGGTGCTTCCTGGACCACTACGGGCCTGACGAGGTAAGCCGGGGTCCCGGCATGCAGGTCCCGCCGCATCCGCACATCGGCCTGCAGACCGTCAGCTGGCTGTTCCAGGGCCTGGTGCTGCACCGTGACAGCCTCGGCAGCAGGCAGCTGATCAGGCCGGGCGAGCTGAACCTGATGGCGGCCGGAGCAGGCATCGCGCACTCAGAGGAATCGGCGGCCGGCCGGCCCCCGCTGCTGCACGGCCTGCAGCTGTGGATCGCGCTGCCGGAACCGCAGCGGCACGCCGAACCGCGCTTCGCGTATCACGCCAGCCTTCCGGTGGTGCGCGAAGGCCCGGCGAGCGTGACCGTGGTCATCGGCGAGTACCGGGGCGAGCGCTCGCCGGCCGAGGTGTTCAGCCCGCTGGCCGGGCTTGAGGTGGCGGTCCCCGGCGGTGACGATTTCGTCCTGCCGGTCCGGGAGGACTTCGAGTACGGGGTGGTGGCGATCGACGACTCGGCCATAGTCGACGGCGCGCTCATCGCCCCCGGACTGCTGGCCCACCTGCCGCCCGGCCGGCCGCAGCTGCGGCTCTCCCCCGCGGGCGGGCGCAGGCTGGCCCGGTTCTTCGTGGTCGGCGGCGTCCCGTTCGGCGAGCGCCTGCTGATGTGGTGGAACTTCGTCGCCCGCACCGGCGAGGAGATCACGCGGGCCCGCGAGGACTGGGTGGCCGGACGCTTCGGGTCCGTCCACGGCTATCCCGGGGATCCGCTGGCGCCGCCCCCGCTGCCTGACGTCCCGCTCAAGCCTCGCTGATGGATGTGCTGGTGATCATTACTGGCGCGGGAGCGGCGGATTGACCGCCGGGATCAGCGGAGCCGGGTTGACGAAGACCTCCCGCTGCGCGGTGAGCAACCCGGCCTGCGCGACCGCGAGGCTGATCGCGGACGGGGACCGCGGGTAGCCTGCCGCCGGTCCGGAGAACCTGAGCGCCGTGGTGAAGTCACCGCAGGTACGGCGCCGCCACGCGCTGATGTTCGGCTCGGTGACGCCGAACCGCTTCTCCAGGACCCGGATCAGCGAGGTGTGGTCCAGGACGTCGGAGCACACGTGGCCGCCCGCCGACCACGGCGAGATGACGACGGCGGGCACCCGGAAACCGAGCCCGATCGGCTCGCCGCCCACGAACTCACCGGCCGTGCCCGCGGGCGGTGTGGGCGGCGGCACGTGGTCGAACAGCCCGTCGTTCTCGTCGTAGCAGAGGATGAACAAGGTCTTGTGCCACAAGTCCTCGTTACCGGCGATCGCGTCGAGCTTGCTGGCGATGTACTCCGCCCCGGCGGCCGGGAAATAGTCCGGGTGCTCCGACTGCGCGGTCGGGGCGACCAGCCAGGACACCTGCGGGAGCCTGCCCGCGCGAGCATCGGCCTCGAACCAGCCAGCGGCGCGCTTGCGGATGCCCCGCTGCGCCAGCGGCGACGCGGCGGGAGCGCGGGCGAACTGCGTGAACCAGGCCAGCGCGTTGTCGTCGAAGTTGTCCTCCTCCTGGTACACCTGCCAGCTGATGCCGGCTCGCTCCAGCCGCTCCGGGTAGGTCGTCCAGGACAAGGTGACATTGTTGTAGGCGGGGCTGTCGTCGGTGACCGGGCCGCCGCGGGTACCCGCCGGGTCGATCATCCCGGTCCACATGTACAGCCGGTTCGGGTTGGTCGGGCCGAACACCGAGCAGTGATAGTTGTCGCAGACCGTGAACGCCTGCGCCAGCGCCCACTGGAACGGGATGTCGCCCTGGGTGAAGTAGCCCATCGTGTACGGGCCCTTGGCCGCCACCCACCGGTCCATCTTGCCGTTGTCCCAGGCCTGATGCTGGGTCGGCCAGGAGTGGTCGGTACCCGGCGTGGCCTGCGCGCTGGTGATCCTGGTGTCGTAACGGAACGGGGTCAGGTAGCCCTGGGCATGGCCCGGATGCGGCTGGCGGAAGACCGGGTTGCCGTCCGGCAGCCTGATCGCGGTCGGGTCGGAGAAACCGCGCACCCCCGGCATGGTGCCGAAATAGTGGTCGAAGCTGCGGTTCTCCTGCATCAGGATCACGATGTGCTCGATGTCGCTGAGCGAGCCGCCGGGCGGGTCCCTGAGCGTGGCCGCGAGCGCCTTGCGCAGGTTAGCCGGGAGCGCTGTCGCGCCCACCGCGACACCAGAGAGCGCAGTGGCGTTGGTCAGCAGCCGACGCCGGCTGAGCCCGGGTGAAGGCGGGGAGGCCGGCCCGGCCTGCGCGTCGGGTGCCGCCGAGCTAGGAGGCCTGGCCTGCTTGCGGCGCGCGAGGAACCAGCCCAGGCCGGCCAGCGCCGCAGCCAGCACGACTCCCCCGGTGATCAGCGGGATCGACGAGCCGCCGGGAGCGGCCGGAGCAGCGGGCAGGCCGGCCCCGGCGGCCGTCCCGAACTCGGCGATCCGGTCGCCGCCGCTGTCTGCCACCCAGACCTGGCCCGCAGCCGTGACCGCCAGGCTCTGCGGGAACTCCAGATTCTCGCTCGCCTGCGCGGTGCCGGGCTGAAGGCCGAACTCGGTGTCGAAGCTCCCGGCCGGGCTGAACACCGAGACCAGGCCGTAATCCGGCTGGGCAACGTAGATCCGCCCGGCCGGGCCGACCGCGATCCCCCCGGTGTCGCCGAGGTCGCCGTAGCCCGCCTGGGTGGTGCCGAACGACAGCAGCTGGCGGCCGGCCGGGGAGAACTCCTCGACCGAGTTGCCCGGGGCGTAGCTCGGGCTGGACACCCAGACGTCGCCGCGGGAGTCCAGCGCGACCCCGGCCGGGGTCGGTACCGGGAGCGAGGCGCGGTAGCGGCCGCCGGCGGAGAACTCCTCGACCCGGCTGTTGCCCTGATCAGCGACCCAGACGCCCCCGGAGGGCAAAACCGCTAGGGCGACCGGCTGGTTCAGCTGCCCGTGGCCGCTTCCGGGTGAGCCGACCATGGCCAGCACGTGACCGGCGCGGGTGAACTCGACCAGCCGGTCGTGGCCGGTGTCCGCGACCCAGATGTGACCGGCCGCGTCGATCGCGAGGCCCTCGGGCTGGCTGAGACCGCCGCCGAAGCGAGCGGCGAGGCCGAAGCTCGTCACCAGGTGGCCGGAGGCAGTGAACTCCGCGATGCGATCGTGGCCGGTGTCAGCGACCCAGATGTCGCCGTCCGGATCAAGGGCGACGCCATCGGGACCGGCCAGCGCCTGCTGCCCGAACGCCTGCCGGAAACCGGGCGCGTGCCCCAGCGGGCTGGACCCAAAGGACCCAATGGCCCCGGAGGACCCCGATTCCGCGGGTGCCGCCGCCGCGGTCGGGGTCCGCGTGAACAGGCCGGCGGCGATGACGACGCAGACGATGACAGCGAGGGCGGTCACCTGGCGCCGTCGGCCGCGCCGCTGATACGGAGGAGGCATCGACGCCGAACGTAACCCATCGCGCCGGGGTGTGTATAGGCAGTCCCGCCAGGCCGAACGGGCAGTGGTCTCAGCGGCAGGAACCACTGCCCGTTCGGCCGGAGATTAACGCCGAGCTCAGGCCGGCCGGCCCACCGCCTCGATGAACAGGTTGACCGTCCGTCCGACCATGCCCTTCTTCTTGGTGACGCCGAAGCTGGTGCGGTCCACGCGGGCGGTGGCCGCGAACCTGACGGTCTCGCCCTCGACCCGAGCGCCGGTGACCCTGACCTCGGCCGGCCCGGGGGTCCCGTGCGCGGTGACCGAGCCGGCCACCACCCAGTCCGGGCCGTCAAGGTGCGCACCCTGGCCGGTGAAGGTGATCTCGGGGAAGCCCTGCGCGTCCAGCAGGGTGGGCGAGATGACATCGGCGTCCCTGGTCGCGTTACCCGAGGCGAAACTGGCCGCGTGGATGACCGCCCGCACGCTGGATCCGCCTGGCTCCGCTGCGATGACGACCTGCCCGCTCTTCAGCTGAAAGGTTCCGTGCACCGTGAACAGGCCGAACATGGCCTTGCAATCGGCGCGGACGGTGGTGCGTTCCGGGTCGAGCGTGTACGTGCCGGGCGGCGGCGCGGCGGCCGGGAAGGTTTCGGCGGCATTTTCGCTCATGCTGGCCAGTTATAGCAGCCGGGCGGCGCAGGCGTGAA
>PMST01000216.1 GCA_003168295.1 Actinomycetota bacterium
CGCGTTACGGTGCTCATGCCGCGGACAGTCGACCTCAGGCAACCAGGGAGGAGATGCCATGCAGACCGCGGTGATCACCCACGGCCGTCTGGGCTCTCGCTGCGATGCCTTCGGCCAGCATGTGCGAGAAGGCGGTATCGGCGGCTAGCGCTGCCGCGACCCGGCACCGCAGGCCCAGATGCTGTGGCCGCGGGCCAGTCAGGGAAAGCGCCGCGATATATCGGCCTCAGCGGATGCCGTTGGCTCCCCGTTTGGCTCCCAGGTAGCGGACCGCCTCTGCGGCGCGTATCTGGATCAGAGTTCTGCCTGGTCAGGCCGTACCCGCTGTTCATCCGCAAGGTGATGTATCAGATTGAGTGATTGCCTGCGAGCAGTACATCATTAGAACGATCATAGTTTCGAAAAATAACATCTAAATGTAAACAATTTGCGCCCCGACCGCGACTCGAACGCGGGACCTACTGCTTAGGAGGCACTTTCGAAGTGTGGCCGGGAGGTGCTGGGTACCGCCTGACGTGCCGTTTGGCTGTAGTCGCAATGGCCGGATATGGCCTGGCGCGGCCCCGTGCCTGCGGTCGTTGGCTCCCCGTTTGGCTCCCCGTGATCTTGTTAGCGACGCTAATGTCCGGATGCTCGGGGACCTGAACCGTCGAGAGACCCGGGCCGTGTTTCATGACGAGAATCGAGGCTGGCGGCCGACCGACTGATAGCGCTGGGCGCGGCCGCTGGCATCCGTACAGCGCCGAACCGTACTATGACGCCATGAGCGCCCAGCCCGCTGAGCATCACGAGGACCCGCTGGACCCGCAGCGAATCCTCAGGGAACTGCCTGACCGGGAGCGTACGAACTTCCTCACCGCCTACCGGGAAGCCCTGGATGCTGCGCGAGATCCTGCCGGGTGGGGGCAACTGCGGCGGGTCTTGCGGCTCTGGAGCGGGATGGTGATCGCCACAAGCCGGCCCGGCTTCTACGAGGCGCAGGAAGCAGCGCTCACCGGGACCGGCGGCGGGATGCTCCTCGAGGATTACATCCGCCTGCGCCGTCCCCCAGCGTGAAGTACCGGCCGCACCTGGAGTCCGGCGTGCTCCGGCAGATGCACGGCCTTCCGGAGCACGGGTTTGACATGCTCGTGACGCTGCTGGCCAGGATCTGCGACGATCCATACGACCCGGTGTTTAGCGGACCGACCGGGGTGCCACAACGACGTGTCGCGGACGTTGGCGACTTCGGGTTCATCGTCTTCGCGGTAGACGAAACCGCTGGTCTGATCCGCGTTTTCGACCTCGTGTGGACAGGCTGACGCCGCAAGCCCATCAACGTTCGGTCACTGGATTTCAACGTACTTAACCCGTTGCTCCACCCGATGGACAGTAACCAAGCCGCCAGCGCCGCGGCTAAGCGCCGCGCCGAACCGGGTGATCTCTGCGCCTGAACGCATGACCCAAGGCAGATCAACGTCCGGATCTGCCGATGAGCGGATGCCCAATAGGCGATTTGGGTGCGCTGGGCCATAATGATCCTGCTGGCTGCAACAGGGATGGCCTAGACCGGATCGCTGACGGTAATCACCACGCCGACGTTGCCATATGGGAACTTCCCCTTGCCGATATGGCCCAAAGTGTTGAAAAACTTGGAAACTGGCACCATCACGCCGTATTTCGTACGGATCCCGCGCTGAATCGCATCGAAGTCAGCGCCGGAGGTAACCAGCTCCGCTGTCCCCTCCGCTGACCGCGATCCGGCCTTCACGCGGCCACGCGCGTCAGAGGGCTGGAGCACAATCCTGGGATCGTTGCGCAGGCGCTTACATTTCCCGGAAGCCGATGATGTCCAGAAGCCAACGCGGCCTTCATCCAGCGCGATTATCCACGTAGGCGTGGGAACCGCTGCTCCCGACTTACGGTATGTCGTAGATGCAACGTACTTCTCTTCGCTGATCGCCATGTCTCGATAGTAGGGACAAAGGCAGCCGCGTGACCGCCAAGACCTGGATCAATCTCTTGCGTCCTCATCTGCCGCGATTCGCGAGTGAAACTGTGGCGTCGGGGCGGCGAAGCCTCTGGACCTGTGTCATGGTGGGGGCGGGTGCTCGATGTCGTATGCGGCGAGCAACCGGGTCGGGGCGCAGATCCTCCAGGACTCGATCACGAGCTCGGTCATCTCATCGAGGTCAACCCGGCTGAGCCGGACGAGGATTGCCGGATAGCCGTCGTAGTGAGGCGTGATGAAGAACTTCTCCGGTTCGGCCATGAGCAGTTCGTTGCGCTCATCGAGGCTGGCGCAACGCACGAACACCGCGTCTGGAAGTTCGTGCACGCGGATGAACAGATTGCTGCGCACCCGGAAAGAGGCAAGCCGGTTGTAGGATTTCTCGACGACCGCGGGCAGAGACAGCGCGACCCGGCGAACGTCGTCCTCGGTCACCATCCACCGATGTTATGGCAGCTGATGCATGGCGCCTCCGCATCTGCTTCGAACCAGGCAGCAACGCGCTCACATGCCGCGTATAGGGCCGAGCGCTATGAAGACGTCCTCCGGCGCGGTTAAAAAGATTCGCTCCGAAGACAATGCCTCACACGCGGCCGGAAGGCAGAGGTCAGGCGGTTGCTTGTGGAGTTTGTCAGCTAGAGGCTTCGTCTGGCCAGCGGTTGGCGGGCGTGACCACCATGCCGACGCCCGGGACAGGCACTAGGTAGCCCGATCTGGCGAGCCAGCCGTGAGCGCGCGCGGCGGTCTCCCGGGCGATGCCGAACCGTTCGGCGAGCTGGTTGCGGGACGGGACCGCATTACCGGGCGTCCATTGCCCCGCCCTGATCTCAGCCTCGATGACCCGCGCGACCTGGAGGTACCGCGGAATTCCCGAGAGGTCGTCAAGATCATCTGACACACTGGTCACCCTAGTTGACCGGGTGGAACAGGTGACCTATAGCGTGGACCAAGTGGACTAGGTGGACTAGTATTTGCTTATGACCGATGTGAGCAGTCTCCCCACCCCCTACGACGCTGCCAGGGTCGCGACGTTCCTGGCCGAGCATCTATCGTGGTCGGCTTTCTGGGACAAACGCCACTGCGTTTGGCGCGTCTCGGAGCACGACCCGAACTCCGACCTGTACGCCGAGAGCCGCGATGCGGACACCGTGATCCGTTACATGAGCGCGCATTCCTGAGATAGCAGCCCTGCGTCGTGACGCGAGCTCGTGACAGACTCCCACGGGGCGTCATTGACGCAACGGGTAGTCCTGCGGTCAGGTCATCATGCTGACGCGACTCGGGCCATGCCCGTCAGGCGGATAGCTGGCATCGCCGTCACCTGCCGGTTTCAGGATGCACCGGGCCGCTGTCAGTCTGCGGCTTCCCAATCGGCGGCGCGGTCGGTGATGTGTTCGAGGATCTGTTCGGATGGCGGGATTTCGGGTTTGGGTGGCTGCAGGATCGCTCCGGCGGCTGGTGCTGGCCAGGGCGGGAAGGCCTGGCCGAGGTCGCCGTAGCCGGGGTCTGCGGACGGGATGGTCAGGCTCTGCCGTTCGGCGAGACGTTGGGCGAACGTTCGGTGCTGGGCGGCCAGGTCCTTGATCCACTGGCCGGTGTCCTGGATCTGGTCACCGGTGGTGAGGGTGAGTTCGTGGCGCTGGGCTGGGGTGGGGGGCGGGGGTTCGGCGGAGCGCAGCGGCGGGTACTGGCGGCCAGGGTGGCGGCGGCGGAGTTCGGCGTCGGCGGCGACGGCGAGGTGCCGCTGGGCGCGGGTGGCGGCGTCCCAGTCGGCCCGGTCGGTCATGACGGCGGCGAACACGCTCTCGCGTTCGGCGTAGATGTCGTGCAGGGCCTGGTAGCTGGCGGCCAGTGTCTGCTGCTGGCTTGCTCGTGCTGGCCGCGGCGCTGGGCGGCGAGGGCCTCGGCGGCGGCGCGGACGCCGGCCAGGCGGGCGTGGCAGGTGGCGACGCGGACCTGGCGGAGTTCATCGCCGACGTATTGCGGTGCCCAGGCCGTCTCGATGGGGTAGGTGTCGCGCAGGTGCAGCAGCGTCCCGTCCGGCATGCCGCGCACGTCCGGGCCGTCGGCAGGGCCGAGGGCGGCCAGGGCCTCGTGCCAGGCTGCTCGCAGGTCCGGGGCGGCCGCTGCGGGTTCGGGTCCGATCGGGTCGGCGGGATGGTCGTGGCCGGACAGTTCCCGCCAGGCGCCGAGGGAACTGGCCCGCCGCTGCCACTCCAGCCGGTCCACCGGATGGGCGGGCACCGGGCCGAGAGCGCTGACCGCCCAGGGCGGGGCGTGGTCGGCGGCGTGCTCGCCGATCCGGTCCTTGCGGGCGTCCATCAGGGCGGCGATCTCGGCGGCGTAGGCGCGGCGTTCCGGATCGGTGATGGCGGGGATTTGCGCGGACCACGGGCCTGCGGGCAACGGGACGAGGTTACCGGTGCGCTGGCGGAGGCGGGTGTCGATGACGGCGGGGATGTCGCGGGCTCCGGCCAGGTCCCGTTCGCCGATCGCGGCGGCCAGGACTCCCCCGGCGTCCAGCCCGGCCAGCTCGGCGGCTCGCAGGGTCCGCCACAGCCACCGGGCCTGGTGGCCTGGTTCGCGGCGGTAGCCGGGCGACAGGTGGGCCATGAGCAGGTTCCGGTACCGGTGCTCGCGGGCCGGGGTGGTTTCGGCGGTCCAGATGGCGTTCAGGATGGCCAGGTGATCGGCGTCGGTCAGGGCGCGGTGCCGGTCCTGGGTCGCGGACAGGAGCTGGCCGTCTCGGTCCACGACGGCGGCCAGCACGGCCAGCGCCTCACCGGGCGGAGCGGATGCGGAGGCCGGGACGGGGACGCCTGCTCGTTTCGTATGTACCTGGTCGTAGCGGTCCGGCTCGGGCGCCGGGCGGGGGCCGGGAGCGGGGTCGGCGCGCTGGGCGGACACGGTGAATACATACGCGAGGTTGATGCTGGTTCCGCGGGTCAGGGCGACGTAGGCGTGCGGGCGGTCCTCGGTGCCGCCGATCACCGCCAGGCCCGCGGTCACGGTGCGGCCCTGCGCGACGTGGATGGTGACCGCATAGCCGAGTTCGGAATTCTTGTAGTCGGCGAACAGGAAGTGTCGGTCGGTCCAGCGCCGCTGCCCGGTGCGCGGATCGGCTTCTAGCGCGCGGCGGACGATCAGGCCCTGTGGGGTGACGGCCTCGATGCGGAGCAGGTCGCCGTTGGCCAGCGCACGGCCGGGCTCCCCCGCCTGGACGGTGTGGTCGTTGCGGGTGCAGATGATCAGGTCCCCGGCGCTGGCGGCGGTACCATCGGCGATGGCTACGGCGGGTCCGGAGGCGACGAGGCCGAGCCGGACCAGGTCCTCGCGGACCCGGCGGGACAGTTCCCGGCGCAGCGCGTGGTCCGCTGCCATCAGCAGCGTGTCCGTACCTTCCAGGGTGAGCGCGAGGTAATCGGCCACGGCGGCGTCCATCATCTGCTCAGGTGCCCCGCCGCGGATCCGGCCGTGCTGGTCGTAGTCGGCCAGCACGGTCGTGTCGCCGTCGTGCAGCCGGAGGCTGGCGGCCTGTTCCCAGGCCGCTTGGAACCGGAGCGGCTCGGTGAGCTGGACGGAGCCGAGCGCGTCGGCGAGCAGGGACATGCCGCCGCCGCTTTCCGCCGCCTGCAACTGCTGGGAATCCCCCGCCAGGACTACCTTGGCGCCGGAGGCAGCCGCGTGGCTGATGACGTCGGCCAGGTCGGGGTTGCAGACCATGGATACCTCGTCGATCAGGACCAGGTCACCGGGCCGCAGCTCGACGGGGCCGCGGGCGCCGCGCTGGCCGGGCAGGTCACCCAGAAACTGGGCGGTGTTGTAGGACACCGGGACCCCGGCGGCCAGGGTGTTGCGGGCCGACTGGGACGGCGTGATGCCGATGACCCGCCCCAGCCCGGCCGCCTCCCACGCCCGGCCCGCTGCGGCCAGCACGTGCGTCTTCCCAGACCCGGCGGGCGCGTTGATCA
>PMST01000122.1 GCA_003168295.1 Actinomycetota bacterium
GCGCCTTCGTTCATCGCCCCGACGATGAGCCGGTAGGAGCGGTCGGCGGTCTGGTGGACCTGCTCATAGCCAGGCGGGCCGATGATCAGCGAGTCGATGCTGCCGGACCTGATCGCCTCGACCATTTGCTGCAGCTCGCGCAGCTGCGCCTGCACTTCGGCCAGCTCGGCGCGGTCCTGGAGGTGGCTTTGCCCGGCCACGCCCTTAGTCGTCTGAGGCAGGGTCTTCGCCACGGATCAAGGCCCACCGATCGTCGGCCGTACTACCGGTCATCAGGCTGGCTTCCGGCCGATCGAAACTCCAGCCCGACCAGGAGACGGTCGCTGTCTGAGAGGTCGCCGACGAGCTTGCGGATCGGCGCCGGCAGCCTTCTGACCACCGTGGGCGCGGCCAGGATCTGGTCAGCAGCGGCCCGGCGGGGGTTCTTGAGCACGTCCACGATCTCGATCTGGTACCGGCCGGCCAGGTGCTCCTCGCAGGCCCGGCGCAAATTCTCGATCGCCCGCTGGCTCTTGGGAGAGGAGTCGGTCACGTACACGCACAGATCCCACTGCTCGTCGTGTTCGGCGCCAGTCCAGTCATTCGCCGGGTCCGGCTCGCTCATAGCGTTTCTCCGTTGTGGGGCGAGGCGTCGGCCCAGCGCCGCGCCGCCATCGTTGTCCGGTCCGCCTCGATATCGGCAACCAGGTGGCCCTCGCGAAGGTCGATCCGGTTGATCTCGGTCCGCTCGGCGTCGAGCTGGTCCTGCGTTGCCACCAGGTGGGCCTCGCGCTCGATGACGCTGCGGTGCAGCTCACGCCGACGGTGGGCGAGCTCCTCGGCGATCCGCAGCTCCTCGTCGCGCTCGGCGGCCTGCTGGGTCACGCGGGCGGAACCTGCCAGCACTCCCGCCGCTCCGATGTACACATCGACCAGTTCGACCCCGTGATCGGTGAGCACGAACTCCCGCACCTGATTCGAATGGGAGGTGCCGCGCGACTTCAGCACGAACAGCAGCCGGTTACGTTCGCCATTGGCCTCGATGTTGCGCAGCTGGAGCCAGGTGTCCACCATCGCCGACACGGAAACCGCGCCGTCATCCTCCCCCTGACCAGACGCCGTGATCACGCTCGTGATCCCCCGGCTCTTGAGCAGGTCGATCTGGCGGGACACGCTGGAGGTCACCTCGGCGGCCATGGTGCCGTTGGCCAGGCTCGCGATCCCGTCGAGCACCGCCACCGACGGTTTCTCCTCCTCGATCAGCCCGGCGAGGATGGCCAGATGGGTCTCCAGCCCGAACGCGGACGGACGCGCGGCCCAGATGCGCAGCAAGCCCGCCTCGACCCACGGCCGCAGGTCGAGCCCAAGTGACTGCATATTGCGCAGCACCTGTTCCGGTGATTCCTCGAGCAAGACCATCAGCGCGTGCTCACCGCGTTCGCAGGCCGAGTTCACCACGTGCGCGCCGACCGAGGTCTTGCCCGTTCCCGCGCTCCCGCTCACCATGAGGGTCGATCCGCGGAACATGCCGCCGCCCAGCATGTGGTCCAGGCGGGGGATGCCCGTCGAGACCCGCTCCTCGGAGGCCGCGTAGTCGAGCGCGACCGACGTGATCGGCAGCACGGTGAAGCCGCGCGCGGAGATCAGGAAGGGGTACTCGTTGGTGCCGTGCGCCGACCCGCGGTACTTGACCACGCGGAGGCGACGGGTGGAAATCTCCGCGGTGACCCGGTGGTCGAGCACGATCACGCAGTCGGTGACGTACTCCTCGATCCCGTGCCTGGTGAGGCTGTCGCCGCCTCGGTTGCCTCGCTCCCCGGTCAGGATGGCGGTGATGCCCCGGTCGTCGAGCCAGCGCACCAGCCGGATGAGCTCCGATCGCACGATGGTGTCGTCGCCGAACGCGCCGAAGATCACCTCGATGGTGTCCAGCACGACGCGCTTGGCCCCTACCCGCTCGATCGCGTCCGCGAGGATGGCGAAGATCGGCTCGAAGTCGAAGTCTCCGGCCGCGACGATCTCGGACGGATCCACCCGGAACGCGAGTATTGCGAGCATGTCCTTGCGCTGAAGCTCGTCGAGATCGAATCCGAGCGATCGCACGTTGCGGGCGACCTTGTCCGCCGATTCCTCGAAGGTCATCAGCACGCCGGGCTCGCCGTACTCGCGGGCACCGGCGACCAGGAAGTTCAGCCCGAGCAGCGTCTTGCCCGCTCCGGCGCTGCCCGCCACCAGCGTTACCCGGCCCCGGGGCAGGCCACCCCCGGTGATCTGGTCAAGCCCGGAAATCCCCGTGGGTGTCTTGTCCAGGGTGGGACCCACCGGTTGGTCCGTCAAAGTCGTCAGGATCGTGCTCTCCATACGTTTACCCTTCCCCCGAGCCAGGTGTCACTTTCCGGATCTCTGTCGTGCCTACCGAGCAAAATGCAAAGCTTTTGCGCTATGTCCGAAAAGTATAAAAAACCACCGGTAAAACGTATCAATGCCGTTCTTGATTCCAAGCGCTTGGACCGGGGAATTATATTTATGAATTAATACGAACAGGCCGAAAGCGGAGGAGTGAGGTACCTCCGCGTAATTTCTTTATATCATTATACGGCCAGTTTGGAAACGCTCCCATATATCACCGGGAGAGAAATACCTGCTGGAGGTCGAACCTCGCCACCTGGAACTCGGTCGATTCCGCTCGAGGTGGTTGACCGCAAGCAGCACTGCCCGTTCGGATAAAAAGGGCTTTAGATGCTTTTGCGGTGAAATTCAGCGGGCGAATTCAGTGGACCGGGACTCGCGCACCACGGTGATACGGATCTGGCCCGGGTAGGTCAGTTCCTCCTCCACCTGCTTGGCGATGTCGCGGGCGATGACCTGGGCCTGGATGTCGTCGATCCGGTCGGGCTTGACCATGACCCTGATCTCGCGGCCTGCCTGCATGGCGAAGACCTTCTCGACGCCCTCGTGGGCGGCCGCGATCTGCTCCAAGCGCTCCAGGCGCTTCACGTACATCTCCAGCGACTCCCGCCGCGCACCCGGCCTGCCGCCGCTGATCGCGTCCGCGGCCTGCGTGAGCACCGCCTCGACGGTGCGGACCTCCACCTCGTTGTGGTGCGCCTCGATGGCGTGCACGACGTCCTCGTGCTCGCCGTACCGGCGGGCGATCTCCGCGCCGATCAGCGCGTGGCTGCCCTCGACCTCGTGGGTGAGCGCCTTGCCGATGTCGTGCAGCACCGTGCAGCGCTTGAGCAGCGCCGGGTCGAGCCGCAGCTCGCTGGCCATCATGCCCGCGATGTGGGCCGACTCGACCAGGTGCCGGAGCACGTTCTGGCCGTAGGACGTGCGGTACTTCAGGCGGCCGAGCAGATCGACAAGTTCGGAGTGCATGTCGGTGATGCCGAGCTCGACCAGGGCGTCCTCGCCGGCCCGCTTGCACAGCTGCTCGATCTCCGCCTTGCCGCGCTCGTAGGCGTCCTCGATCCGCTGCGGGTGGATCCGGCCGTCCAGGACGAGCCGCTCCAGGGTGAGCCGCGCGATCTCCCTGCGCACCGGGTCGAAGCAGGAAAGCAGCACGGCCTCGGGCGTGTCGTCGATGATGAGGTTGACGCCGGTCACCGACTCGAAGGCCCTGATGTTGCGACCCTCCCGGCCGATGATGCGGCCCTTCATCTCGTCCCCGGGCAGGTGCAGCACCGAGACGACCGACTCGCTGGTCTGCTCGGTCGCCACCCGCTGGATGGCGAGCGTGACGATCTTGCGGGCGCGCTTCTCGCCCTCGGACTTGGCCTCGTGCTCGATGTCCCTGACGATGAGCGCCGCTTCCCGCTTGGCCTGGTTCTCGATCGTGGTGACCAGTTCGAGCTTGGCTTGGTCGGAGGTGAGCCCGGCCACCCGTTCCAGCTCTTTGGCTCGCTCGGCATCCTGCCGTCCCAGTTCCGCGGCGCGGCGCTCGAGGTCCTGGCGGCGCTGGTCCAGGGCCTGGGTGCGGTCTTCGATCCGCTTGAGTTCGGCGTCGAGCCGCTGCTCACGGTCGGCGAGACGGGTTTCGCGGCGCTCGAGGTCACCGCGCAGCTCGCGTACCTCGTCCTTGACCGCGCGGATCTCTTCCTCGACTTCGCGGCGACCCTGGGCGGCCTGTTCGGCTTCTTCGCGAGCCCGTTCCAGGATCCCGGTGGACTCGGCCTCGGCGCGCGCGCGGATGTGGTCGGCTTCCAGGGTGACCTGGTCGCGGCCGGCCTGGGTGAGCTGACCCGCGTCCCGCGATGTGATCGCGGTCCGGCGCCAGACGACCCCGAACGCGAATATCACCGCGAGCAACCCGATTACCATGAACGCGAGCGACAATCCGCTGCTCACGGCCACCCCTTTCCGTCCATAGCCCTCGGGGCACCCTTGTGTTGTACGTCGGTACCAGGGTTCCACTGGTCTTTATGCCCTGGCGCGAGCGGTCGCACGCCGCTCCGCTCGCCGGCTGTTTTTCCTGTCAGCCTTGACTACGCTACGTATCTACCTGCTGGTCCTCCGCTGTCTTTCTGTGCCGGATGAGCTAATACCTCGCTGCCGTGAGGTTAAGGCTTGATAACCTTTTTATCAAGCAAAGCACCTTCCATCCGGGCGAACGGTGCGTCTTCCGGACAAAAGGGTACGCGACTGCGGGCCTGCCGGAACTCGGAAGCGCAGGCACGGCTGGCGGCGGGGCAGGCGTAGTTCCTGGTCGCGGAGACGTGCGATTAGGGTTACAAGGAGTAGCCGGGTTCCGCGGCTACTCCCGGGTGGCTCCCGGCGCAAGCTCGACCCCTGCTTGCAGACCGTCGCATCAAGGGCAGGGCATTGGAACAGTGATGGACGCTTCAAGACTCTCAGATAGAACGCGGCGAACACCAGGACAGTTCCGACGTTTACTATCAGCCGCGCCCAGGACTGGTGCCTGAAGAACTGGATGTAAGGTCCGGCCTGGACAACCGGGGCGGCGCTGGTTGCCCGGCGTCAGATCGTGCCTGGCGCCGGCCTCACGCCACGAGACGCCCGGCCCGCCCGGGTGGGAATATGCCGTTGGTGCTGCCGTGTTTTGTGAGCTCGCAGGTCGGCCTGGGCCTGGTCGGTGCGGGGACCGGGGGGAACCGGGCCATGGCCGGTGCCGCCGCGCCGCTCGGCTCCCTGGGCGTGGCCGCCCGGCCGAGGCGGCGGCTGCCTTCGGGAGCGCCGCTGTTCCAGCGAGGTGGCCACTGCGCTCCCCGCGATGGCGATTGCCGCGCATACGGCGACAAAGGCCAGGATAAGCGCCAGGGGAGCCCACGACTCATAGGAAGGATTGGCGCCTGAGATGCCGCGGTAGTGGCCGTCGTCCGCAACGAGGAGAGCCCAGACCCACGCGGCGGTGGCCGCGATGATCAGGCAGACGCCCGACTGGGCGGCGGCCCTGGCCAGCGGCCGGCGGCGGAGCGGGGCAGGCGGGCGCGCCGGCCTGGCTGCGGGCGGGCGGGCGGGATGTCGGCGGTGAGCGCGGCCAGGTCGGCGTAGGTCCGCGCGGCGAGCGCCTGGCCCGCTCGCGCGTCGAGTTCGTCCTTGGTCAGCTGGCCGTGCATGAATGCGGTTTTCAGCGTGTCGATCGCCTGTTCGCGATCGGCGTGGCCAGCCCTAAGCCCGCCGCGGCCCGCCGCGGCCGGGTCTTGCGGTCCTGTCATCACCGGCACCTCCCCGCTAGCACAATGCAGGTAAGCGTAGCGCGGCTGCCTTCCGGCGGCCATGTGCAGCCAGAGTCCGCAGGTCAGACACCATTTTCGCAGGTCCGGAGCGGAGGGCATGGGATTCGAACCCACGGGTGACACAATGGTTTTCCGCGCCTTCGGCGGTCTCAGCCCTCTGGGATCTCGTCCTCTGGAAGCTCGTCCTCCGGGGCGATATATGGTTCGGCATCCAGGTCGATGACGTCGGCCGCACCTTCCTGCTGCATGACCTCCCTGATCAGCCTGAACGCCAGGCCAGGTGGGTAGCCCTTGCGGGCGAGCAGGCTCGCCGTCCGCCGGGCCCGGGCCTCGGGGGACTGTCCGCGGGTGCTGGCCAGCTTCTGCTCGACCAGGCGCCGGGCGGTGGCGGCTTCCTGCTCGGGGCCGAGGGTGTCGACGGCCTCGCGGATTTCCTCGCTGTCGACGCCTCGGCGCCTGAGCTCGGCGGACAGTGACCGCCGAGACAGGCCGCGGCTATGGTGCCGGGACTCCACCCAGGCGCGCGCGAACGACGCGTCGTCGATCAGGCCGGCGTCGGCGAACCGGCTCAGCACGGCCTCGGCGGCATCGTCGGGCACGCCGCGGCGCCGCAACGCCTGCGCCAGCTGAGCCCGGGTCCGGGGCTCAGCCGTCAGCAGCCGCAGGCAGATCTGCCGAGCCCGGGTTTCAGGATCACCGGAACGGGTTTCAGGGCCACGCGCCCCGGCTTCGGCCTCGGACGATGACCCTGAAACCCACTCACCAGCAGCCACTTCTTTTCAGCTTGGCTAGACCGTTATGGCGGGTGCTACCGCAGCCACCCTAGGACCAGATCCGTTGCCGCGGCCAGCGGATCCGTTGCCGTTGCCATTTCCGCTGCCGTTGCTGTTTCCGTTACTTGGCGGCGCGGCGGCTTCCGCGTCCAGGCGCGGCCCGATGCCGAGCTTCTCCTTGATCTGCTTCTCGATCTCGTTGGCCAGGTCCGGATTCTCCCGCAGGAAACTACGGGCGTTCTCCTTGCCCTGGCCGAGCTGGTCACCGTTGTAGGTGTACCAGGCACCCGACTTGCGCACGATCCCCTGCTCTACGCCGAGGTCGATCAGGCTGCCTTCCCG
>PMST01000543.1:0-11172 GCA_003168295.1 Actinomycetota bacterium
GCGCCTGCTGTCGCTGCGGAGGACGCACATGGATCGTGACGAAGATGTGGGGCCGGAACACCGAACCAGTCCTCGAACGCCTGATCAAGCTCGCGCCAGAGCAGTCTGGTATCGGGTACGAAGCGGTCCCATAGTGACGCCACTGCGGAGGGCATGTACGTAGGGCAGTGTCCGGGAGGGACTTGAACCCGCATGCCTGTGACCTGCGACGTTGCACATCTGGCTGATGTTGGAGAATGAATATACCCAGGTCAGAGACTTGCATCGGTGTCCGAGGGGCGACTGCACCAAAAAACCAATGCTTGCTCGCGGCAGAGTTCGCCTTTGGTCACGTGGCCTAACGATGCCAGCGGACCTTCCGGCCGGGCATCTACTCCCATACTCAGCTCGGCCGCGACGGCCAGACCTGGCCAGTTCGGGCCGAACGGGGCGGTACTCCGAGTTCTGCCGGCGGCTCGCCCCGCGCTGGACGGGTGCGGCGAGGTACCGGTGCGCTCCGAGGAGGTGATCGAGCCGGTCCGGATCATCGGGGTCCTGCACGCCGGGCACCATCAGTGGGACCGGTACGGTGGACACGCCTCTGGCCCGGGCGCTGATCACTGGGGAGGATCCTGATGACCGACTGGAAGCCGGCGATGCGGGTGCCCGACCCGGCGGTGCGCGTCCTCGACGAGCGCTTCCGGCGCTATGTGCTGCCCCTGGCGAAGCTGGAGCGGCTGGCCACCGGGTGCCGCTGGGCCGAGGGCCCGGTCTGGTTCGGCGATCACCGGACGCTGGTGTGGAGCGACATCCCCAACGACCGGATGCTGCGCTGGGACGCCGCCAACGAGATGCTGTCGGTGTTCCGCCAGCCGTCCAACTACGCCAACGGCAACACCCGGGACCAGCAAGGACGGCTGGTCACCTGCGAGCACGGCGGCCGTCAGGTTACCCGCACCGAGCACGACGGCACGATAACCGTGCTGGCCGACAGCTACCAGGGCAAGCGGCTGAACGCGCCCAACGACGTGGTCGTGGCGGCCGACGGGGCGGTCTGGTTCAGCGACCCAGTCTTCGGCATCCTCGGCGACTACGAGGGCTACCGGGCCGAGCCGGAGCTGCCGACATACCTGTACCGGCTCGACCCGGACGGCCGCCTCGACGCCGCGGCCGAGCTGCGCTCACCCAACGGCCTGGCCTTCTCCCCGGACGAATCGGTGCTCTACGTGGTCGAGTCTCTGGCCGTCCCGCACCGCCGGATCGTCGTCTACGACGTGCGCGACGGCTCGCTGGGCGAGCAGCGCCCGTTCATCGACTGCGGCGACGGCACCCCGGACGGGCTGCGGATCGACGAGGACGGCAACCTGTGGTGCGGTTGGGGCGGCGGCGAGGGATTGGACGGGGTCCGCGTCTTCGCCCCCGACGCCACCCCGATCGGCCACATCGACCTGCCCGAGCGGTGCGCCAACCTCGCCTTCGGCGGCCGCGCCCGCAACCGCCTGTTCCTGGCCGCCCACAGCTCTCTGTACGCTCTTTACGTCAACGTCCGCGGCGCCCGCTAGCGACCCGTTCGGTTCGAGGGTGCTTGCAGCCCCCGCAGGCGCACTCACCCCCGCCCGGCGCGACCTGGAGCCGTTCCGCGCGGCCAGGCATCTGCCAGGCCAGGCCAAGATCGTCCAGCTGTACGGGGAGTTTCGTGCTGCTGGCGGCTGACGGGGCTGGGAAATCAAGGGTTCTTGAGAGCCTCCGGGCAATGGAGCCTAGTTCTCTCGTCGTAAACCTCCTTGCACTTGAGGCGTCTGGGATCCGGGAGGAA
Source organism: Actinomycetota bacterium (assembly GCA_003168295.1). The sequence goes on from PMST01000543.1 coordinate 1,796, forward strand.
CTGCAGCGGGCAATTGCCTTCTCAGCTAGCGAGGGGCGCCGGCGGCAGCCCTGCCGGACCCATGAAGGCGAAGACCTGGCTGGTGCCCGGAAGCAGCAGCAGGCCATCGGCGGCCGACGGCGTCGGGAAGTGGTTCGCCGACCCGCCGAAGGGAATCGAGACGACCTGCTTGCCGCTGGCCGGATTAAGGCCGTGCACTGCATTGTCGGCTCCAATCGTCCAGACCAGCCCATCAGCGATAATCGGCCCGCCGGCAGCGCCGTCGTTGTCGGTCCACAGTTGTTTCAGGTACGGGGCCTTGGCCGAAATCCTGATCGCAGTCACGCCGTTCGGGCAAGGTACGTACACGACCGAGCCCATCACCGCGTGTCCGCCGTCTGGGTTGCCGTGGCACACCGGAAGCGACGCGACCTCGCCATCCTTGCCGCCGAGATGCCCCTGACGCAGCAGGTAGGCGGTGTCCGTCTTGCCGACCTGGAACACGAAACCGTCCACGAGCACGGGGTCCCCGGTTCCGAGGTCGAGGTCCTCGCCGCTCAGCTGCTGCCAGTCCTTGAGGTAGAAGATCGACTCGAGGTGCATGGCCGGCGACAGCTCGAGCACTGCGTCGCTGTCGTCGTACGGCTGGCCGGTTCCGAGGTTGTAGCCATCGGCGCTGGCCACGTAGACATTCCCCTGAGGGTCGATGACCGGAGAGCTGCCGCCCATCCACACCGCTCCCCGGTCCCTGCCGCTGCCGACCTGGAAGTCGTCCAGCGGTCCTCCCGTCTCCGGGATCGAGACGATGTAGCCGTGAGCAGGACCGTTGGGGCCGGGACAGTCGCCAGTGTTCTGCCCGTAGGCGATGACCACGCGACCGTGGTCGAGCGCCAGCCCTGGCCGCTGCAACTGGGCGAGCTGGTCCTCGCCAGCGCTGGGCATCGCCGGCTGGCTCAGCTCGACCGTGCCCGTGAACAGGTCGAGCCCGAACAGGCGGTGCGACGCCTCCACACCCCCCGAGGAAGACGGGCCCTTTATCAAGGTGTCCGCGGCGACGAAGATCTCGTGGCGGGCCAGGTCGATCACCGGGGTGCCCGTAATGCCGACCACGGGCGAGATGTCGCCGCACGGCAGGTCACGGGATGGCACGGAGTTCGCCAGGTGGCGCGACCACAGAATGCGCCCGCTGCGGGCGGCCATCACGTAGACAGTGTCGTTCTCGGTCGCCGCGACGATGCGGCCGTCAGCGACGAGCGGCTCACCATACAGCTGCCCGTCGAGGATCGGCGAGGTCCAGGCCCGCCGCGATGGCAGCAGCTTGATCTGCGCGGCCTGGACCCCGGTCGCCTCAGCATTCCCGTGGTAGACCGTCCAGCTGGCGCCAGGGCCTGCGGCCTCCGGCTCCGGGATGGCGGGCACGGTGGCCGGCGACGAGGACACAGAGCCCGAAGCCGCTCCGCCGGGACCGAGGCTCGTTGTGCCGGGATGCCCAACCGCAGAGCTGGGGGACGACCCAGAACAGGCCGAGCAGACCACCGCCAGGACTCCTATGGCAGCGACGAGCGTTCCTTTCCTCATAGTGATCGCTCCCGTCCATCCCGGCGGATAAAGCGGACCGCCGACCGCGAGGTTGCCACACCCAGACTGCCAGAACGAGCGGTCCCCAGAACGGCCTGTCGTCGAAATGCCTGACCTCCTCAAGTTGCAGGGCCCCGGGTCACCACCTGCAACAAGCGGCGGGGCGGCGGATGACCGAACAGACGACCGCGCTGCTGCGCTGGTTCCGCCGCCTGCGCATCCGCCGAGAGATCCGCGACGACATCCACCAGGCCTTCATGCCCCTCGCCGCCCCATCATCTGCCGGTGACACCCCACCCGCTGATCATTTGTTAGGACTTCTTAGCGGTGGCCGCCGGACGTCCTCGGGCTTCGGGATGCCGGCCTGGGCGGCTGGTGCAGATCATCCGCCGCGTCAGCGGGGCGGTGGTGACCTGGCGGCGGGCCCAGATGGTGCTGCTGTCAGCTCAGGGCATGGACGCGGCGGCGATCGGGAAGGTCGCGTTCACCAGCGAAGACCGGGTGCGGGACGTGATCCGGAACTTCAACGCCGACGGGCTCATCTCCCTTTATCCGAAGTACAAAGGCGGTCATCCGCCGAAGTTCACGCTCGGCCAGCGGCGGGAGACCAAGAAGATCGCCAAGTCCAAGCCCGCCGAGCATGACCTGCCGTTCTCCGGAGCCTGTCGAGGCCAAGTTCACCGCGCTGCGCTACTTCACGCTCGACGGGACCGACCATGCCAGTCACAAGGAACAGGCCAGCATCATCCGCCGGTACATCATCTGGCGCAACAACCACTCTACGACGAACGACTCCGTCGCATCGTCGACAAGGCAAGTAGCCTGACGCGGCACTAGCTACCTGCTGATCTCCGGGCGCGTGTGACCCAGGTGGAGGCGAAACCTATGACCAGCACGGCGAGCGCGAACCACGGCGCGAGGACGGTGGGACTCGTAACCTTGTAGAACGATCCGAAGATGGCGCCCGCGGTGATCAAGATGGCGAGGACTGCCGATAGCACGAGCCACAGCCGACGCGGCGAGTGGGCGAAGCTGCGCAGGGAGCCTATTGCCATCAGCAGGTAGACCACGACCAAGGCGAAGCCGCCGAAGGTTGAGCCCCAGGAAAACAGGGCGTCATAGTGGGGAGTTTCCGGCAGCGCGAACAGCCCCTTCCAGAACACGTCGGCGAGCAGTGCCACGGCGCAGAAGCCGGTCACGAAGATGGTGGCGCCGAGCGGCGAGTTACGGCGCTTGGACACCACGGCAAGTGGTCCCGGGAGCCTGCCGTCCTCGGCCATCGCGAAAATCCCGCGAGTAGCTGAGACGCCGCAGCCGATCCCGACGGCCAGCATGTCGAATAGAACGACAAGCTCGAGCACGCGGTCGATCCAGGTGCCGCCATACCCGCCGGCCGATTTCGAGGCGCCAAGCGCGAACAGCGGCGCTGATGCGGCGGCGCCCAGGGTCTTGAGGCTGTAGTGGAAGCCGGCCACTTCGACGTAGGTGGCCAGGACGAAGAAGATCGTGGCGATCCCGGCGGTAGACATGACCGCTGCACGGATATGCCTTTGCGGGTTGGGGGTCTCTTCGGCCAGATTCGCGGAGGACTCGAAGCCGGTGAAGAGCAGGATCCCGTACAGCACGCCGAAGAAAATCCCGGGCCAGCCATCGGCGGAAGACGATGGCCGGAATGGCTTGAAGCTGTTAGCCGATCCCAGCTTCACGATGACGGAAATGAAGAAGACCGTCACCACGATGATCGAGATCAGCGCTAGCGCGAGCTGGACGCGGGTGGAGATCCGGACGCCGAAGTACAGGACCAGCGCGATGATCGCCAGGAATATGAGGCTCCAGGCCCAGCCCGGCAGCGGGTTAACGCTGAATTCCGAGGCGATGGTTGACTGCAGGTAGCCGCCGAGAATCAGCAGCAAGGCGGCGGTTAGCATGGTGACGCCCGCGTAGTACAGCCAGCCGGCTGCCGTCCCGATGCGCTCACCGAGCCCGCGGGTCACATATTCGTACAGCGATCCGGCAGTGCGGACCTCCTTGGCGTAACTCGACACGATCCAGCCGATCGCGAAGACTCCGATCCCGGCGATCAGCACCGATAGCGGGGACGCGATGCCGCCTCCCTTGCCGGTGACGCTGGCCACTCCCACCACGAGTGGTATCACGAAGGCCGAAGTGAACACTGGGCCCATAAACCCGACGGACTGGGCTATCACATCAGGGAACGACAATACCTTGGCGCCAAGGCGGCCGCTTTCCGGCTGGGGCTTTTCTATGACTTCTACCATTTCATTTCTTTCCTCTTTGCAGGGTCATGCGGGTAATCTCCGCTCACGATTACGGGAAGACTCAAGACGGCATTACGATGAAATCAGGCTGGGCCCGTGTGTCGGGCCGCCCGGACCCGGCCTTCGGCTAGGCAGGATTTCGCCACATGGGGTAGAGGCTCGGGCCACCCGGCATGTCGGTTGTCCGGTCAAGCCGCTTGTAGCCCAGGCGCTCGTAAAGCCTTGCGCTATCGCGATTGCTGGCCTCCAGATAGGTGGGCAGGCCCTGGCTGTCTAGTGCAGCCAGGCGATCGCGGAGCAAGGCCGTTCCGATGCCCTGGTCGAAAAACTGTGGCCGGACGGCGATAAAGGGCAGGTAAAAATGGTCCTCGTGGTCTGGATGATTGGCGGTGGAACGCTCGTCGAAAGCCGCGATCCGTTTGGCGTAATCTGCTCCGAGGATCGGCTCATAAAGTTCACCTAGCCCTGGCTGATCCTCATGATGGGCAGTCGCGGGTAGCCACAAGGCGGTTCCCGACCGATCTTCGGTCGTGTATATTTCGCCGTCTTCTAGTGCCATTTGAACAATGGGGCCGAAAAACTCCGGATGCAGCCTTTCCCGGGCATCGTCATCTGGGAATAGCCATCGGCTGACCGGGTCGTTCTGGAAGCCGGTAGACAATATTGTGATGATTTCGCCCGCGTCCGTTTCGTCGGCGCGAACGATTTTTGCGGGATGTGACTGCATGCTTTCTCCACCTGTGAAAAAACGAAGTTCTGCCGACATGGCCGCCAGTTTGTTCCGTGCGCCATGCATGCTGCGGGGTGGTCTGGCGGCCATTCCAGGCAAGGCGGCTGATGCTGACACATGCTTGTCTTCGTTGCCGGGCCCGGCACACAACGCCAGCCTCCACCGGACACGTTCCGGGCACGGCATTCACGGGTTAGGGAAGGCCACGCCGGCCAAACTCGCACACCGGTCGAGCAGCTCGTCCTGAAGCTCGGCTGAGCGTGCCGCCGGGTTAACGTCGCGCGGCCGCTGGTGGTAGAAGTAGCTGCCGGTGACCGTTGCCGCCGGTTCGGCGCTTACCGCGAGCCAGGCCTGGGTCATCGGGGCCAGGGAGAGGTCGTCGGGCGCGCCGGGGCCGCCCATCTTCGTCGGTACCCAGCCGGGCTCGAGGGCGTTCGAGAGCACGGCGGGCCAGTGGCGAGCGACAGCGAAGGCGAGGACGACGTCGAAGAGCTTGCTGTCGGAGTAGGCTTGCGCCCCGTCCCAGCGGCGTTTCGTCCATTGCAGGTCGTCGAGGGCGGGGTTGCCGGCTCGGTGCATGCCAGAGCTGAGGTACACCAGCCGGTCGGGCGGTGTGATCAGCGCGGTCAGTAGGTACGGGGCTAGGACGTTGATGGCGAAGACGTGGGAGAGCCCGCCGGGAGTCCCGACGCGGCGGGGCTCTCGGTAGCCGACGCCAGCGTTGTGGATCACGGCGTCGAAGCGTCCGATCGAGTTGGCCTCCTTCGCCACCTGGCGCATGCCGTCGATGCTGGCCAGATCGCCGATGACGATGTGGTCGGCGGTCGGCAGGCGTTCTCGGACGGCGGCGGCGCGCTGCTGGTTGCGGGCGTGCAGGGTGATGGCATGGCCGTCACCGGCGAGCAGTTCGGCCGCCATCAGCCCGAGGCCGTCGGTGGAACCGGTTATCAGTATCTGGGCCATTTGCTCTCCTCAGAGGAATGGTCGTTGCTATGGGTAGCAGGGCGTGAGTCAAGCCAGCGGATCGGAGCCGTGGCGGCTCGTACGCCGTCGAGACAGAGAATCGTCATCGGAGACTCCTGACTGCCGGCGATTGACTGCCGGCGATGCCGCGGTTATAACGATGTTCTTCGGCACGATCTCTCTTCTCACCTGGAGGCCTAGAGCCCCGCTGCCGTCTTGAGGTAGCGGAATGGGGCAGCATGCGCCATAGTCTTGCCGTCGGTTCCGCTATGACCGCCTACCACCGTGTCCACTTCTAGGTGGAGCGTCTCGATTGCCTCGCGGAGCTGGATGGGCAAGCGCCCCCGACCGGAGTTCGGCGGGGGCATTTGCGGTGTCGGGTTCCAGATGTCCGACTCGAAGACGATCTTCGGCTTACTCAGGTAGACGATGAGCATGCCATCGGCATGATCGCTTCGAATGTGGTGCAGTTCGAGGTTGCCCCCGTCGGCCATCGGCAAGATGAGCGAATCGATCACGCCTTCGACCGCCACCTGGACCGGGCACCCTTCCAGTCGGTCGGGGTGAACCGTATGGGGGCCTTGGAAGACTTTCTCGAAGAACGGCACGGGCCCCTGGGCGGCGAGCACCGTGAGGCCGCCGTCGGCGACGAATTCACGGATCCCGCCCACGTGGTCGTAGTGAAAGTGCGTCACGATCACTTTCTTCAGTGGCTTGCCGGGAAACGCCGCTTTCACCTGGGTTAGCGCGCTACGCGTGTACTCGTCGTACAGGGGCGCCTCGACGGCGACCACATGGTCCGGCATCTCCACCACGAGCGTATTGTGGCTCGGGCCGAGGACGATCTTCACTCCTGGGGCAATGTCCACGGCCCCCTGGCTGACGGGCGCGGTCTGAAGGTCGAAATAGAACCGCACGCCTGAGAAGACGTAGGTCATGATCCACTCGGTCGAGTACTGCCCGAAGGAAACCTGATGATCTGACCCATCGATGACGGCCTGATCCGGGACGGCAAAATCCGCGTCCGATGAGCGGCCGTTGACCTGAATGCTGGCCCGAACCTCGTCGTGCACGGCCACGCCGTTCACGCGAATGGATACTCGGTAGGGCAGTTGCAGTGTCCCGACGTTCCTGTAGTCGGAGAAAAGCACCTCAACGAGCGTGTCCCCGAGCGGGGAGTGCTCTTCCGTTACTTCAGCTCTGCTCAGCAGGCCGGTGCCCTGGTCCATGTGCATCCTGACGGGAGGGCGCCCGTGCTCTCGGAGAATCAGCGAGTCCGTTGAGTGTTCGTTGTCGGCTATGCCGAGAGTTAGATCGGCATCCGACGCCAGGAGTTTCCGGGCTAGGCGCAACGGCGACGTGAGGTCAAAGTGTCGCTGGCGCGTGGCCACCCGCCAGGACGGTATCGACACGTCGACCGGCCGCGGGTCGAACATGAAGTCAATACCGTTCACGTGCCCGATGCTTCCGTTGCCAACCTCGAGGTAGTTCAGCTCCGTCGGCACGAGATAGGTGTGCGCCTTCAGCGCCAGCCTGTAACGAGGGCGCACTGTGTCCTCGAGCAGTGTGTAGGAGAATTCCGCCACCTTCTCTGGCTTACCCGGGTCGGTGCCCCACCCGGGATGAAGTCGCCAGCCGTCTGCCGTGATGGCTTCCGTTTCGGCACCCTCGACTGCGCCCTTCCCTCCCATAGCCGCAACCAGTTGCTCGATAACTGACACGAGCCGGGCACCGCCGGACGTTGTCTGAGCTCCCACAGTCATGCTTCTCCTGTCATGAAATATGCTCGTTCGCCATAGGCAATGAGATCCGCCGATAGCCGACTAGTGCATGTTGGCGACATACCGATGGAGACGGCCCGCACCAAGCTCCCTGATTTGCTCTAGCTCTCAATGGCCATCGATAGAGCGGGAGTTTTCCTGGCGATTGCCTGCCTTTTCTGCGGCGCGCGTTTGGCGGTATAACACGATATGAGTTCGCTGATATAGCACGCTACGAATGGTATTGGGCAACACATGCGTTCGCACCGGGGGACCCCCCCGCCTGCCCCCCGGATTTTCTGTGGGCGATCAGCATTGGACGAGGGGAAGTACACCGGCCCCGACCGTCGGGGTGGCGGTCGGCAGCGCGAACCGGACGGTTCCGGGTGGGGTCGATGATGTCCTGCCCGAGCGGAGAAAACCAGGGGGGTCTGCACGAGGTCCGCACGGTGCGAAGGCGACCGCCGCAGATGAACCATGAGGTGTCCGCCTACCCAAGGCACGCAGGGGAGTCGCTGCTCGTGACTTCGCAGCAGATGGGGTCGTGCCCCGAAGGAAGTTGGAGATGCTCATGCCAAGTCGCCAGCCGACCATCGTGCTCGTTCATGGCGCGTTCGCTAACACGTCGAGCTGGTCGAAACTGATCCCCTTGCTGATGGCGAAGGGATTCTCTGTGGTCGCCGTTCATTGCCCGCTGAGCTCCCTGGCCGACGGCGTCGCCGCCGTCGAGCGGGTGATCGGGATGCAGGATGCTCCGGTTTTGCTCGTCGGCCATTCGTGGGGTGGCGCGATCATCACCGAGGCGGGCAATGATGCCAAGGTGCGCGGGCTCGTTTACATCGCGGCCGCCGCTCCTGACTCCGGCCAGTCGTTCAACGAATGGTGGACGGGCAGCCCTCCCGCGCCAGGCACACCGGAGATCAGGCCCTATGGCGCCGGAAGCTATGTCGTTTTGACCCTGCAGGGGTTCCGCGACCACTTCGGTCAGGATCTGGCGTTCGACGAGACCGCCCTGCTCCATGCTACCCAAGGTCCCTTTGCCCAGGGATCCAACGACGAGAAAATCACCAATGCCGCCTGGCGGGATAAGCCGAGCTGGTTTGTCATCGGCGAGAACGACCACATGCTCCTATTCGAGCTCGAGAAAGCAACCGCGCAGAAGCTAGGGGCGAAAACCCTCGTGCTGTCTTCCAGTCACCTTCCCATGCTTTCTCAGCCATACGCGGTCGCGGACTTTATCCAGGAGGCAGCGAGCCAACTGGGCTCGAGCGGGTAAGCGGCGGCTCGAGCCGCGGTATTTACCTCTATTTTCCGTCTAGAGAAAGGTCGTGCGTAACTATGTCGAAAGAACTGCTGATCAAGGGCGGTCATGTCGTCACCGTGGACCCGGACCTGGGTGACCTGCCGGTCGGCGACGTCCTTGCCGCCGACGGCGTGATCACTGCCGTCGGCCAGGACCTCCGGCCCGCGACGGCTGACGCCGAGGTGATCGACGCGGCCGGCCGCCTCGTCATCCCTGGCCTAGTCGACACCCACCGGCATGTGTGGCAGGGCGCCATCGGCGGCTACACCCCCCAGATCACCGGCGTCGGCTACGGGCCCGCGGTGCTGACCGGAATCTCCCTCAAGCACACCCCGGACGACGTGTACGCCGGCACCCTGTGGGGCGCCTTGCAGGCGTTGGACGCGGGGATCACCACGATCGCCGACTGGGCGCACAACGACCAGTCGCCCGCCCACGCCGACGCGGACCTGCGCGGCCTGCGGGACTCGGGGATCCGCGGCTTCTTCCTCTACGGCGGCCCCGGACCCGCCACTGACGATCCGAACCCGCCGCACCCGGCCGACGCCCGCCGGATGCGCGATGAGTACTTCGCCTCGGGCTCTTACGGGCGGCTGCGGATGGGGATGGCGCTGCGCGGACCGGCCTTCACCAGCGCCGACCGCAACGCGGCGGACTTCGCCTTCGCCCGTGAGTTGGGGCTGCCGATCTCGATCCACGTCGGCATGGCCGGCACCGGCGACGCCGTCGCCACCCTGGAGCGCGACCGGTTGCTCGATTCCGACGTCAACTACGTGCACGGCAAC
>PMST01000543.1:11253-13231 GCA_003168295.1 Actinomycetota bacterium
TGTTCTCCGAGATGCGCCTGGCCCTGGCCGCCGAACGATCCCGGGCTAACGCCAGCACGGTCTCCAGCGACAAGATGGTCCCGACGGTGGACCTGCACCAGCGGGACATGCTGCGCCTGGCCACGATCGGCGGCGCCCGGGTCTGGCACCTGGAGAGCGAGATCGGCACCCTCACCCCCGGCAAGCAGGCCGACATCGCGATCATCGACCTGCGCTCCCCGCACCTGGACGGCTTCGGCGACCCGGTGGCGGTCATGGTCCTCGGCGCCGGGCCGGCCGACGTGGAAACGGTCATCGTCGGCGGCGACGTCGTGAAGCACAAGGGGCAACTCGTGGGATCCCACGTGAGCAAGACGCTGGATCTCATGCACCAGACCAGGGACCGGCTGCGCAGTGGGTCTTAGCTGACGCCGGCTCGCGCCGCCACGGGCCGGAAAATCAGGGGCCGGGCGGGGGGCGGCCTCCGTGCGAACGTATTGGCGGCCTATTTAAATTCGTAACTTGTTACGCACAATTTGTGTGCGCTCCCGGCAGATCTCGAATGGAAAGGACGCGATCGTGGAAATACGAAGAACCCCCGATCTCAGCGACTCCGCAGTGCGGTGGGGCAGGAACGGGCCAGCCCGTCTCCGGGTACTGCTGGGGCTATCGGCCGCCGCTGCGGCCGCGTCGGTGCTAGCCGCCTGCAGTTCGGCCGGCACCAGCGCCGCCCCGTCCTCCGGCGCCACCGCAGGCAGCAGCAGCCCGGCTGCGGCCGCCGCGAGCACAGTGACGACCGAGAAGATCGGCGGCGCGACGGTGCTGGCCAACAGCAAGGGATTGACGCTCTACTCCTTCGGCCCCGACACGCCCACCAAATCGAACTGCAACGGGACGTGCGCGCAGAACTGGCCGCCGGAGACGGGGCCGGTGACCGCGGTCGGCGTCAAGGGAACGTTCGCCACGATCAAGCGTTCCGATGGCTCGACCCAGGCCACCTTCGACGGCCATCCGCTGTACACGTTCGTCGGCGACAACGCCCCCGGCCAGGCCAAGGGCAACGGCCTGAACGCGGCGGGCGGAGTGTGGCACGAGATCACCCTCTCCGGCACCGCCGCGCCCGCCTCCAACGGCGGAGGGAACGGGTACTGAGGCCGATGCTGACGCGAAGCGAGCGTGTGATGCGGCCGGGACGAGCCTCGCTGATCGTGCTCCTGCGCATGGCGGGAGCCGGGCTGCTGATCGCGACCGGGGCGATCCACCTGGACCTGTACCTGACCGGCTACCGGACGATCCCGACCATCGGCTGGCTGTTCCTGCTACAGGTGATCGCCGCCTTCTGCCTCGGGCTGACCGTGCTCGCCGTCGGCCGGCCCGCGCTGGCCGGCCGACTGGCCGCCGCCGCCGGGGCCGGGTTCGCGCTGACCACCCTCGGCGGCTACCTTCTCACGGTCTGGGCCGGGCTGTTCGGGTTCAAAGAGGTCCGCACCACCGCAGGGCTGGCCGCCGGGGTGATCGAGGTGGCCGCGTTCGCGGTCCTGGCCGCCCTCGCGCTGGCTCCTGCCCGGGCGGACGGCACCGCCGAGGCCCTGGCCGGCGGTCCGGTAGCGACCCCGTCCCGATTCCCCGCTCAGATCTCCCCCGCACTCGCCCGGGCGGCAGCAACGACCGTCGCGGCCCTAGCGGTCGCGGCGGCGGTACTGCTCGGAGTCGCACTAGCCGGGGCCAGTCCTCCCGCGTCAGCGAGCGTCGGCGCAGGCCTGAAGACCACGGTGATCGGCGGGACGACGGTACTGACCAACGCCAACGACTTCACGCTCTACTCGTTCGCCCCCGACACGCCGACCAGCTCGAAATGCTACGGCAGCTGCGCCGCGAACACCAGGTAGGTCACCGGCACCGCCGCGGCCAGCCCGGGCCTGCCGGGCCGGATCGCCACGATCACCCGCACCGGCGGCACCCGCCAGCTCACCTACAACGGGCACCCGCTGTACACCTA
>PMST01000040.1 GCA_003168295.1 Actinomycetota bacterium
CGGAAACGTCGCCTGACGGAACCGGGTGCGCCGTCCGCTCGATGCGCACAGCGCTTATCGAGCTTCCTTGCATCGTGCGGCCATCACGAGGATGATCAGCGAGAGTGATCGCAGGTCGCCCCACACCTCTCGAGGGCACATATCGCCGAATCGGAACGGCTGACAGTTCTGCCGGTCAGATGGATGCCGGAACCCAGATCGCCCGGTTCTGAGCTGCCCTGTGCGGCTACCGTCTGCCCCCGTACCGCGCCCCTAGCTCATGTGATCATTAGTGGCCGAACACCACGCGGCGGCCGCCGCGGGCGGTCGCGGCCAGCCGCTCCGCGAGTTCGTACTGGCTGCTTCAGGAGACGCTGGGAGGCGGCTCGACCGGCGAGGGGAAATCACGAGTCTGGTTTGCGGCTGAAGGGTGCGTGAGCCCTGCCGCCTTACCATCGGCGATGAGGTGGCGCCAGTTGGTCTGCCAGTCCGGCAGGCTGGGGCTGGCCTGCTCCCAGTCGACGAACGTCGCCTCGTCGCAGAAATGATCCAGGCGCGTGCTGATGCCTAGGTGCGGCTCACTGTCCACGTAGGCCTGCATCAGGCGGCGTTCTTTCCAGGCGCTGACGCTCCACCAGGCGTTGTTCGCGTCGGCGAGCGCGTCCGCGCCGAGGTTGCCGTCGGACTTCATCGCCTGCTCGATCGCGGCGACGGCATCGGTGAAGAACTCGTCCAGGAGCGGGGGGTCCCTCAGCCGCAGCCGGGTCACGACGATGACGGGCATTACGATCTCCTTTCTAGCGTGTTTAATCGAGGCCGCCAGCGAACCGGTCTTCTCGTCCCAGCGGTAGCTGGATGGGCCCATCGCCGGGCCGATCGAGGTGCTCGGCGCCACGGTCGTCAGTTTGCCGCGACGGTCAGCTGGCGGGATGGGTTGTGAAGGCTTCCTGGATCGCCGCGGCTACCTTCTTGGCGATGCCGAACTCGTTGACCATGCGCGAGATGACCAGGCCGCCGCCGTGGACGTGGAACGTGGTGGCGTTCCCGTCCTGGTCCAGGTGCACGGTGGCGGTGGAAGCCGCCGACTGCTTTACTTTCAGTGCCTCCTGGGTACCGCTTCCGTGCGTGGTCACCTCATAGCGGCTGCCGAGTTTGCCTTGCAGCGCCGTGGCGGCCTGTTGCAGGGTTACGAATCCTTGTACTGTCACGGTGGGCATGCGGGGTGCCTCCTTGGATGGCATGGTTCACGGCGGGGCTTGGATTGGGTTCCGGGGTTGCCCTCAACCAGCGATCCGGGCGAGATCGATCGCGACGATCAGGACCCAGGGGATCGAGGACAAGTAGAAGAGGCGCTCGAAGACCCCGAAGAAGGGCTTGAGCCGCGGGCCCCTGAGCGCGAGTACGACGGCGATGACGCTGCCGAGCATGATCCAGGGGATGATGGTGAGAGCGCCTTCGGCCCCGTGCCAGGCCGGGTAATGGCGCAGCGTTGACCACAGGCCCGTGGCCGCCCATACCAGCCCACCGAAGGCGATAACCGCCAGGATCATGTGAATGATGCCGTGCAGCGTCTGGAACCGGCTCCCCTGCTGGTCGGTGGCGAAGAACGGGAGGAGGAACCGGGCCGCGGCGGTCACGATCAGCGCCACGACCACCTGGGTCGGGGTAAACGGGTGCAGCTGGGCCAGGGCGATCCCCAGGGCCAGGCAGCCCACGCCGCCGGCTACGGCTTGCAGCCAGAACCAGCCACGGTAACGGCCGACACCGTAGTCGCTGACCGCATCGCGGACCGGTTTGTAACCCGTGGGCAGCAGATGCAGCATGATCAACGCGCCCGCCTGGACCGCGGTGGCCAGCGCCGCGACAATGCTGAAGGCTTTCATCACTGGATCCTTCCGGGCCTAGCGCCATGCCGGCCGGGATCGGCGCCTGGGTCCTCGTCGGGCAGCTGGTCGCTGAGCCCGGTGTCGCCGGCTTCCGTGTGTTCCTGGACGCCGCGCCTGAGGCTGCGCCGGTGGTAGCGATGACCCTGTAGCCGTTCTGGGCCAGGAACAGCATCTGGCCGTCCCCAGACGCCGGCATCCAGCGGCCAGCCGTGCCAGAGGGTCACGACCGGACCCTCGCCCCAGTCCTGGTAGCAGATCTCGGTGCCGTCCTTGGTGGTGATCGTGCTCATGGCGCGGATTTCCTTTATCGACAGTGGCATCTGTAGTTGCGGATCGTTCGGGATCTACTGGTCGGCGATCCAGCTGCCGTGCAAGCCGAGCGGGATCCTGGGCGGCAGGTGGACACGTGCGATGGGCTGGCTGGTGAAGTCTTGTGCGGCGAGGACGACCAGGTCGGCGGCACCGCGGCCGGGGTTGTGGGACGGAGGCCATGACGTAGCCGTCGTCCTCGGCGGCGTCGGGCGAGATGGGGGCGAAAACCGCCTCGCCGGCGGCGGCCTCGGGCTTATACGTTTATGAAGCTGAGCAGGTCAGTGTTGAAGGTGTCCTTATAGGCGGTGGTCTGCGCAAGGCCGTGCGGGGCGCCGGGGTAGACCTTCAGGGTGGCGTCCTTGACGATCTTCGACGACTGGAGGGCGGCGGCGCCTATCGGCACGATCTGGTCGTCGTCGCCGTGGATGATCAGGGTCGGGACGTCGATCTTCTTGAGGTCTTCGGTGAGGTCGGTCTCGGAGAAGGCCTTGATGCAGTCGTAGGCGCCTTTGACGCCGACGGTCATGCTCAGCAGCCAGAACGAGTCACGAAGGCCCTGCGAGACGGTGTTTCCGGGCCGGTTGGCGCCGTAGAAGGGGGCGCTGATGTCCTGGTAGAACTGCGACCGGTCGGCGGAAAGGCTGGCCCGGAGGCCGTCGAACACCTCGATCGNNCGGTCTTGAGCATCAGCGGCGGGATCGCGCTGACGAGGACGGCCTTGGCGACGCGGGAGGTGCCGTGGCGGCCGATGTAGCGGGTCACCTCGCCGCCGCCGGTGGAGTGGCCGACGAGGATGGCGTCGTGCAGGTCGAGGGCCTCGATGAGCTCGGCCAGGTCATCGGCGTAGGTGTCCAGGTCGTTGCCGTTCCACGGCTGGCCGGAACGCCCGCCGCCGCGGCGGTCATGCGCGACGGCCCGGTAGCCGTTCGAGGCCATGAGGAACAACTGGTCATCCCACGCGTCGGCGGTTAGCGGCCAGCCGTGGCTGAATACGACCGGGCGGCCGCTGCCCCAGTCCTTGTAGAAGATCTCGGTGCCGTCCGTAGTGGTGATGGTTCCCATCAGGTTTCTCCATTCTTGGTGTGTGCTGATGACCTTGGAGGGTCCCCGGCGGCGGCCGGCGGGCTGTCACTTGCGGTGGTGGTCCCTGGCGCCGGCCCTGTCTGCCGCTACCGATCAGGCCCGTGATCCTGGTCGGCGAGCCAGCTGCCGTGGAATCCGAGCGGGATCCGGGCGGGCAGGTGAACACGGGCGACCGGCTCGGCGGTGAAGTCCTGGGCGGCGAGGATGACCAGGTCGGCGGCACCGCGGTCGGGGTTGTGGACGAAGGCCATGACGTAGCCGTCGTCTTCGGCGGCGTCGGGTGCGGCCGGGGCGAAGACGGCCTCGCCGGTGGTGGCGTCGCGGCCGAACTGATGCGCCTGGACGGTGCCGGCGGCCAGGTCGTGCTTGAGCAAGGCGTTGGTAAACGCTGCGTCGGCGAAATTGCCGCCGGACGAGACGGTGGCCTGGCCGACGGCGCCGATGACGGCGCTGTAGCCGTAGCGGTGCGGCCGGGAGATGGCCCGGTCATCGACGCGGGGGAATTCCTGGGGGCGGTCATCAAGACGCTGCTGGGTGACTGTCCCGGCGGCCGGGTCGATGATCCACCGGTCCAGCGTCAGCGGCCCGCGCCCCGATAGCGCGGAGACATCGTAGGCGCCGTCGTAGCGGACCAGGTCGGCCACCACCTGGCCGCCGTCGTCGTAGGCGTTGAGGGTGTGAAAGACCCAGCAGGGGTCGACCTCGAACCAGCGGACGCCGGCGGAGGGGTTATCGCGGGGCAGCAGGCCGACCCGGGCCTGGTGGCCCGGGTTCCAGGTGTAGGGCAGCTTCAGCCCGGCCGATACCGCGTCCAGGCTGAAGGTGACCGGCAGGTCGAGCAGGACCACGTAGGTAGCGGTGAGCGCGAAGTCGTGCATCATCGGCCCGTCGGGAACCGGGATGCCGGTGGTGCGGCTGACCTGGCCATCGGTGCCGATGACGACGTGCTGGACGTGGTCCCAGG
>PMST01000046.1 GCA_003168295.1 Actinomycetota bacterium
AAGGAAGACCCCGAGCTGGTCAGATCCGGCCCGTACCGGACGATCCGGCACCCGATTTACACCGGCATCCTGCTGGCGATGATCGGCTCGGCGATCGCCGTCAGCGTCTGGTGGCTGATCGCCGTGGCACTGATCGGCGGGTACTTCATCTACAGCGCCTTCGTGGAGGAGCGCAATATGACCAGGCTCTTCCCCAGTGCCTATCCGGAGTACCAGCAGTCCACGAAAATGCTGATCCCCTTTATCTTCTGAGGACGCGCGGCGCGTGCTGGCGGGATGGGCCGCGGCTGCGCTGCTGGCCGCGGGGCCTGCTCCTGCGCCTGCGCGATGCCTGAACCGGATCCCGGTCCGGGTGCGGAGGTCCGCAGCGCCCGGCTGCGCCAGAAGCGCCGGCCGTGTGAGGCGCTCGGACTAGCTCGGCGTCGACGGGGTCAGCAGGATGCCACCCAGGGCGATGCGCATGAACTCCTCGGTGATGACGTCCGCCGGATAGCTCCCGTTCGGGTCGTACCACTTGAACGCCCAGTTGTACATGCCAAGGATGCCCAGCGCCGCGAGCTCGGGTGAGACGTCAGCGCGGACCTGCCCGGCGGCCTGTGCTGCGGCGATCTCCGAGGTGACGAACTCCGAATACGAGCGGCGCTCCTTGATGATCTGCGTCCGGCGCGGCTTGCTCAGCCGCTCGAAGTCATTGAGAAAAACCGTGACGGTGTCCCGATACTCATCAAGCAACCTGGCGTATCCGCGGAGGAATGCCGACAGCCGGGTGATCGGGTCGCCGTCGATGGCGCGGCACTTCTCGGCGTGCTGGCGCGCTACCTGGTGATGCCGATCGATGACGGCATACAGCAGGTCGTCCTTGGACTTGATGTAGTAGTAGACGCTGCCCTTCAGGATGCTGAGAGCGTCGGCGACATCCTGAATGCTCGTGGCGTCAAAGCCGCGCTCGCAGAACAGGGTGGCGGCTGCGGTGATGACCTCGTCGGCGCGACCGCGCGGCTTCGGTGCGGACGGCCGGAAGGCGGCGCCCTTCGCATCGCCGCGACCGCCGGCAGTCTTGGCGGCGCTGGAAGTCGGCATGGGCGGCCTTTCGTCGTCGAGCTGAGATCGTGACCAGGTAGGCCCTGCGGTTGGATCCAGGTTAGGGCTCCGCGAATGTCCTTCTGTCAGATTAACTCCTTAGCCGTCGGCTCCGTGGTGACGGAGACCACGCCCGTCACGAGGGAGTCCCCCCGCTGATTCCGGAGCCACGTCATCAGGCTTGTCGCGCCCTCCGACGACGCCATCTCCCCGCCCGCAATGACGGTGTCCCCCTCGAACGCGTTGGCGAGGAACCGGAAGGTCGCGGACGACACCATCACGTTCGTGCCGAACTGGGATTGGATTGCGTTCAGGACGTAAGCAACGTTCAGCCCGCCCTGGTTGATGAGGCGGTCGCCGTAGCCGAGCCGTTGGGTTTCGCTCCGGTCCCAGTGGATCGGGTTCGGGTCGTTGGTGAGCAGTGAGAAGACCTGCATCGGGCCGGCCTCGACGAGGGTGGTCCACTCCCCGAGATGGTCGAGTGCCGTGCCGTCGCTCACGCCGACCGCCTCGGAAGGATGAAGGAGCACCCGACCGTGGCGCACACTGGCTCCGCTGAGGTGACTCGCATCTCGAATTGCAGGATGTCGAAGATGCCGAGGGTCGCGCCGCTGCGCCGCCTGATGTCAGTGATCTTTCCCGTCACGCTGTAGTCGATTCCGGAGTACACCGGCAACGCCTGCCCCAGCGTCAGCTCGCCGAAGACCACCCCGTCATCGACCGACGACTCGGCCAGCGCGAGCAGTTCCGCAATTGTGATGCCGACACCGCGCAGGGCGAGCGGAAGCAGCCAGCCCGGGCCGAGGCGATTATCCGGCAAGTGCGGCGCGCGCATCGCGTCGTTGCCGATCCATGCCTCGTGGGGCTCGAATCGTGCGCCCCCCCCGGGCAGGTCATACCCGACGAGCTTGGCCCGAAGGTCATCGATGCTCGGCGCGGCGGCGGCCGGCGTTGCGTCGCTCAATACGCCCTCGGCAGTCCGAGCGACTCGGCGATGGAACTGCGGGCGACCTCGTTGTTGATCGGCGCGACGCGGAACTGTCGCAGATCTCTCCAGTAGCGCTGCATGTGCGTCTCGGTGGAGAGGCCCATGCCGCCGAGCATCTGGATGCCCAGGTCGGCTGCCTGGACCGCGTACTCCGACGTTGCGACCTTCGCGATGAGCGCGTCGATCGCGCAGGGGAGCCCGGCTTCCTCACGCGCCGCGACATCGAACGTCAGCAGCTCCGACTGCTTTCGCCACATCGCGATGTCGGCGATGTAATGCTGTACGGCTTGCCGTGCGCCGATGACGCGCCCGAAGGTCTCGCGCTGCAGGACATAGGCGAGCGCCTCCTCCAATACGCCCTCGAGCATCCCGAGCGCCATTGCCGCGCTGAGGATCCGCTCGTTGTTGAGGGCAGCGACCAGAGCCTTGAAGCCGTTACCGACCTCGCCGAGGACGAGGTCCGGCTCGATTTCGACCTCGTCGAGGAAGATCTCGCAAGAGCCGATGGCTCTCATCCCGAGCTTCGGAATGTACCGGAAGTCGAGCCCCTGGCGGTCCGTGGGGACGAGGAAGAGCGTGGTCTGGGGGTGACGCCGGCCCGGTGCGGGATCGCCGGTCTTGGCCAGGAGCAGGAGGTAGTCCGCTTCCTTGGCGCCCGTGCACCACGTCTTCTGCCCATTGAGCAACCAGCCGGTCGCGGTCTGGCGAGCCGCCGTTCGCATCGCGCCGAGCAGGTCCGTACCGCCTGAGGGTTCGGTGACGGCGATGGCGAACCGGCACTGACCCGCCGCCAGCATGCTGAGGTATTGCTTCTTCTGTTCGTGGGTGCCGGCGAGACCGATGGCCCGCGCGCCGGCGAAGGAGGAGATCGACCAGGCCCACGCCAAGCCGCCGAGGTTGCGGCTCAGCTCTCGAGCCAGGATCGCCGTGTCGACCGGTGTCCCGCCCGCCCCGCCGTACTCCTCGTCGATGCCCACGGCATGAAAACCGGCCTCGGTCATCTCGTCCCAGAGATCGAACGGGAACTGATACTCGCGCTTCTCGCTTTCGAGAGCCCGCTGCTTGGGCCAGGTACTGTCGACCCAATCCCGCACCGAGCGAGCGAACTCCTGGCGCTCCGGGCTGAGTTCAGCCACGAACCTTCCTCCTCGGGCCAGCATCCGTCGTCGGCAGCTCTCTACCAAACGATTGACCAAATGCTAGCCTGACGTACTGTTGGCTGACTGGCAAGTCTTAGTTGGACTCCGTCAGCTCAGTTGCGAGTTGGGAGCACACGTTGCGAGCAACGCTGGCTGAAGAGTTCCGCCACGCGCTGGCCACCCACGCCGAGAAGGTGGCGATCAAGAGCGACAACGCCGAGCTGACCTACGCAGACCTCGACGCGTGGTCCCGTGCCGTCTGTCGCCAACTGCACGACGTCGGGCTGCGCGCCGGTGACGTGGTCGCCCTCTACCTGCGGAACCGCGCCGAGTTCGTCGTGTGTGACGTGGCGATCTCGCGGCTCGGAGCGGTGAAGCTCCCGATCAACTACATGCTGCCGACCGAGACGGTCGCCTACATCCTCGATCGCGCATCGGCGAAGGCCGTCGTCGTCGATGCGGCGATGGCGGGTGGCCTCCCCTCCCCGACTGAGGCCTCCGGCCTGGCCGTGTTCCAGGTCGCCGACGCTGGCGCGGATCTGCTGCCCCACGCTCGCCGCCTGGCCGACCTGACCGACGCATCGGACGAGGGCTTCCCCGTCGTGCCGGACCTGCCGCCGACTGCTCCGGCCGCCATCTACTTCACCGGCGGAACCACCGGTCGCCCCAAGGGGGTGTTGCACACGCAGGCGTCGACGGTCGCCCTGCACTACGCCCAACTGCTCGAGGCGGAGATCCGGCAGGACGACTGCCTGCTGCTGCTGACGCCGCTCGCGCACGCGGCCGGCCTGTTCGCGCAGTCAGCCGTGATCCGCGGGGCGACGATCGTCCTGCATGACGGCTTCGATGCCGGAACCGCTCTCGACCTGTTCGCGTCGCAGGACATCACGTGGACTTTCCTGGTTCCGACGATGATCTACAGGATCCTCGACCTGCCAGCGCCGGAGAACCGGCTCGCCCTGCGCACGATCGTTTACGGCGCGGCGCCGATCGCGCCGAGTCGCCTCGAGCAGGCGCTCGATCGATTCGGTCGCGTCTTCATCCAGCTGTACGGCCAGACCGAGTGCCCCAACTGGGGCACCCGGCTCGCAAAGGAGGACCACGACCCGGCCCGTCCCGACCTGCTGCTGACCTGCGGCCAAGCGTCGATCATGGCCGACGTCAAGGTCGTGGACGACGACGGCAAGGACGTCGCTCTCGACGAGATCGGGGAGATCTGCCTGAAGTCCCCCTACCTGCTGCACTCCTACCTGCTCGACCCGGCCGCGACGGAGCAGAAGTTCCTGGACGGATGGATCAGAACGGGCGACATCGGAACGATGGACGCCCGCGGATACCTGACGCTGAAGGACCGCAAGGCCGACATGGTGATCACCGGCGGCATGAACGTTTACTGCCGCGAGGTCGAGGACGTCCTCGCCCAGCACCCCGACGTTCGTGCCGTCGCCGTCATCGGCATCCCGCACGAGGACTGGGGAGAGGCCGTCCACGCCGTCGTCACGGTGCGGTCCGACGCGTTCGACCCCGCCGCCCTGATCGCCTGGTCGCGCGACCGGCTCGCCCGCTACGCGGTCCCCAAGTCGGTCGAAGTGGTCGAGTCGCTGCCCGAGACGGCGTTCGGCAAGGTGGAAAAGAAGAAGATCCGCGAGCCGCACTGGCAGGGTCGGGATCGGGGCATCGCGTGAGCGGGACCGCTCCCGCGCTGCCCGATCCGCGCCCACAGGTGACATCGACCCCCGGTGGTCCCCGCGTCCGGGGTTGGCGGTGCGGGCGCTGCCACGGACCAACGGTCCTTGCTGGGCCGTGGTGCCCGCGCTGCGGAGGCGACGTCCGGGAGGAGCTGTTCGGGCCGGACGGTCAGGTGTGGTCCTCGACGATGGTGCACGTGGCGCTGCCCGGGCGGACACCGCCCTACGTGCTCGCCTACGTCAACCTCGATGACGGGCCGCGGGTCCTTGCCCATGTGACCGGTGTCAGCCAACGGCTCGCGGTGGGTGCTCGCGTCAGTCTCCAGCTGCCGGACGAGGGAGGCGACGTGACGGTTGCGGCGGCCGGCCCCGGATGAGCGCGCACATCTGGGGCGTCGGCACGTCGATGTTCGGCAAGCAGCCGGAGCGGAGCACCGCCGAGCTGGTGTGGACCGCGGTGACCGAGGCGCTTCGGGACGCCGATGTCGGCTCGGTCGAGGCGGTGTATGTCGGCAGTTGTTTCGGGGAGCCGGGGATCGCGCAGCGCTCCCTGCTCCGGATGGGCATCGTCGGTCTGCCCATCACCGTCATGGAGAGCGCCTGCGCCAGCTCCACGCATGCCTTCCACGAGGCGACCACCGCCGTGCAGCTGGGCAGGTACGGATCGGTCCTCGTCGTGGGCGTCGAGCACCTGACCTCACGCTTCCGCGGCGCCATCCCGGTCGAGCAGCGTGACCCGGAGGGACGAGCCGGACTGGCGTTGCCGGCCCTCTACGCCATGGCGGCGGCGCACTACCAGGACGTCTACGGCCTGACCGGCCGGCAGCTGGCGGCGGTCTCCGTGAAGAACCACGCCCACGGAGCGCTCAACGAGCGGGCCCAGTACGGGCACCCGGTGACCCTGAGAGAGGTGCTTGCCTCACCGCCGGTGGCCGACCCGCTGACCCTGTTGCAGTGCTGTGCGATCTCAGACGGCGCCGCTGCGCTGGTCATCGGCAGCGGGCGCCGAAGCCAGCGTGACGTCAGCGTCCGCGCCAGCGCCTTCGGCACCGGGGGACTGTGGAACGAGGACTCCCCGCATGTGTGGGGCTTCGACCTGGTCCGCCGCACGGCTCAGCAGGCCTACGACAGCGCCGGTCTGGGCATCGACGACATCGACGTGCTCGAGGTCCACGACGCGTTCACGATCGGCGAGATCGTGACGACCGAAGCCCTCGGGATGGCAGCGGTCGGTCACGGATGGGAACTCCTCGAATCGGGCCGCACCCGCCTGGGTGGAGCTGCCCCGGTGAATCCCTCCGGCGGGCTGCTCTCCCGCGGGCACCCGCTCGGCGCGACCGGCGCAGCGCAGATCGCGGAACTGGTGTGGCAGCTGCGAGGCGACGCAGGACGTCGTCAGACTCCGTGCCGGACGGCGCTGGTCGAGACCATGGGCGGCGGCGTCGGCGGCATCGACGGCAACGCCTGCGTCGTCGGCATCCTGGCAGCTTGACCGAGCCCTCCGCACGGCTGGCGGCGGAGGGCTCGGTCAAGGGCATTCCCGCGACCTCCTACTCCGCGTCGAAGGCCGCGATGTCCGTGATGGCACCCGAGCGTTCCGCTGCCCAGCGGGCGCGGACTCGCAGGCCATCGACGAGCCGGGCGCGGGCCGCTTCGGGATTGCCCAGGTCGACGCCGCCGATGAAGTGCATGAACAGCGAATCCGTGCCGTCGACCTCGATGGCCCCCACCGCGTAGGGAACCTCGGGCCCGCCGTCAAACCCCTGATAGACGATGGTCGCCGCGCGGAGGGTCCCGACAGGTTCGAGTTGCCGCCACTCCTCGATGTGCTCGTAGCATGCCTCGCAGTAGTCCTGGGCCGGCACGTAGGTACGGCTGCAGTGCTGGCAGACCGACCCCCACAGCTCCTGGTTCTGCAACCCCTTCATGAACCGACTCCAGGTCCGGCCGAGCTTGACCTGGTAGTCGATCTCCCAATGGACGTGTTGGACGATCCGCCCGGTCGCATCAGCGGCGAAGCCGGTGGTGTCGCTGTCGGTGGTAGTCACGAGCCGACCCTTTCCATGACGGTGGCGGTATGGAACTGGAAGAACGTGCCGCCGGTGCTGTGGGCCAGCCCGCGCTGCGCGCCGGCCACCTGCTGGGCCGGGGACTGCCCCATGAGCTGGAGCGCGATGTGAGCGACCGGAGCGATCTGACCGGCGAGCCCGGGGTTGGTGCACTGGGTGCCGCCGGAGACGTTCACCGGGATGTCGCCGTCAACCTGAGTGGCGCCGGCGTGGAACAGCGCCGGCGCGGTGCCGTAGCCGCAGAGCTGGAAGGCCTCCATGAGCATGTACTCCATCGGCGCGTACGGCGTAAACAGCTCGCAGACGTCGAAGTCGCGGCGGGGCTCTCGGATGCCGGCCTGCTCGTAGACGCGCCGGGCGAGGATCTCCACCACCTCGAAGGTGGAGAAGTCACGGCGCTTCCCGCCGAGGTAGCCATCGCTGATCGATCCGTGACCGCTGATGCGGACCAGCGGGTTCGGACTGTCGTCCTGCACCGCCTCCTCGGCGGAGATCACCATCGCGATCGCCCCTGAGGAGACCGGGCAGACCATGCCCAGCCGCAGCGGAGTCGAGATCAGGCGCTCCGCCAGCGCGTCCGGCAGCGCGCTGGTGACGTGCGCGAACGGATTGTGGTCGGCGTTCCGGCGGTTCTTCTCCGACAGTGCCAGCAGGTCGGCGTCGGACACCTTGTAGCGCTGCTGGTACGCGGCGGGGAAGAAGGCGCCCATGTGGACCGCTCCCATGCCCAGCGGCTGCTCCATGACCATTGGCGAGTTGGTGTTGATCACGGCCTGCAGGTCCACGGGGCCGTCGAACGTGTTCGGCGCAACACACAGCACCCGCTGGGCGAACCCGGCCTGGACCAGCGTCGCTGCCTGATTCGGCAGCTGACCACCGGAGGTACCGCCGGTACTGATCGGCACCACGGCGGTCAGTGGCGGCAGCCCCAAGGACGGCGCGATCGTCTTGGTCGCCACGCACGACGCCTCGAAGCCGGCGATGTCGCCGATGATCACGGCGTCGATGGCATCCCGTGGGCAACCGGCGTGATCCAGCGCGATGTCCACCGCCTGCCGGCAGAGTTCGTTTTTCGACAGCGGCTGGCGCCGCGGCGATGTCGCCGGCGTGATCCCCACGCCGCTGACCACCGCATGACTCTTCACGACGCCTCCAGAACGAAGACGTTGGCAGTGCCGCTGACCAGGCCCATCAGGTCGTCGACACCGTGAACGACCAGTGGGCCGCCCGTAGCGCCGTCGGAGACGCGCTCGACGGCGTCGACGAGCCGGAGCAGGCCGGAGGCGATCCCGGGATGGTTGGCGCGGACTCCCCCCGACACGTTCACTGCTTGATCCGGCAGGTGAGCGAGCTGCAGCGCCCCCTGCAGTTCGTCGCTGAGCGCCGGTGACAAGTCGGTCATCTCCAGTCCGGCCACGGTCGAGGGATCGGTCAGGCCGGCACGCTCGTACGCCTTTGACGCGGCCCGGGCCGCCGCCGCTGCCGGCTCGTCTAGCCAGGTCCGGTTCGCCGGCGGCTGGCCGGTCGCGGATCCCCACCCGGTCAGCCGCGCCAGCGGTCGTGGGCACCGCCGGGCCGCGACCCCGTACGCGAGGACCACCGCGCCCGCTCCCGCCGACTCCGCGGGCAGCATCAGTTGGGGAAGCGGCGCCACGGCCATCGGGGACGACCGCACGTCGTCGGCGGTGACCGGTGAGCGCCGGCCCCGTCCCGAGACCGCTCCCCGGTTAATGTCCGTCGTGGTGCGGTCCACCAGTCGGTCCCATGTCACAGCGCCGGAGTCGAGCCGTCGGGCGGCGTGCATGCCGAGCGTCACGGCTGCCCTCATCCCCACTGGCCGGTCCATGTGCGAGTCGAAGGTGTAGCTGCTCACGTGCTCCCGGAGTTGTCGCACCGCGGGCTCTGCCGTCGAGCCTGCCTCGGGCACGTTGATCGCGGTCACGATGGCCATGTCGGCGTGACCGCTGATGAGGTGGGCCATGGCGAGCACCACCGACGAGCTGGCGTCTCCTTCGACCCGGAGTTCGTCGTTGAGGTAGCCCGCGGCAGCAGGGGCCGTCAGGGCGTTCGAGATCGACCGTCCGTCGTAGAGATCGAGCGAGCTGGTGACGGAGAAGCCGATCTGGTGTCGACGCACGCCGGCATCGCGCAGGGCCTGCGAGCACGCGTCGAAGATGAGCTCATCGAGTTGGCGGTCGTCGTGGTCGTCGACGTCGATCCACGCCCGCCCGACCACATAGACGTCCTCGCGCGGCTGTTGGGACAGCGGTGGCTCCGAGAGCGCGGCCACAGGTGGCGTCACGATGCCTCATCCCCTTCCGATCCGTTTTGGCGCCAACCTAACGTTTGGTCGATGAAGAATCAACGCCCAGATTAGTGCGTGACAGAGCTCACTGCCGGTCGGTCCGGGATCGAGGATGGGTCAATGCGCGGCGACGCTCGACGTCCCCGTCCGCGGTGGCGGTGTCACGCGGGATCACGACGAAGTCGTCGGACAACGCCGGGAAGCGCGTCCGCAGGATCTTCTTGTCCACCTTGAGCAGGCCGTTCCTGGGCAGCGCCTCGCCGAACCGGGCGATGTACCGGGGCCACTTGTACCGGGCCAGCTCGGCCGAGAGCCGCTCGCCGAGGTCGCCGAGATCCCAGCTGCCGTCGGTGTCGCCCACGACCAGCAGCCCGACCTCGCCCCACTTCTCGTCGGGTACTCCGATCACGGCGCTGTCGCTCAGCCCGGCGAGGCCGCTGACGATGCGCTCGATCTCCGCGGGATACACGTTGAACCCGCCCGAGATGATCATGTCCTTCTTGCGGTCGCGGATCGTGAGGTATCCGTCCTGGTCGAGTTCGCCGACGTCACCGGTGTGCAACCAGCCGCCTCTGAGGGCCTGCGCGGTCTGCTCCGGCGACTTCCAGTAGCCAGCCATGACGCCGGGCCCGCGGACCAGGATCTCCCCGGGGGTGTCGGCCGGGCAGTCGACGTCGTCGTCGACCACGCGCACCTCGGTGTACATGATCGGCCGGCCGACGGTGCCCGGGTGCTCAAGCGCCTGCGACGAAGGCAGCTTGGCCACGTAGATGCTCGACTCGGTCAGGCCGTATCCCTGGGTGATCCGCACGCCCTTGCTCAGATAGGTCTCGATGAGCGCCTTGCTGATGACCGCGCCCCCGGTCGTCACATCGAGCAGGCTCGTCAGGTCGCAGGACGCGAAGTCCGGGTGGCGGGCCATCCGCTCGAGGAAGATCGTCGTCACCGCGGTCAGGCTGATCCGCTCCCGTTCGATCATCTTCAGGCATGCGCCCGGATCGAAGACGGTCTGGATGTAGATCCGGCAACCGTTGAACAGCCCGAACTGGGTGACCGCCGCGCCCAGGCCGCCGGAGGCGTGGAACGGCTGCGGGGCCAGGACCCGGTCGCGCCAGGTGTAGCCGACGGCAGCCGCGTTGGCGAGCGCCACCTCCCGCAGCGACGCGTGGGTGAGCATCGCTCCCTTGGGATAGCCCGTCGTCCCGGAGGTGTAGCAGATGACCAGCGTGTCGTCGGCCTCGGAGCCGGGTGGTGGCACGGTCCCGGGCTTCCGCAGGCTGGCGAGGGTCGGGTATTTCTCACTGCCGCGGCTGTAGATGCCGACCTGCGGATGCTGGGCGAGGACCTCGCCCAGCAGCGGCTCGGAGTCGGGTTCGGTGAGGACGATCTTGCTGTCGGAATGCTCCACTTGGTAGGCGACTTCACCCGGCGTGAGGCGGGTGCTGAACGGAGCCGTGATGGCGCCCAGCTTGATCAGCGCGACATAGGCCTCGATGTACTCAAGGCCGTTCTCCATGAGGATGCCGACCACGTCGCCAGCCCTGATCCCGAGGTCGTACATCCCGACCGCGAGTTCCTCGCTGCGGGCGTCCAGCTCACCCCAGGTCAGGGAGTCCTCATCCTTCAAGAACGCGAGGTCGGCGGGGCGCTCTCGCGCCCAGTACCGCACGGCCTCGTTCGCGGTGATCGCCATTACCTCTCCCGACTTTCGGTGCAGAGCGCGGCTGAGGGGTCGTCGGTTCGCATCCGCCCTCCGTGGGCCCGCATTTGACCAAACGTTCGGTTACTCCTTGATGCTGGCGCAGTGACGAGCGTGGTGTCAATGACCTGGACGGGCCATGCCGACCGAGTCTCCGGCCGCGGGAGAGGGCCGCTGTACGGGCTGCCGCAGGGTGGTGGGGCGCTGGCGCCGATCGATCGCCGCAGACCGTCGCTTTGATGATCTTCGGTGGGGCGCCCCCGGACCGCTTCCGCGACATCCGTCGCGCCAGCCGTGGCGGGTCTTGACACCGGCATCGCCGTTCCGTAAGTTACATCTGTTCGTCCTCCCAAACGGTTGGTAGATGCTTCGGCATTCACCTGACGAAAGGCCCCACGGGGACGCAATCGAGAGAGGTGCCCGGAGCTCGCCGCTGACTGTTCACCGCCGCCCGTCCCACGACGAGGCGACATGCCCTCCTACGGAACGGATATCCGAGGCGGTCGATCCGCCCAAAAGGGAGTCGAGAGACCAACGTGCCTGTTGAGTCGCGGGAACACCACCGAGTCGGGAAGCGCCTCCCACTTCCGGTTCGGGGGCGGTTTCGCTCGATCGACTCCGCGCTGCTGCCCGTCCTCGCCACTGTCCTCCTTAGCGTCCTCGGCGCGATCTTCGTCAGCGGATTCCTGACCGCCGGCAACCTCAAGGTGCTCTTCCAGGACGCCGCCCCGGTGACCGTCATCGCGGTCGGCTCGGCGGTCGTGATCCTGACGAAGAACATCGACCTGTCGCTCGCCGCGATCGTTCCGGTCTCTGCGGAGATGGTGATCCGGCTGGAGACCGGATCGGGCTTCGGCGAGGGGACCGCGGTGCTGACCGTGTTCCTGATCGCGCTCGGCGTCGCCCTGCTGAACGGCGCCATCGTCGCCTACGTCGGGATCTCGTCGCTGTTCGCCACCCTCGCCACCTGGCAGCTCATCTCCGGGCTTTTCGGAGTGCTCTTCCTGGGCGCGGACCAGTACGTCGTCCCGAAGAACTCTCGCTTCATCAGCGATCTCGGCACCGGTGACGTGCTCGGGGTCTCGGTGCCGATCGCGGTGGCGGCACTGGTCGTCATCGTCGTCTGGCTGGGCCTCAAGTACACCGCGTTCGGCCGGCTGTTCGTCATCACCGGCGACAACCCGCAGGCCGCTCGGCTGAACGGCATCCCCGTGCGGCGCGTGGTGTTCGCCGCCTTCTGCGTCTCGGCGCTATTGGGTGCGCTCTCGGCACTGATGTCGTTGGGGCAGGCGGGGGTCTACAGCAGCTCGGCCGGCGACGGCGGCATCAACACGTTGTTCATCGCGATCACAGCAGTCGTTCTCGGCGGGGTGTCGCTGAGCGGCGGACAGGGCTCGATCTTCGGCGTCCTGGGCGGCGTCGCGTTCATCTCCGTCCTGGAAAGCATCATGACCCTGCTCAACTTCAGCGAGATCACGGCCGGATTGGTCCAGGGCATCGTGTTGCTCGCGGCGCTGGCCATCGACCGTCAGCTACATCCTCGGGACGAGGAGACGGCGAGGCTGGATGAATTGTAAACGGTAGGTGTCATCAACGAGCCGAACTTGCTGATCCTCACAGATCTAGGAGAACCACATGCCCAGCAAGAAAGTAGTCTCCCTCCTGCTGATCTCGCTCGCGCTGTTCCTAGCGGGCTGCTCGAGCGGCGGTAGCGGCAATAGCACCAGCAGCGGCGGCAGCTCGGGGGAAACTGGTGTCCCGTCGGTGACCACCGAGCAGGTCGCGCACGGCGACGTCCTCGACGCCATGAAGGGCAAGCGCATCCTCTTCGTGCCCGTCGCCTTGGGTGCGCCGAGCACCGACCGGTGGAACACCGAATTCAAGTCAATCTTCGGGCAGCTGGGCGCCGACTACGAGGTCGCGAACCCGAACTTCAACACCAACAACATGATTTCGATCATTAACTCCCACATCGCTGCCCACAACGTGGACATGCTGATCCTTCAGCCGCCGGACGTCAGCGTGCTCGACACCCAGATCGAAGCGGCGAAGAAGGCCGGCATCTACGTCATCGTGCTCTCCGAGTTCAGCGACGCGACCGGTGACGCCTACGTGGGTCCGAACCTGCAGCAGATGGCCCAGGCGCTCGGCCAGAACATGGTCACGCGCTGCAAGGCGGAGGGCAAGAACCAGGTGGCGATCATCGACGGCTACGGGACGGATGCGTTCTCGATCCTCACCAACGCCGGCTGGATCCCGGTGTTCAAGGCCGCCGGGCTGAAGATCGTCTCCGAGCAGGAGGGCCAGTACGACCCGACGCTGTCGAACAAGATTGCTGCGACCGTCCTGCAGCAGCACCCTGACCTGTGCGCGTTCGCGGTCAACCTGGATCTCGGTGCGATCGGCGTGGGCAACGCCATCCAGCAGGCCGGGGACAAGGGCAAGGTCGGGGTCTACACGATCGACGACGGGTCCTTCCTGTGCCCTGCTCTGCAGTCGGGCCTCATCACCGAGACCGCCGACTTCAACCTGCCGGGGATCGGCGTCGCGGTCGGCGCCGTCGCCCAGAACCTGTTCGAGCTCGGCAAGCCCGCCGGCTCGACCCGGACGGTGGCGTTCTCGCCGTACACGATCGTGAACGGCTCCGACGTGCACAACACGCCTGGGACCTGTTACACGGGCTGATGACAGGTCAACCTTGCGAATAGTGCGATCTCGCACCGCCCGGCGGCAGCCCGTGAAGGTCAGAACGGCCTTCGGGCTCGCCGCCGGGAGGCGAGGACGCCGTGACAGCGGTGCCGTCGGCGGCAGCCGGGTCGGCACCATCGTGACCACCGCAGCGCACGAGGCAGCATGAGACGTTCCCTTAGACCCAGGTACCCGGGTGCCGCCGATGCCTTCTCCTTGACCGACCAGCGCTGGACCGCGCGGTTCGTCCCGTCCCGGGCACTCGGCGACCTGTTCGGCCGGCCCTGGATGGAAGGCGCGGTCCCGATCATCCTGGCGGTGATCCTCGGGCTCTCTCTCGCCCTCATCGCCCCCGGTGTCACCACGTCCTACGGGCTGCAGCTCATCCTGATCCAGTTCGCGCAGATCGGATTCCTGGCCCTCGGTCTCACTGTGGTGATGGTGGGCGGCGGCATCGACCTCTCGGTCGGCTCGATCGCCGGCGCCTCGGCGTTGACGAGCCTGGTGCTGTTCCGCTCCTACAACTGGTCGCCGATCGCGATCGTGCCGGCGGTTCTCGTGCTCGGGGCCGTGCTGGGGGCGGTCAACGGCCTGCTGACCACGCGGGCGGGGATCAGGCCGCTGATCGCGACCCTGGTGACCGGCGTGGTGTACCAGGCGCTCATCGAGGACGAGCAGGCGCACTACGTCTCGCGACTGGTGTCGCTGCGGAGCGACACCATCTGGAACTTCCTGGGAAACGGCAAGGTTGCCGGCCTTCAGGTCTCGGTCTTCGTCTTCCTCATCGTCTTGATCGTCGCCCAGATCGGGCTGACCCGATCCCGCTGGGGGTGGCGCGTGCTCGCTGTGGGCAGCAACCGCCGCTCCGCTCGCCGCAACGGCATCTCGCCCAACCCGGTCATCTTCTCCACGTACGTGCTGAGTGGCATCCTCTGTGCCGCCGGCGGCCTCTTTTACGGTGCCAATCAGCAGGACACGTCCGATCAGCTGACCGCGGGCTGGACGATCATCGCGCTGACGGCTGTCGTTGTCGGTGGCGTGAGCCTACGGGGGGGCCGGGGCACGGCGATCCGGGCCGCGCTCGGGATGCTGGTGATCTCGCTGCTGTCGTACGCCATCATCGTGCTGAACATCGCGAGCGACTGGCAGATGTTCGCTCTCGGCGCGGCCCTGCTGATCTTTGCCTCGGCGGACCACAAGTGGGGGAAGTACCGCAACGTCCTCGCCGGGAAGCTGGCCTTCTCGCCCGCGTTGGTGCGCACGGCGCCGCTCGAGGACATCACCTCACCGGACTCCCGATGGCGCATCAACGCGATCCTGTCGGACGCTGAACCGATCGGGCTGGGCCAGGTCGAGGGTGGCGAGGACTGCATCCTGGACAGCCAGGGCCGGCTGTACTGCGGCGACCGTCGCGGCTGGATCTGGCGATTCTCCGGGCCGAAGTTCGAGGACGCGGAGATGTTCTGCCGGACCGGTGGGCTGCCGCTCGGCCTCGCTTTCGACCGCGACGGCAACCTGCTGGCCGCCGTGGTCGGCATGGGCGTCGTGATGATCTCCCCGGACGGCTCCATGCGGCCCATCGCCACCCACGTCCACCGCCGCAGCTTCCGGCACCTCTACGACGACAGCGCGATCATGTTCCCGGATGACCTCGATGTCGCTCCAGACGGCTCGGTCTACTTCAGCGAAGTCAGCACCCGGCTGATGAACGCCGGCGAGATGCAGACCGAGATGCTCGAGTGCCGGCCCAACGGCCGGGTGCTGCGCTACGACCCACAGGCGGACCGCTGCGAGGTGGTCGTCCGGAACTGTGTGCTGCCTAACGGCATCGCCACCGCGCATGACGGCCGCTCGATCCTGATCGCGAGTACCGGGCTGTGCCGGGTGGACCGGCTGTGGATCAGCGGCCCCGAGCAAGGGCGCCTGGAACCGGTGCTCACCGACCTGCCGGGACACATCGACAACATCAACCGGGCCTCCGACGGCAACTACTGGTTGACGTTCGTCGGAATGCGGACCCCCATGTTCGACCTGTTGTTGAAGTATCCCCGGGTCCGCCACCGGATGCTTCGGGAGCTGCCACTGGACGACTGGGTGACGCCGCAGTTCAACGTGTCCTGCGTGGTGAAATTCTCCGAGGCCGGCGAGATCCTCAGCGTCATGTGGGACTCGTCGCTGGAGAAGCACCCGATGGTGACGTCGATGCGCGAGCAGCAGGGCTACCTCTACCTCGGCGGTCTCCAGAACAACCGGATCGGCCGGGTGCTGCTGCCCGCCGCCGATGTGGGCACGATCGACCCGATTGCCGTACCGGGCTCGCACGGGTCATTCCTCGCAGGAGTGCGATATGTCGCGCACATCTAAATCAGTCCGTGAGTGGTTCCGGCCGGGCTCTGTCGAACGGCCGTCGATCCCCCCGATGGAGGCGGGGCTCCGCCCGAACTCACGCCTGGACGACAGCGAGGTGTTCGTCGAGTTCGACGGCGGCGAGCCCGACGACATCGCGGTCGACGGCGACGGGGTGGCCGTCAGCAGCGGTCAGACCGTCCAGCGCCTGACCGCGACCGGTGCCGTCAAGTCGCAGCTCGACCTGGGTGGGGCCGTGACCGCGCTGGTCACGAGCCGCGCTGGCGATCTGCTCGCCGCGGTCGAGGGACGCGGGCTCGTCCGGGTCCGGACGGACGGGTCTACCGATCTGCTATCCGGGGATCCCTGCCTTCAGCGGTGCGTGACCGCCATGGCCGCCGTCGCGGACGGGACCTTCCTCGTCACTGTCGGGTCATCGAGCCACTCAGCAGCCGACTGGGCCCGGGCCATGGTCGAGCGCAGTTCGAGTGGTTCCATCGTCAGGGTCACCGACGGGACGGCAGAACTCCTGGACAGCGGGCTGCCGTGGCCGGCCGGCATCGCGCCAGCTGGCGCCGACGGCTTCGTCGTGTCGCTGAGCTTCGCCCATCGGGTCGAGCGGCGGTCGCTGCAGAACCCCCGGGCAGCCGTATCGCTCTGCGAGAACATGGCAGGCTATCCGGGTCGGTTGATCGCGGACGAGGAGGGCGGCTGGTGGGTGGCCGTCCCCTATGCGCGCAACCGCGCGACGGAGATCGTCCTGTCGGAGCCGGCGGTGGCGACCGAGATGGTCGAGGAAATCCGACCCGATCTCTGGCTGGTGCCCTGCCTGCGCACCGAGAGCGTCTACCAGTCGCCGTGTCAGGTCGGGCAGATACGGGTCCTGGGCGAGATCAAGCCGTGGGCCCCGGCGCGCTCCTACGGCCTGGTCTTCCGGTGCGACGAGCAAGGGCGGGTGCTGGAGAGCGCCCACTCCCGGGCGGATGGGAACTGCCACGGCGCCACCGGGCTCGGCACCGACCGATCGGGCCGGCTCTACGCTGTCTGTCGTGGCGCACGGAAAGTACTCGTCTTGGAAGAGGGACTCGCTGCAGTGAGCACGCGCGCATGACCGCCGACACCGTTGTCCCGACCGCCGCAGAGCTGGCAGCGTCGTGCCTCGACCTGATCAGCAAGCGCGACGCCGCGGCCGTCGGCGAGCTGTTCAGCGAGGACGGACAGTGGGAGTTGGCCTATGCGTTCGGCCGAATCTCGAACGATCACCGTGTCCTGCAGGGACGTCACCGGATCACCCGCTTTCATGCGCAGATCGCGGCATTCACCATCAGCGTGGCCTTCTCGGACGTCGAGGTGTCCGTCGTCGACGACCGTCTTGCCTTCGTCGAGTGCCGCTCCGAAGCCCAGACCATCAAAGGCGTGCCGTACCGGAACTACTACATGGTGAAGGTCGTCGCCGAGCAGGGGACGATCCGCCGCTGGCTGGAATTCTTCGACCCGCGACCCTCCGAGGTCCTGCAAGACCTGATGGCGGCCGGCACCGGTTCGGCGGAGGCAGGCGCGTGACGGATCGTGTCGCTCTGGTCACCGGCGCCGCCCAGGGCATCGGCCAGGCGACGGCGGAAATGCTGGCCAGCAAGGGCATGGCCGTCGTCGCCGCTGACCGCAACCTCGACGGCATCGCCGAGGTGGTCGCGGGTATCCAGGCGACCGGACACCGGGCCATCGCGCTGCACCTCGATGTCACCGACTCCGAAGCGGTGGTGCAGAGGCTCGACGAGACGGCGAAGTCGTTCGGCGACATCAGCGTTCTCGTCAACAACGTCGGCGGCGACGAACTGGTCCCCTTCCAGTCCTCTGACGAGTTGTTCTGGGACAAAGTCATCGAGCTGAACTTCACCAGCATGGTCCGGGTGACCCACGCGGTGCTGCCCGCCATGGTGCGGCAGGGATGGGGCCGGATCGTCAACATCAGCTCGGACGCGGGACGCATCGGCACGTCGCTCGAGCCGCTGTACACCGGGGCGAAAGGCGGCGTCATCGCCTTCGCCAAGACGCTCGCCCGTGAGGTCGCCCGCGACGGTGTCACCGTGAACACGGTCTGTCCCGGGATGATCGACACCCCCGCCCTCAGAACGCTGACCGAGTCCCACGAGCGGCTCTTCGCCGCCATGACGCAACGGGTTCCGGTTCGCCGACCCGGCGAGCCGCGCGACATCGCGGCCGCCGTCGCCTACTTCGCGTCGGACGATGCCGGCTACGTCACCGGACAGACGCTCTCGGTGAACGGCGGCTTGTCCATGGTCTAGCGGCCGGCGGGATGACGGGCCGTAGTGCACGACGTGTCGAGAGGAACGAGTGATGGCGAGCGAGACGGAGCCGGAGGCGGCGGGGCCCAGGATCGAGATTGTCGGTGTGTCCAAGGCCTACGGCGGGGCGCAGGCACTGTCCGACGTCAGCTTCAGCGTGAGGTCCGGGGAAGTCCACGCGCTGCTCGGGGAGAACGGCGCCGGCAAGTCCACGCTGGTCAAGATCATCGCCGGAGTCACCCAGCCGGACTCCGGTGAATATCTGTTCGACGGCAAGCTGGTCTCCTTCAAGTCGCCCGCCGACGCCACTGCCGCCGGGGTCGGCATGGTCTACCAGGAGACGTCCCTCGTGGACACCATGACGGTCGCCCAGAACCTCTTTCTGGGCAAAGAAGCCCCGCTCAACCGGATGTCGCGCCTCAACATCGAAGCCCGGCTCATCCTCGAATCACTGAACTTCCACGTCAGTCCGACCGTCCCCGTCGGCGTGCTCGGCGCAGCCCAGAAGCAGATGGTCGAGATCGCGAAGGCCATCCATCGAGCGGCGACCGTCATCATCTTCGACGAACCGACCACGTCACTCACTCCCGAGGAGCGCCAGCAGCTGCTGCTGAGCCTGGAACAGCTGCGCCGCAGCGGTGCGGCGATCGTGATGATCAGCCACAACCTCGAGGATGCGCTGGAAGTCGCCGACCGCATCACGGTCATGCGGGACGGCAAGGTGGCGGGGACCATGCCGGTGAGCGACGCGCAGCGCGAGACGATCGTGCGCCTGATGGTCGGTCGGGAGCTGGAGTTCACCCGACCGTCGAGTCCCCGCCAGCCGCGCTCGAAGCCGATTCTGGAAGTGGACAACCTGGTTGCCGCGAACGTGAAGAACATGTCCTTCACGGTGCGGCCTGGGGAGATCGTCGCCATCTTCGGGCTCGTCGGAGCCGGCCGTACTGAGACCGCCCACGTGATCACCGGCGCCATCAAGCGCCGCCGCCTGGCCGGCGGACAGATCCGGCTGAACGGAAGGCCCGTGCGCTTCCGGACGCCGCGACAGGCGGTCCGCGCCGGGATCGCCTACGTCACCGAGGACCGCGGCACCGATGGCTTCTTCGGGCATCTGAGCATCGTCGACAACATCCATGCCGGTCATCTCGGCAAGGCGAAGCGGCTGCCCTTCCTCTCGACCCTGGCCAGCCGGGACGCCGTGGCGCGCCCGCTAGTCGAACGGTTCGGCATTCGCACCCTGGACCCGTCCCGGGCGAAGCTGGTCGAGCTCTCCGGCGGCAACCAGCAGAAGATCGTTCTCGCCAAGAGCCTCACCCGGCTGCCGAAGGTGGCCATCTTCGACGAGCCGACTCGAGGGGTTGACGTGGGTTCGATCCAAGAGATTCATGACCAGATCCGCGAATACGCCGACATGGGCGTCGGGATCGTGGTCATCTCCTCCTACTGGCCGGAAGTGCTGGCGCTGGGCGACCGGATCCTCGTCGCCAGGGCCGGCCGGGTCGTGGCGGAGTTCGACCCGACGGAAGTCGATCAGGAACGGATGACCTTCGCGGCCGTCCACTGAGCGACGGTCACGAAGGGTATGGCGTGAACATCGCGGGAATTCGGGCGATCATCACCGGCGGAGCGTCCGGGCTTGGCGAGGCCACTGCCCGCATGCTCGTCGACAGCGGAGCGCGGGTGTTCGTGCTCGACCTGCCGACCTCGGCGGGTGCCGACCTTGAAGCGGAACTCTCGCCGCACTTCACCTTCCTCCCGACGGACGTCACGTCCGATGACCAGGTGACCGCAGCCTTCGCCACGATCGAGCAGGCGGCGGAACCGATCATGCTGTGCCTCAACTCGGCCGGCAACGGTCCGGGTCATCGCATAGTCCGGCACGACGGCACCATGTTCCCGCTCGACCTCTACCGACGGACGATCGAGCTGAATCTCGTCGGTGCGTTCAACGTGCTCCGCAACGCTGCGCGCCTGATGACCAGGAACGACCCTGGGCCCGACGGCGAACGGGGCCTCATCGTGAACGTCGCCTCCATCGCCGGCATCGACGGCCAGGTCGGGCAGGCCGCCTACTCCGCCTCCAAGGGAGGACTCATCGCGAGCACCCTGCCGCTGGCGCGAGACCTAGCCGACTGGGGGATCCGCGTGATGACCATTGCGCCCGGGATCATCGAGACATCGCTCCTGCGCGACACGCCACCGAAGGTGCGGGACGCGGTCTCTCAGCTGGCGGTCTTCCCGAAGCGGCTGGGCCAGCCCAGGGAGTTCGCCGCGCTGGTCCGCCACCTGGCCGAGAACCCGTTCCTCAACGGTGAGGTCATCCGCTTCGATGCCGCCGCCCGGCTCCCGCCGAGGTGAGCCTCGACCGCCCGCACAGGTGCGGCCTGGCGTGCGCCGGGCGGGCCAACTGCGTCGTCGTGAGGCGGGGTGGGAAGGAAGCCCGAGGCGAATCCCTGCACCGAGGAATACGAACCGCGTAGAAGGCGGCCGAGCCAGGCGTAGGCCTCAG
>PMST01000022.1 GCA_003168295.1 Actinomycetota bacterium
TCCTCGCCCTGTACGACAAGGCACCAGAACACGGCGCGAGGATGATCAACAACCTCCTCACGACGCCCGAGATCAAAGCGCCCGACTTCGAGACCAGGCTCGGGTTTATCGCGACACAGCTGCAGCAGGCGTAGCTACCGCCCAAGGCCGACCTGCGCCTCCCGCATAGGAAAGCGGGGTGCACATGCCGCGCGCTGAGGGGGCACGCACGCGCCGCGCGGGCCTCGCCGATGTACCCGCATGCCGCGCGCGAGGCGCGGCGGTGCGACCGGTCGAACCCCAAAAAACACGCGCCCGGGCGGAGAGGTGCCGGTCGGGTGATCGGGTCCGGGGGGCACGGAAAAGACTCGTTATCAACGTGGGTTTTGGCTGGCCGGTGTTAGGCCTCGACGCCGAACCGGTCGCACANNCAGCCCGGCGGCGGCGCTGGGCCATGATCTGCATCACGTTGAGGGGAGCCACGCTCGCCCCGCTACCTGTTATGAACAGCGTATATACGTCCATTGGCAGCCCTTAGGGGAACGTTAGTTCGGATACCTGCGCCACGCTGGACTGCTGCGGGTATTGATTTTGCGCCAGGTTGCGTTATCGTGAGTGTAGAAATCCTGAGCGCCTTCCAGGAGGCCGCGGGGAACAACGCTTGGTCTGCTGCCAGACCCTTCCGGGAAACCGGATGAGGCGCCCCGGGCCTCCCGGGGGCGCTCTTGCTTTCAGATCCCGGCGGTCGGCCACCAGGGCAGCGACGTAAACGTAGCCTCGTTGCCGAGCACCTTGAAGCCGTACCCCATCGCATTCCCGGTGCCGCTCCTGCGGATCTGGTGACACACCCGGAGGAGGTGCGACTCCTCGTAGTTGCCAAAGTCGTCCGGGCGGATCGCCGCGTTCAGCATGCCGGCGTACTGGTCTGCGGCCTGCAGGCCGTCCCACTTAGCCTGGTCGTCGAAGTGCACGGCGCCGTGGAGACGCCCCCAGGGGATCCACGCGGGCGCGTTCTTCTTCTTCAGACCGAAGTACGTGGTGGTCTTCGAGTGATCGAAGCCCCTCACATGCCCGAAGCGCACGATGATGTCGCGTGATCCTCCGTGCCAGTCCCGG
Organism: Actinomycetota bacterium; assembly: GCA_003168295.1. The sequence continues at coordinate 1,096 of PMST01000022.1, forward strand.
GCGGCCAGCAGCAGGCGCTCCATGGTCAAGCAGGCCGCGTAGTTGTAGAACAGCACCTGGTCGCAGTACATGCCGGACCTGGCCGGGATAGCCGCCTTCTCAACCACCACGTACACGATGAGTAGGCGTGGCACCTGACTGAGCACGCGGGACACGTGCTGGCGACGCGAGTGGGTCTTGACGTGGTCCTTCCAGTGCAGTGCCTTTCCGGTCGGCACCTTCAGGTCGCGCCGCAGTTGCGACATCGCCGCGCGCAGGCCCGCTTCGTCCTCGTCGGCCACGACGACGGCCGCGAACGCGAAGAAGGGCGACGAGCCTCCAGTGTGGCCGCGGTCGCCGGTCTCGTCGACGTAAGCCCGGAGGAGCGGAGGGTTCATCGGGCAGTTGCACGCACCCGTTCCCACCGCTCGTAATACCCAGAACGCTTACCCGGTGTCCGGTCGGTCGCGCCGGGCTGCTTGCCGTCGGCGCGACGCCGGGCGAGGCCGGCCTTGATCCGCTCGGAGACCGCGGTCTGGTGATCCATGGAAGGCGAAGTCTATCAAGACATTTGAAGTACTTCAAAAGTCAAGATACTATGCAGTCATGTGCGTCACCGAGGAGATCCCGTTCTCCCAGCTTGTCCAGCATCCCAAGGACACAATGGCCAAGCTGGAGGGGAGCCCGCGCCGCCGCATCCGGCTAGACCGGAGGGACGGTGAGGACCTGATTCTGGAGTCGGCGGACCGCGCCGATGCCGAGGATAGAGCGCTGGGTATGGCCAGCCGCATGTTCATCTCCCTAATGAAGCATGACCCTGGCGCCCGCGCCTTGCTGCTGTCTCTGGCTGACGTCTTCCCGTGGGTGCGGTTCCTGCCGCAGGAGGATGTCCAGGCGTTCCTCGTGGAAGTTGTCGACACGATGCACGCCTGCGCTGAACTGGGCAACATCGCTGCGCTCGCACCTGTTATCGCGGCGTGGCAGGCCACTGCTGAGATCTATTCCGATCCCGAGTTGCTCAAGCGTGCCACTGCGCCGCTTGATGGCGGTGACTACGGCGAGGTGCCGGAGGTCGCTGACCAGTGAGCCCGAAGCGCCTCGATCGTGTCGCTCCGCCGCCCGTCGGCGACGAGTGGAACGTCCGGTTCGGTACGACCGAGGCCGCCAAGGGCTGGGACGACCTGTGCGCGCACGCCACCGTGAAGGCGCGGGAGGCGTTCGAGATGATGCGGTCCAATCCGCGGCCGCCTCAGGACGAGACGCATTACCAGCTCAGGGGCACGCTGGCGACCCGCTCGCTCAACGGCAGGGACCTGGAGCAATGGCAGGTCAAGGTGAGCGGGAGTGCCCGGATCTGGTACCTGCCGGACGATAGCGCGCGCACGGTGTGGGTCATCGAGGCAAGCGTCGCCCATCCCAAGAAGACCGAGCCGCGCTCAGGGAGGAGGTGAGGAGCATGGATCCGTTCGTCGCGACGATCGTCAAGAAGTCTGCACTGGTCGCCGGGGGCTTCCTCCTGGCCGGCATCGTGGTAGCCCTGATCTACGGGATGACCCAGTACTCGAACCTCCAGTACACGATGACGCTCAAGATGGTGCCTGGGCAGCTGTCGTAGGCCCGAATCAGATGCC
>PMST01000508.1:0-15941 GCA_003168295.1 Actinomycetota bacterium
CGATGACGGCGAAGTCGCGGGTCCCGAAGTAGTCGCTGGCGACGAGGTTGAGGGTCATGACGACCGAGGTGGCGTTGTCGACGGTGAGGGTCTTCTGGTGGTAGGTGGTGCTGGCGGGAGCCCACCGGACGTGGACGCGGCGGGCGTTCAGGTAGCTATAGGCGCTCGTGTTGCGGGATTTCTCGAGGTGCCGGTCGAGGAGGACCCGGACGTCCACGCCGCGGGCGGCGTCCGCGGCCAGGTCCGCTTCCGCGGTGGGGTCGGCCAGCTCGTACATGGTCAGGTCGACCGAGTGCCTCGCCCCGGTGATGAGCTTATAGATCGGCCCGATCCCGGACGCCGGCTCGGTCAGCAGCCGCAACGATGCCGCAGCACTCGATGAACGGCGCACGGCGGCCGACTCCACCGCGACGGATGCCGACGTAGCCACGGCCGCGGTCTGCGCGACCTGTTCAGATGCCGCGCCTTGGCCCGGCACCGTGCCGGAGCACGCAGCCACGCTCACGCCCAGCCCGGCCGCCGCCAGCATGATCGTCATCTTCCGGTACATATCACCGTGCTCCGCCCCGATCGGGAACCCGCCAGTGTCGACCAAATGTAGACCCTGCAGAAGACCCGGAGAGCCAATGCTCAGGAAGCCTGCGGCTGGCGTTTCGCCGTACGGGCTGCTGCGATAGCCTTCCTTCCGGTCGGAGGTGCGAAGTGCAGGGTAATCCAGCGTGTGGTGTCTTCATCAGCTACCGGCGTGAGGACGCTGGACCCTACGCGCGCTTGCTGCAGTTCCAGTTCAGTGAGCGCATCTCGGACGCGCGGGTCTTCATGGATCTGGACTCCATTGAGGCGGGCTTGGATTTCGCCGAGGTGATTCGCGACGCGGTTGAGTCCTGCGTGGTGCTCGTGGCATTGATCGGTCGCCAGTGGGCAACGCTCACCGATGAGGAGGGACATCGGCGGCTACCGACCCGGACCGCGCCGAACGCATCGCCGAGTCCATCACTAACGATTTCTGGAAAGCAAAGGCACTGGTGAGGATCGCAGAAACCTTGACGCTTAACTAGTATCCCGCGCCGCGTCAGGCAACGTTCGCCCTGTTCTCCAACGCAGTTCGGAGCCGCGCGTTCTGGGGCAGTCCACTCCCCTGTTCTACTATTCAGGTTGTTTAGGATCCCTTGGGGAGGACGCCTTGGGCGCGGCAACCACGATCGTGAACGCGAAGGTATTCGACGGGACGAAGTCGCAGGACTGGACTTCGGTCCGGTTCGCTGACGGGCTGATCACCGAGTGCTCGGTCGCCTCGGCCGCCCAAGAAGGCGACGAAGTGATCGACGCGGGCGGCGGGACGGTGCTTCCCGGTCTGATCGACGCGCACGTGCACCTTGTTCCCGGCGCTCTCGCGCAATCGTTGACCTTCGGCGTTACCACCGTTCTCGATATGTTCAGCAAACCCGACCTGGTGGCCAGCGCTAAGGAGCAGGCCGGCTCCCGTCCGGACGTGGCCGATGTGCGTTCCTCGGGTGTCGGTGCCACCGCGCCGGGCGGGCACCCGTCGATGATGTACGCCCCGTTCCCGACGTTGACCGCCGCTGACCAGGCCGGGCAATTCGTGGCGGAACGGATCGCGGCGGGCTCGGACTATCTGAAGATCATCTCCGGCACCGGGGGTCTATGGCCCTCGCTGGACCCCGAAACCATCCTGGCACTGGTCATTGCCGCGCACGCCCGCGGCTTGGTCGTCGTCGCTCACGTGACCTCGACGGCCGGTGTCGAGGAGGTCGTGTCCGCCGGTGTCGATGTGGTGGCCCACGTCCCGGCGAACGCCGAGCTGGACAAGGCCCTGGCCGGACGCATGGCCGAGGCCGGAATCGTGGTCGGTCCGACGCTGGCCACCATCGAGAACACCCTCGGCGAACCGGGTGGCGCGGCAGTTGCCGGGGACCCGCGTCTCGCTGAAGTGCTCGGTGACGCCTGGGCACGCCGGCTGACTTCGGATGCCCCGGGATGGCATGGCCGGCAAATGCCGCCCTACTCCCGGGCCGAGGACAACGTGCGACGACTGGCCGATGCGGGGGTCACTCTGCTGGCGGGCACGGATGCTCCGAACCCGGGGACCGTGTTCGGNNCGCCGGGCAGCGCGCGGACCTGGTCCTGGTGTCCGGTGACCCGTTGACGGACATCACCGCGACGCGCGCCATTGAGCGGATATGGCGCGGAGGCATAGCCTGCGACCGGCACGCCTTCGTCGCGAGCGCTGCCGAAGCTGAGCAGCTTGACGCTTTCGACGCTCAGCTCGCCAAGGTCGTGGCGGCCGTGCGCGAACGCTGGTCCGGACGGGTGTAGATGAGGCGGACAGCCGGGCCGGCGGTCTGAGCCGATACCAGGGCCAGGTTTACCGGCGGGGTGCCGTCGGGAAACAGACGGGTGCCCGTGCCGAGCACCAGCGGGAACACCATGAGCCGGTATTCGTCGACCAGGTCGTGAGCGGCCAGCATACGGACGACGCTGGCGCTGCCCGTGATGACGACATCGTGGTCCTGCTTGCGTTTTTGTACCTCTGCTACCAGGTCACCGTGCAGCACGGCGGAGTTCTGCCATTCGCCGGCCTGCTGCAGTGAACGTGAGGCCACGAGCTTGGGTATGGCGTTCATCTTGGCCGAGAACTCGTCGTTCCGGCCCGGCCAGATCTTGGCGAACAGCTGCCAGGTCCGGCGGCCGAGCAGCATAACGCCGGTGTCGAGCACCTCGCCGAGGCCGAACTTGTCGCCGGCGACCGCCTCCGGGCCGTACCGGAACGCCCATCCTCCCTGACTGAATCCCTCGCGCCCGTCCGGATCCTGCATGACTCCGTCCAGGGACACGAACTCGATCACGATGACACGGCTCATCATTGTCCTCCTTCGCTGGTTCTTGCCCTCCAGACGAACAGGAGCCAGCATCGGGGACAGGTAGGTTGATTATCCGGGACAGGTGCGGGGCTACCCGGATGCTTGCTGGCTGGAGTCGAACCTGCGCAAGCGGACCATCGTCAGCCTTCGTCCACTGGCCATACCCGGACACTGCGCTGCGCCGCGTCAAGGATCAGTTGCGCGTCAATGCCGACCCGCGTTTCGCCGGTCCCGAGCTGGCAGATGAACTCCAGCGGCCCACTTGGCGGCAGCGGCCATGCCCACCACCGCGAGAGCAGATAGTGCGACGTGCCGCCGCCGCCGCGCGATACCACCACGGGCCCTGTCGGCTCAGCGTCGCCGTCTGGTCTCCCGCTGGTGACCATGCGGCCGTCGGAGAGCCGCAAACTGATCTGGAAAGACTGCCGTTCCGCCAGCAGGTCCCTCGACGCACCGGGCACCGGGTCTTGGTCGAAGCCGGGGGCATCTGGCCGGATGAGGCGGGTCACGAAGATCTCGAACCCGTTGGTGTAAGCCGACATGCCTGTGATCGCGACCGCGGTCTGCTCGGATCGGGCAAACTGCAGGGTGCTGATCGGCACGATGGCGGGAAATTCCGTCTCCGGCGGGTCCCACGGACGAGGCACCCGACGTTGTAGTTTCGGCCGCTGGGGTGGTGACTTACGAAACAAGGCCATGGCACAAGCTAGCCCGCATTGACGGGCACGCAGTCATAGAGCCGCATCGTTAGCTGGGTGCAGTGGGTGGTGACCCACCGCAGCCGGGGGTCGGCGGCGGAAGCTATCCAGACGAGATGGAACAGGCCACGCTGGATGTCGGATTGCAGCTGGGCCAGGGTCGGCGACGGAGTGGTGCCGTCGAACCCGCCGATGGGGAGCGCCTCGAGGCCGGAGTCATAGATGATGGCTGACGGCAGCAGCGCGCTCTGCGCCGCCATCAGGTAGGGGGTACCGTTCCCGGCGTGCTGCCAATAGGGGATCGTGTCCTGCACCGCGATGACCGCCTGCTTCCCCAAACCGAGCGCTACAGCCTCCTGGGTCCGAGCCGACTCGAATGGAGTGTCAAAGGCGCTTTCGCTGTGAGCCGCCAGGCTGACTGAGGCGACGGTCGGCGCCAGCGCCACGGCGACCAGGCCCGCGGCCAGGGCCGCGGCGAACGAGACGGAGCGGCGGCGCGCCAGCGACCAGACGATCACGCCGGTCGCGACGATGCCGACGGCGACGATGGCCGGGACCAGCCAGCCCGGCGCGTCGGCCGAGGAGGACACCAGCCAGCCCGCGTAGGCGGCGGTGCCCGCGACGATGACCGCCAGGCCGATCGTCCGCCTGACCTGAACTCGCTCCCGTGACCAGGCCGCGGCGACGCCGGCGCCGATGATGGCGGCGGCCGCCGGGGACAGCGCCGCAGTGTAATAGGGCCAGAGCGTGGTGACCCCGGTGAAAACGACGAAGAAGATTACTAGCCAGCCGCCCCACAAGATGAAACAGGCCCGGAGCGGGTCGCCGCGTGGCTGCCGGCGCCGGCTGGCGATACCCCAGACCGCCAGGACGGCGGCGGCTGGGATCAGCCAGCCGGTATCGCGGCCCAGGTCGCCGTCCAGCAAGCGGTCGGCGGCGCGAGGCGGAACGGGGAGCGGGGCGAAATTCAGCTGGGTGGCCCGCACCTGCAGCGGGGTCTGGTCGCCGAACCTTCCGAACCCGTTGTAGGAGAAGACCTGCTCGAAGACGGAGTTGTCGTGGCTGCCGTCGACGTAGGGCCGGTCCGCGGCGGGGACCACCGACACGGCGGTCATCCAGGACACCGACACCAGCGCGACGACCACGCCCGCGACCGCGAGCTGGCCGACGCGGCGCACCACCGAACCGGACCCGGACAGCAGCCAGGCCAGGCCCAGCGCGGGCAGCAGCATCCAGGCCTCGATCTCCTTGGCCTGGAAAGCCAGCCCCACCCACAAGCCGGCCAGGATGAGCCGGCCCAGCGTTCCGCCGGGCCGACGGACGCGAACGGCACCGGGCGACGGCCCATCGGGGTCGCCGACCGCGAGTGTGGCGCCCTGGTCCGCCTCGCTGGCGGCCAGCCCGGCGATAGCCCCCGAGACGGCGTCGGCGGCCAGGACCAGCAGCAGGATCAGCAGCGAGTCGGAGATGTTCTCGCGGTCCAGGGCCACCGTGGCCGGGCTGACCGCCAGCACCAGCGCGGCGATCAGGCCGGCGGCCGGGCCGGCCAGCCTCCGCACCGCCCGGTAGAGCACCAGCACGGTGAGGATGCCCTCGATGACCTGCGGAAGGANNATGAAGTCGTGCCAGCTCATGGACATGCTGCGGTCGGCCGCGGCGTAGTAGTACTCGAGCGTGTCCTGGCCCACGGCCCAGGCGTACAACAGGCCCGCCAGGGCCGCGATCGCCACCAGGGCCAGGCGGCGCAGCCACACCTGCCGAGACATGCGGCGCCAGGCCGGCCTACCGTTGCTGGCGAGGCTCTGCCCTTCTCGGGGGGAATCCTGCATGGTGGGCGGGTCCAGGTCCGGCAACGCGAGCCACTGCGCCCACGACAGGTCCCGGCCGACGTAACGCGGATGGGTAAAGGGCCAGGCGGCGGCGATCCACCGGGGCACCAGCGCGTCCAGCGCGCGCTCAAGACCGGTGCCGACCTGGCCGTCCACCACCCACCAGGCAATGTCGGCGTCGGCGCCTTGCTTTTCCGGCGGGTCAATGTAGACGCAGCCGAGCAGGGCTGTTTCCGCGTCGTCCAGCAACGCGTAATTGAACGACTCGCGGGCGGCGATCTCGGCTTCGTGACAGGCCAGCTCCTCCCGGTCCTGCTGGTGCGTCATCGAGTCGGACGGCCAGTCCCAGGCCGCACCGAAAATCGACCACAGCCGTCGCTGAGAGCCCATCACCGCCGGGTAATCGAGATCAACGTCCGCGGCCCTGATCGGACGCAGATGGTAGCCATCACCAACTGCCACCACGGTGGGGTAGCTGAAGTCAGACGGCAGCCAGGCCATGGGTTCTAGCCTGGCCCGGAACGCCGCAGCAGGCAATCTCCCACGCGGACATCGCCGCGCCAGCAGTGGACCTGCGGCCTACGCCGGATGACGGCGCGAACGCTCAGCCGGGCTCCGCGAGGCCGGGTTCGGCGGCAAGCTCGGCCCTGGCCTTGGCCATCTCCTCTCTCTCCGCCGGGTCAGCGGGCGGGTACTCCGGATTGATCGCGCGGAGAGCCGTCACCAGGACCGCAGCGGTGGCCAGCCGGCCGAACCACTTGTGATCGGCCGGCACGACGTACCAGGGCGCCCACCGGGTGCTGGTCTTGGTCAGCATGGCGTCGAAGGCCTGCTGGTAGTCGTCCCAGTAGCCCCGTTCCCTGACATCGCTGGGCGAGAACTTCCAGTTCTTCTCCGGGTGGTCCATCCGCTTGAGGAACCGTCTGGCCTGCTCCGGCTTGGATACATTGAGCATGATCTTGACGACATGGATGCCGTTATCGGTCAGATAGCGTTCCCAGTCGTTGATCTCCCGGTAGCGGCGGGCCCAGACGTCCTGCCTCCGGTTCTGCGCGGGCAGATGCTCGGTAGCGAGCAGCTCCGGATGCACCCGGACGGCGAGCACCTCCTCGTAGTGCGACCGGTTGAAGATGCCGATCTCGCCCCGGCCGGGCAGGGCGCGCTGGCAGCGCCACAGGAAGTCGTGGTTCAGCTCCTCCGCGGAGGGCTGCTTGAAGGCGTGCACCGTTACCGCCTGCGGGTTGACACCGCTCATCACGTGCTTGATGGTGCTGTCCTTACCCGAGGCGTCCAGCCCCTGCAGCACCAGCAGGACGCCAAACTTGTCCTGGGCGGCGAGCCGGTCCTGGATTTCGGCCAGCAGCTCCACGCCGTCGGCGAGCAGGCCGTCGGCCTGGGCCCGGGCCACCTTTCCGGTGTACCCCGGATCGTGGTCGCGGCTCAGCCTGACCGAGCTTCCCGGTGCCACCCGCAGCGGTTCGATGAGGTCGGCTATGAAGCGGAGACGCTTGTCCATGCCCTAACAATGCCCCACCGATCCGCGGCCACGCCAGAGGCGCCAGCTACCCTGGCAGCCCGCCGTGCGGGGTCACCGCCGCCATCCCAGACATAGCGTCCGTAACTGTCACGGTCTACTCGGTACCTGCAACCTGGTAATGCTGCACGGTCAGGTCGCGCTCTATGAGGAACTGCTCGTCGTCCGGGTAAAAGACCGCCTTCTCGATGTCCTGGCCGGCAAAGCCTTCAATCGCGGCCCGGGACTCCCAGAAGCTCAGCGTGACGAATTCAGCGCGGTCACCCTCGACCTGCCACAGCAGCCACGCCCCGCGGTTGCCCGGCATACGCTGATAGCCCTCGATTCCGGTCCGCTGCACATACGCGGCGTAAGACGGAGCATCGTGAGCCCGTACTGCCCCGCGCCAGATTCTCGCGATCATCCCTCGCTCCTTCTGCACGCAGGCGCTGATAGATATGCGGCTGCCCATGCCGGGACACTATCGTCCGGCCAGGGCGGGCGCAGGGTCTCACCAGGAGATGACGGCTCCTGTAGAACTTCAATGAGACCGAACGGGCAGTGGGCCTGCTGCTACGCCGGATGGGGAGCGAAGGTGGCTTCAGGATGACCCGAGATCGGCGTCGATGGCGGCGGTGGGCCGCGGTGGCGGCCGCTTTCCTCTTGATGTCGGTCGTCGGCGGGTTGGCCCTCATCGCCACGGCGCCCTCGGTTGCGGAATCTAACGGCGTGGGGACCAGGCCGGCGATGGGCTGGAGCAGCTGGAGCTTTATCCGGCACGACCCGACAGCCGGCGATATCGAGGCGCAAGCCGCCGCGATGGTCAGCAGCGGCCTGTCCTTCGTCGGGTACGACTACGTGAACGTTGATGACTTCTGGTACGACTGCCCCGGCAGCCAGGGGCCCGACGTCGACTCCTACGGCAGGTGGGTCGCCAATGCCACCCAGTTCCCGCCGGGTCCCAACGGGGAGAACGGGATCGCGGCCGTGGCTAGTTACGTGCACTCGCTCGGGCTTAAGTTCGGCATCTACGTCACGCCAGGCATCTCCAAGCAGGCCGTGTCGGAGCACACCCCGATCCTGGGGACGAGGTACACCGCCGCTGAGATTGCCACCACTACCAGCGAGAACAACTACGACTGCGGCGGCATGACCGGCATCGACTACAGTGCGCCCGGCGCGCAGGATTTCATCAACTCCTGGGCGGATGAGTTCGCTTCCTGGGGCGTCGACTACGTCAAGCTCGACGGCGTGGGCGGCTCGGACATCGGCGATGTCGAAGCGTGGTCCGCGGCGCTGAAGCAGACCGGCAGGCCGATCCACCTCGAACTGTCCAACAGCCTCGACATCGGCGGGGCCGCGACGTGGGCGGGATACTCCAACGGCTGGCGTACGGGTGCGGACATCGAGTGCTACTGCGGTTCGGACTCCTATCCGCTGACTGACTGGTCCGACGTCCGGTCGCGGTTCGGCCAGGTGGCGGAGTGGCAACCCTACGGCGGGCCGGGCGGGTTCAACGACTACGACTCGATCGAGGTCGGCAACGGGCCGGCCGATGACGGCATCACCGACGCCGAGGCGCAGTCCCAGCTGAGCCTGTGGGCGATGGCCGCTTCGCCGCTGATCCTTGGCGCCGACCTGACGAACCTGGATTCCGCCGAGCTCGGCTACCTGAAGAACACCGCGGTCATCGCGCTGGACCAGGACGGCATCGACGCCGGCCGGATCGTCAGCCACGGCAACCAGCAGGTGTTCGCCAAGACAGAGCGGAACGGCGACGTGATCCTCGGCCTGTTCAACAACAGCGGAAGCGCAAGCCAGACCGTGACCGTCTCACTGGCCGCGGCCGGGATCCGCGGCCGCGCCACCGCGACCAACCTGTGGACCGGCGCGGCCGCGGGCACGCTGAGCGGCACCTACCGGGTCACGCTAGGCGCGGGCGCGGTGCAGCTGCTCAAGCTCGTGCCGGTCTGAGGGACGCGCTGGTAAATGGTGCTGGTGAACACGCTGTACCCGATTACCTCGTGACCGGGGGTATTCCGGACGGCGATCACGTAGCTGAACATCCCGAATATGAGCAGGCCGGACGAGATCTAGGGCTCGGCGACCAGCTTCGCGTAATCCGCAGAGGCCGGAATCTCACCCAGAAGGAAGTAGCGGAGCGAGCCAGAATCAGGTCTCCGCGGTGAGTGAGCTCACTAGGTCCGGTCCCGTCGGGCCCGTAGATACCGCATCAGCTTCTTGATGAGGAAGATCATTTCGTCACCTCCTTGCAGCTCGCGGCGTCTCGTGCCGCGCTGGTGGCCGGCGGGCGTAGCAGGTTGCGTAGCTGGGCGGCGAACTGGGCTGGGTACTGGATCATCCCGGCGTGGTTGCCCGGTAGTTCGGCCAGCGGGGTGCCGAGGTGGCGGGCTAGTTGCTGGGCGCACTGGTAGGGGTAGAAGCCGCGGCTGTCCTGGCTGGCGGTGACGATGATCCGGCCGGAGAGGGGGTGCAGCCGGTCCAGGTCGAGGTGGTACCGGCCGATGGCGGGCACGTCGCGGCGGATGAAAAGCTCGATGTCGGCCGGGCGCGTCTCGGGACGGCTGGCCGGGCCGCCTACGGCGCGACCGCGACTGACGCCGACGGAGGCCGCGATGGCGTCCAGCGCGGAGCCGGCGTCCTTCTCGGAGTCCAGGTTCAGGTCGAAGGGCTGACGCTGGTCGCCGGCCAGCAGTTGGCCGAGCGGTGGTTCGTGCACGATGAGGGTGCTGATGGCGGCGGGAGCGGCGGCGGCAAGCTCTAGGGCGATGAGGGCGCCGAAGCTAGTGCCGAAGGCCGTGACCGGGCCTGACCCGAGATCGTCGATGAGCCGCCGGGCGTCGTCCGCGTGACGCGGGATTCCGTCCGGGGCGGCGGGGTCGGCCGTCTCGGCCGGGTCGTCGGCGTGGCTGCGGGAGTAGCCGCGCCGATCGTAACTGACGACCGTGTAGTCCTCAGCCAGGAAGGAAGCGAACGAGCTCAGCGTGTCGGCGTTGCCGGGGCCGCCGCTCATGACCAGCAGGGCCGGGCCGGTCCCCTGGGCTCGGTAGTAGATCGAGCCGCCGGGAACCTGGACCCTTTGGTGTCTGACCTGGCTCATGAGCGGATCTGCGGGATGTTGTGCCGGCGGCGGTGGGCGAACTGGACGATCGACAGCGCCAGGAACGGGGCGCTCATCACGATCAGCAGGGTCGAGTGCTCGGCGAGCCCGAGGGCGAGGAAGACGACGTTGGAGATGGCGGACAGGACGGCGCCGAGAATCGGGTAGCGGTGCTTGACCAGGAACAACATGAGAGGGCTTCCCTTCGCTATGACGGCCTGACCGGACCGTTCATGGCATGAGCGTAACAGNNCACGACGGGGATGCCTGCGGCGAGCAACAGCGAGTGTGCGGGTCGTTCGGCGTCGTCGGTGTCGTCGATGTTGAGCGCGTCGATACCGACGAGTGCCGCACCGTGGTCGACAAGCCAGGTCGCGCCGGCCCGGGTGAGGAAGTGCCGGTTTTCTGCGTAGGCCGGCGTGCCGAACCGGGCGTCGTCGCCGGTGTGGAGCAGGACGGCGGTGCCGTGAACGTCCAGGGCGGCCAGCGCGCCGACGTCGATCCCGCCCTGCGGGGCGCCGGCCATCCGTACGACCACTGCGGGCAGGTCAACGGTCTGCTCCAGGCTGATGGCGCTGAGGTCGGCACCGCCGGCGTAGCGGTGATAGGGGGCGTCGAGGTAGGTGCCGGTATTGCCGATCAGGGTGAGCTCGTCGATGGCGAACTCCGTGCCCGGAGCGTAGTGCTGACGTGATGCTCGCCTGGTCAGGTGGGAGGTGATCGTCGGTCCGGGAAGTCCGGGATAGGTGGTCATGCCAGCTCGGATGACCTGGCTGAGCTCGACGAGCCGCCCGGTCTCGGCCGCTGGGGCCAAGCGGTGATCTGAGGGACCTCCCCGCGTCCCCTTGTGGGCTTCGGCGAAGACGCGGATGTCGCTGAGCTCGACCGAATCGGTCATCAGCAGGCCGAGCGAGGCGATGAACAGCGCGGCGATCTCGGCGTCGTCGACGTCGCGGGCGGGGAGATCGATCCGGAATCCGCGCACGGTCAGGTCACCGCCATTGCCGAAGCTGACGGCGGCGTCGAGTGAGGCGCGGTACTCGGTCACGGGGCTACCGGCCGCGCAGTCCGGGGAACAGGTGCCCGAAGGCGTCGACGATGGCCGTCACGGCATCGGCGTGGCAGATATCCACGTCTTGCTGGTATTCCGGCACGCCCGCGCCGTGGGCCGCCCGCTGCTTGGCCAGCTCCAGGACCGCGAAAAACGCCGCCTTGGGCAGGGCCCGCAATTTGGCGTCGGGCGAGATCTGGGCCGGGTTGAACGGCGGCACCGGCAGCGGGAAGACATCGGGCCAGTCCTCCGGCGGCCGGGGACTGTCGAGGGACAGGACCGGCGAGATGTCGCGGGCGGCCGCGTCGCGGGCGGTCAGGGGCGCGCCGAGCTGCCAGCGTTCGCGCATGGTCCTGATGACGGAGGTGTGGCGGTATTCGGCGTTGACCACGGTCCGTTCCGGTATCCAGGCGGAAATGGCGATGGCCGGCACGCGCACTCCCGACCGGTCGAAAGCGAAGCCCAGCTGGCCGGCCGGCGCGGCCGGGTCGGGCGGCAGGACCGGGGGCGGCGGGACATGGTCATACGTGCCGCCGTGCTCGTCGAAGGTGACCATGAGCAGGGTGTTGTAGGCGTTCGACCCGCGAGCGGAGGACGCGGAGCGGACCGCGGTGTAGATCTTCGCCAGCAGCGCCTCCCCTCCCAGCAGGGCGGACGGCGGGTCCAGCATCATGTCGGGGAACAGGGCGTCGAAGGCGGGGTGCATGTCGTTGTGGCCGTACAGGAGGTTGGGCTCGATGAACGAGTAGGACGGCAGGTCACCGTGGGCCGCGTCCTGGAGGAACTGATCGGTGGTGAAGAAGTGCGTCTTGAAGCGGTCCGCCAGCCGGGGTGCGTGGATGATCCCGGTGAGCGAGATGTGACTTGGCGGGTCGCAATAGACGCGCCAGGTCAGGCCCTTGGCTTCGAGGCGCTCGAAGATAGTCTCGGCGGTGTTGTGAATCGGGAAGGAATCGGCGGGGGACATGTTGACGACATAGCCCGACGAGGTCCCGGCGTGGAAGAACGACCGGTTAGCGAACGTCTGCGACGGCACCTCGCAGAACCAGTGGTCGAAGGCGGCAAAACCCCGGGCGAGGGCGGAGACGACCGGTACCTGCTCGGGGGTGTAGCCGGTCATGATCTGGGCGTACTCCTCGAACGCGGGCGGCCGGCCCATCTCGGCCGTGAACGCGCTGATGTAGTCGGCCACGAACCCGTCCAGGGCCGGCTGCGGGCGGGGATCGGCCGGCGCGTTGTACGGGGCGGTCATCTTCTCGGCCAGGATGCCGCGGTTGCCCGGCGGGTCGATGAGCCCGAACAACTGCGTATTGACGTGCTGGTACTCCTCGCCGGGATCCGGGCTCGGGCTGTTCATGTCCGCTGCCACCCCGTAGGGCACGACCGTGGGGCCGGCCGCGCCGGCCGCCCACTCCGGCACCGGGTTACTGAGGTCCCGTCCCGCCACGCCGTCGAACGAGGCCACCTCACCGGGCTGGTACAGACGCCCGAGCAGATTATCCAATGACCGGTTCTCGAACATGATCACGACGACGTGATCAAGGGCATTGCTCCGGCTAGGACCCGGCATCGGCGAACCTCCGTTAAGGCTGACCAGGGAACATGATCGTGCTCAGGATCTCAGCCCGGGCGGCCGGCGCGAGCGGCGGGCCAGCCGGCAGCTCTTCGGCGGTGACCAACCCAAGCCCCTGCCGCGTGCTCGCGCCACATCCGCACCCCCGGCACAGCGACTGGATAATCGGCCGTTGGACGGGACGGCTAGTCGCCGGTATCGTTACATGTAACGGAGGAGGTCGTGGATGGCCGACACAGACTCGCGGCGGCGCGTCCGTGCGCACCGGGAGCGACTGCGCGCGCAGGGCCTGCGGCCGGTGCAGATCTGGGTACCGGATGTTAATGCCGAGGGCTTCGCCGCGGAGGCGCACCGGCAATCGCGTGCGGTGTCCGTCAGCGATGCCGCCGACGATGACCAGGCCTTCGTGGATTCGATATCGGAGTGGCCAGAGCCGTGAAGCGAGCCGAGATCTGGACGGTCTCGGGCGGAGCTGACTACACCGGCAAACCACGGCCTGCGGTGATCATCCAGGATGATCACTTCGACACCGATTTGGTCACGCTGTGCCCCTTCACCACCGATCCCACGGACGCTCCGCTGTTCCGGCTCTTGATCGAGCCGGATCAGGGCAACGGCCTGGACGGACCCAGCCGGATCATGGTGGACAAGGTCACCACCGTGCGCCGCTCCAGGCTCGGCACGAAGGTCGGGGTGCTTGATGACGCCAGCATCCTTCGGCTCAACCGGGTGCTCGTCGTTTTCCTGGGCATCGCCAGCAGCACGTGATCCGCGGGGACGACAATGGGCGGTTGGCGGGGAAGTTGTCCGGGGGCTGTCACCGGCGATCGTTAGGTATCAAAATGAAGATTGTTGGGGGACGGGTAAGGCTGTCGGCGAGCGATGTGGCCAATTTTCTGGCCTGCCGGCGGCTGACGCAGCTGGATTTGGCGCGGGCGCGGGGGGAGCTGCGGCCGCCGCGGGAGTTTGACGTCGGGTTTGCCGAGCTGGTCCGGCGCGGGGAGGTGCACGAGCGGGGGGTGCTCGAGCGGTTCCGGGCGGACGGGCTGGACGTCGTGGACGTCAGCGGGGCGGAGAATTTCGGGGGCGGGGCCCGGGCGACGGCGGAGGCCATCCGGGGCGGGGCCGGGGTGATCTTTCAGGGGACGCTGACCGGGGGCGGGCCGGGGGCGCCGCTGTTCGGGCGGCCGGATTTCCTGGTGCGGGCGGACCTGCTGCCCGCGCCGGACGGGGAGCCGCGGCCGGGCGGCTATGAGGTGGTCGACGCGAAGCTGGCGCGGTCGGCGAAGGCGCGGGCGGTGCTGCAGACCGCGTTCTACTCGCACCTGCTGGCCGGCCTGCAGGGGGCTAACGGGTTCGAGCCGCGGTGGATGCACCTGGCGCTGGGCAACGGGGATTTCGTGCCGTTCAAGGTGAACGAGTTCGCGGCCTATGAGCGGCAGACGCGGCGGCTGCTGGAGGACGCGATCGGGACGGATCCGGCGGCTGAGGTGTACCCGGAGCCGGTCGAGCACTGTGCCATCTGCCGGTGGCGGGATGCGTGCCGCGACCGGCGGCGGGCCGATGATGATCTGTCGCTGGTGGCCGGGATGCCGGCTGGGCAGCGGCGGGCGCTGAAGGACGCCGGGACCGCGACCCGGCGCGGGTTCGCCGGGCTGGACGCCCTGCCGTGGCTGGACCGGGTGAGCCCCGGTTCGCTGGAACGCTCCCAGCGGCAGGCCCGGCTGCAGGTGGCCAGCGAGGACGAGGGAGTCATCCGGTACGAGCTGCTGGCTCCCGAACGGGACTCCGGCGGCGCGCTGGTCGCCAACCGCGGGCTGCTCGCGCTGCCCGAACCGGCCGACGGTGACCTGTTCTTCGATATCGAGGGCGCCCGGTACTACTCCGAGGACGGCCGCGAGTTCGGGCTGCAGTACCTGTTCGGCGTGGTGGACACGGCCGAGGCCGACGAGGTGGGACTCCCCCGGTACACGCAGCTGTGGGCGTATGACCGGCCGGGTGAAAAGCGCGCGTTCGAGGAGCTGATCGACTTCATCACCGAACGCCGCGCCCGTCACCCCGGGCTGCACGTTTACCACTACAACCACTACGAGCCGACGTCGGTCGACCATCTCACCGAGCTGCACGGGACGCGGCAGGAAGCGGTCGGGAGGCTGATGGGTCGTTTCGCTACCCGCGAGGACGAGGTCGACGACCTGTTCCGGCTCGGGGTGTTCGTCGACCTGTACCGGGTGGTGCGGCAGGGAGTGCGGGCCGGGGTGGAGAGCTACTCGATCAAGCGGCTCGAGCCGCTGTGCGGGTACGACCGGCAGGTGGACCTGGCCGAGGCGACCCTCAACCTGATCGCGTTCGAGGCGGCGCTCGAGGAAGGGACCGCGGCCGCCGGCGGCGAGCGGCGGCGGGTCGTGGCCGGGTACAACGAGGACGACTGCCGGGCCACGCTGGCGCTGCGGGACTGGCTGGAGGAACGCCGGGCCGAGCTGGCCGGGCGGTTGGGCCAGGACCTGCCGCGGCCGGTCTTCGAGGAAAAGCCGGGGGCCGCCGAGGACCCGGAGGTGGCCCGGATCAGGTCGGCGTTGACGGAAGGCGTTTCCGCTCCGTCCGTGCAGACAGATTCGGAACGGGCCCGGGTTCTGCTCTCGGACTTGCTCGACTGGCACCGGCGGGAGGACAAGCCGGCCTGGTGGCGGTACTTCTACGTCCGCACGCTGAGCCCGGCGGAACTGATCGGCGAGCCGGACGCGCTGGGCGGGCTCACCGGGTACGGGGAGGTGGTGGGGCAGGTCAAGAGGTCGGTGGTGCGGCGGTTTTGCTTCCCGCCGCAGGAACATAAGTTCTCGCCGGGCTCTACGGCGTGTGATCCTGGCTCGAATAAGCAGTGGGCGGTCTGCGACGTGGACGATGCGTCCGGGACGATCGACCTGAAGATGGGCAGCGCCTATTCCGGGCCGTGGCCCGCGGCGCTGGTCGAGGCCGGGCCGCCCGGGACCAGGGAGCAGCGGGATCGGCTGCGGGACCTGGGTTCACGGGTGGTGCGGGACGGGGTCGGGGGGCCGGACGCGGCGACGGCGTTGCTGCTGCGGCGGGCGCCGGATTCCGGTGAGGATGCTCACCGGAGCGCTGCTTCCCGCGCCGAGGGCGAAACGGCGCGGGATGCAGCGGTCCGGCTCGCTGTGTCGCTGCGGCGCTCTTACCTGCCTATGCAGGGGCCGCCGGGGACCGGGAAGACGTACACCGCGGCGGAGCAGATACTCGAGCTCATCGCGGCCGGGCG
>PMST01000508.1:15982-21357 GCA_003168295.1 Actinomycetota bacterium
TGGCTGTGGGCGCGGGCGGGGATGGCGGACAGCGTGGACACCTTGTTCGTGGACGAGGCGGGGCAGCTGTCGCTGGCCAACGTGCTGGCGGTGGCCGGGGCGGCGCGGAACCTGGTGCTGCTGGGCGACCCGCAGCAGTTGGCCCAGCCGAGTCACGCCACCCACCCGCCGGGCGCGGGCGTCTCGGCGCTTGAGCACATCCTGGGCGAGCGGGCGACGATGCCCGAGGGGGCCGGGCTGCTGCTCGACCAGACCTGGCGGATGCACCCGGACCTGTGCCGGTTCACCTCAGAGGCCTTCTACGACGGGAAGCTGCACGGGGTGGACGGGCTCGAGCGCCAGGAAATCCTGGGTTTCGGGGCGGGGCTGCGGATCGTGGAGGTGGCGCATCAGGGAAACACCAACGCCTCGCCGGAGGAGGCTCGCGAGGTGGCGCGGCTGACAGGGCAGCTGACTGGGTGCACGTGGCGGGACTCCGGCGGGGCCGAGCGGGCTGTCGGTAGTGGCGACATCCTGGTCGTGACGCCTTACAACGCGCAGATCCGGGCCATCCAGGGCGCGCTGGCGGCCACCGGGCAGGCCGGGTTCGGGGTCGGGACGGTGGACAAGTTCCAGGGGCGCGAGGCACCGGTGGTGATCTACTCCATGGCCACCTCGTCGGCGGACCTGGCGCCTCGCGGCATGGAGTTCCTGTACGACCTGCACCGGCTGAACGTCGCGACCTCACGCGCCCGGGCCCTGGCCATCATCGTGGCCAGCCCGGACCTGATCCGGGTGTCCTGCCGGACCCCGCCCCAGATGGTCCTGGCCAACGCGCTGTGCCGGGCCTGGGAAACGGGCCGGGCTTGCGCGCGGCCGCACCCGGTGTTATCGTTTTTCGATAGTATCGATTAACGATAAGGGGGCTGTCATGCGACCAGATCTTGACGCCGCTCCGGATCAGGGCACTGACACTAAGCTCACCGCGCCGCTCGGCGGCGCGGTCAAGTTCATCTTGATCCTGGCGGCGGTGCTGCTGGCTATCGTGCTCATATTCGCTGTCTTCGGAAAGATCGGGTTGTTCGGGCTCGGGTCCGGACGTGCGTGTTCCGGCGCGCGGACGAACGGGATAGCGGTCACCGCCACCGCGGGGCCGCTGGCGCACCTGCGGTCCGGGGTGACCTCCGGCGGCGGCCAGGTATTGCTGTGCGCCAGCCATCCGACCGCCGGCCAGCGGGTGCTGGTGTCCCTGACCCAGGTACCCGAGATCGCGCTGTACCTGGCCGTCGTCCTGCTGCTGGCGCAGTTGCTGCGCGGTATCCGCGCGGCCGGGCCGTTCGCGGTGACCGTGGCCCGGCGGCTGCGTTTCCTCGGCTGGTTCGTCCTGGCCGGGTCCCTGGTCGTGGCGGTCGGCCAGAGCGTGGCGCAGAGCGCCTTCGCCTCGACCGTGGTCACCGGTTCCGTGCCTGCGGTGCGCAACGCGGTGGACGCCGGGATCGCGGTCCTGTTCGTGCCGCTGCTCATCGCGTGCGGGCTGCTGACACTGGCGCGGGTGATCCGCGTCGGCGCGCGGATGAGCGACGACCTCGCGGGCACGGTGTGACGGCGGCCGACCCAGGGCCCGAACACGCCATCGAGATTCACCTAGATGAGCTGCTGGCCGCGCGGGGCATGACGCTCACCCAGCTTTCCGAGCAGGTGGGGGTCACCATCGTGAACCTGTCGATCCTCAAGAACGGGCGCGCCAAGGCGATCAGGTTCAGCACCCTGACCAAGCTCTGCGAGGCGCTGGACTGCCAGCCAGGCGACCTGCTGAGCTGGCGCAAGGGGGACTAGAAGGATCCGGGGCCCAGGCCTGGCGAGGAGCGACCATGAGCAGGTGGCGACGGGCCTGGGTCACGGCGCCAGGAGCAGGTCGGCGTACAGCCCGAGGTGATCTGAGGCGTACCCGGGGCCGCTGGGCAGCTCGACCTTGCCGGTGAGCAGCAGTCCCGCGGATTCTGCCTTGACTCCGGTCGCGGTCAGGATGAAGTCGATGCAGTGCGGCGTCTTGCCCGCCGGGAGATACTCGGCGCGGAACGTCGGCGGGCACTTGCCTTCGAACGCGTCGGCCAGCCCCGTCTCGGCCATGAAATCGTCGAACAGGGAACTATCACGGTCCACGTTGAAGTCGCCGCACACCACCGCCGGGCCACCGACGCCGCGCACAGTCCGCGCCAGGGCGGACAGCTGGGCGTGGTGCAGCGGGTAGAACCGGTTTGTCCGCGACCAGTCCCCGTCCCAGTTGGCCACGGGATGGGTGTTGACGACGCAGAGCCCGGGGTGCGTCAGCCGAGTCGCGAGGGCGCCTTTTAGCCGGGCCGCGGAGCGGACGTGCGGGGGCAGGCCGGGAGCCTCGGGCGGGGTGCCGAAGCTCTGGTAGTCACGGCCGGACACCGGCAGCCGCGAGAACGTCACCAGGCCGCCGGCCGGACCGAGCGCCGCGGGCCGGTAGCTCGCGTGCCGGAACGAGCGCATCCGCCGGGCCAGCAGCCACAGGTGCCAGTAGGTGAACACCTCCTGGAAACACACGACATCGGCTTGGCCGGCCTCAAATTCAGCGCCGATCACCGCGTAGCGACGGGCCAGTTGCGAGGCCCGGATAGCAACGCCCCAGGTGTTGAGGGTCGCGACCCTCACGTGGGGTGTCAGCTGTTCGGCCATGGCGATGACCATACCGGCCGGGAGCTTGACGCTCCGGACCATGCCGGCCTGTTGTCGCCGGTCAGCGCACTAAGCTGCGGCGGATGGCGGTTATCGACCTCGCGGCGATTTTGCGGCGGATGGCGGGTCTGTATATATAAGCCAGGGCGTGGCTGGCGTTGGCGCGGACGAGTTTGGGGTGGCCGATGACGGTCAGCGAGGATTTCACCGGCCTGACCGGGCGGTTCCGGGGTGAGTTGCTGGCGCACTGCTACCGGATGCTGGGCTCGGCGCAGGAGGCCGAAGACCTGGTGCAGGAGACGTACCTGCGGGCGTGGCGGTCTTATGACGGGTTCGAGGGCCGGTCGTCGGTGCGGACCTGGCTGTACCGGATCGCGACCAACGTGTGCCTGACCGCGATCGAGCGGCGGGGCCGGCGGCCGCTGCCTTCTGGGCTGGGCGGGCCTGCCCAGGACATGGAGGCACCGCTGGTGGCGGGGCCGGAGGTGCCTTGGCTGCAGCCGTTTCCCGGCGCGCTGCTGGCCGGGGAAGGCGAGGATCCGGCCGCGGTGGCGGTGTCGCGGGCGGGTATCCGGCTCGCCTTCGTCGCGGCGCTGCAGTACCTGTCGGCCCGACAGCGCGCGGTGCTGATCTTGCGGGACGTGCTGGACTGGCCGGCCGCGCAGGTGGCGGAGCTGCTCGGCACGACGACCACGGCGGTGAACAGCGGTCTGCGCCGGGCCCGCGCCCAGCTCGCGGAGGCGCTGCCCGCCGAAGACGAGCTAGCCGAGCCCTCCGAACCGGACCGGCGGGCGGTGCTTGACCGGTTCGCCGCGGCGATCCAGGACGCCGACGGCAGCGCGCTGGCCGAGCTGCTGCGGGAGGATGTCGCGCTGGAGATGCCCCCGCTGCTGACCTGGTTCACCGGCCGGCAGACCGTGGCGGGCTTTATCGTGGTGCACTTTCTCACCGAGCCCGGAGGGCTCCGGCTGGTTCCGGTCCTGGCGAACGGGGAGCGGGCGTTCGCGGTCTACCGGCGCGACCCAGACCGGGCGTATCACGCGCACGCCATGCTGGTGCCCACGCTCACCGCGACGGGGATCGCGCGGATCATCGCGTTCCAGGACACGGGATTGTTCGGGTCGTTCGGCCTGCCGCGGGAGTACCCTGCCGGGTCTGGACCGGCACAAGTACAGGACTACTAAGGCATAGCTCAAGTAAAACCAACCTGCCCAGCACCACAGTGGTCACAAGGACCACGCATGCAGCAGAAACGGAAGAGGCAACTCCGGTTATCGTGAAGCTCCGGGTTCCGCGGCGGATCCAGTGCATCCCCGTGCTGCATGCCAAGTCCGAACACCGACCGGCGCGGCGGCTCACGATCGAGGCGACGGTCAGACTCTGAGATCCGGTCAGCCACCCTCGCTGGTTCGGGCCGGACACCACCGAGAGAAACCATCAAGGCATCCTTCACATGCCTGAAAAACGTCGCATCCGGAAGCCGCCGCCGGCAGATCTGGCCGGCACGATGAACCCCTGAATCGCCGCCGGCGCCTCCACCCCGGACTCACCCCACTCACACCAGCAATACACACTGACCCCCTACACCTCAGTCCGGTTTGCATGGTTGTGACAACGTGCACACCCCTTTGTGCAGGGTGCCACTTCCATGCACTGGCAGCGGGCCCGCCCGGTGGCGGACGGGGCGGATGGGAAGACTGAGGGCGAATGCGGACGCGTTGCGCTACCCCGGCCGGCGCAACCGTCCATCGGGCCGGCTGGAAAGACCTATCAGCAGCCCGTATCTGGAATTCACGTGCTAGCAGGTGAGAGTGAGGTCCGGGACCCCGCCATCCTGCCCACGCAGCACCCAGCCGCGCGCACTGTGTGCGGATGCGATGGCCCCCGGTGCCACATGCCAAGTCCGAACACCGATCGGCGCGGCGGCTCATGATCGAGGCGACGGTCCGGTGCTAGCGGCCACGAAAAAATTCTCAATGACCGTTGACAGTGGCGGAAGGTACGCGAGCTGGAGGTGCCGCGGGCATGGGTGGTGCGCACCGCGCTGAATACCCACGTGTCCCGGTGGCGCCGCCGTCGGCATGAGGTCGCCCTTGACAACCACGACACTGCGATGCCCGGCTAAGTAATCCCGCGGGCGCCGGTTGCGCGTTGAATAGGCATGGGGACCCAACGCCTGGAGTTCGCGGAGTTCTACCGGAGCTCCAGGGACGACTGCCTGCGCACGGTCTTGATCATCGTCGGTGATCAGGACAGCGCGCAGGAGCTTGTCGCCGAGGCCTTCGCCCGGGCTTGCGCCTCCTGGCGCACCGTCAGCAAGCATCCGGCGCCTGCGGCGTGGGTGGTGCGCACCGCGCTGAACCTGAACATCTCCCGGTGGCGCCGCCGCCGCCGGGAGGTACCCCTCCCCGACACGGGCATGCTGGCAGGCCTGCCCGCGGCCGTGACGACCGTCCAGGACCCGGTCGATCCGCAGATCATGGCCGCGCTGCGACGGCTGCCCGCTCGCCAGCGGCAGGTCATCGCGCTGCGGCTGATCCTCGACCTCGATACCAGTGCCACCGCGCACGCGCTCGGCATCACGCCGAACACGGTTATGGCGCACATGGCCCGCGCTCTAGCCGCACTGCGCAGCGACCTCATTCCCGAACCACAGCAGGAGAACCAGCCATGAACGACCAAGAACTGATCAC
>PMST01000410.1 GCA_003168295.1 Actinomycetota bacterium
AAGATCGCGCGCCGGTCCGGGTGCCTGGCGCCGACCGCGCGGCCGGCGTCGTCGCGCTCGAGCTCGTAGCCCAGGGCGGTGAGCAGCTGCTCGAGTTCGGCGCGGCAGCCGTGCACGTCGCCGATGACGTCGAACGGGCCAGTTTCGTGCCGCAGGTCGTTGAACAGCTTGGTGCGGGTGATGACGGCGGCGGCGACCTCATCCGGGCGGCGCAGCACGTGTACGGTGCGGAAGCCTTCGCGGCGCAGTCCGTTGCGGCCCCGCCGCAGCTGGTCGTGCTGGCGGCGGAGCACGTGCGGGCCGAAATCGCGGTCTTCGCGTCCGGCGTTGCGCTCGGCGCACAGCTTCTCCGGCAGGTCCAGGACGATCGCCACCGGGAGCACGTCGTGCTCGCGGGCCAGCGCGACCAGCTCGCGGCGGGCTTCCGGCTGCACGTTGGTCGCGTCCACCACGGTGAGCCGGCCGCCGGCCAGGCGCTTGCCCGCGATGTAGTGCAGCAGCTCGAACGCGGCCGGGGTGGCGGACTGGTCGTTCTCGTCGTCGGCGACCAGGCCCCGGCAGAAGTCCGAGGAGATCACCTCGGTCGGCTTGAAGTGCGTGCGGGCGAACGTCGACTTGCCTGAGCCGGTGACGCCGACCAGGACAACCAGGCTTAGTTCGGGGACGGTGAGCTTGGTGGTGGGCGCGTGCTCGCCGGTCGTGGGGGCGCCGGTCATGGGATCGCCGGTCATGGGGTCCGCTGCCGGGTGAAGACGGCCAGCTGGGTGGNNGTCACGGTTTCGCCTTCGTGAAGACGGCCAGCTGGGTGGGCGGGCCGTGGGCGGGGTGTTCGGGGCCGACGGGCGCGAAGCGGACCTGGTAGCCGAAGTCGGCGGCTACCCGCTTGGCCCAGTCGCCGAACTCGCAGCGGGTCCACTCGAACCGGTGATCGCGGTGCCGCATCGCGCCGGCCGGCAGCGTGTCGAAACACGCGTTGTACTCGGCGTTGGGCGTCGTCACGAGCACGGCGCCGGGCGCCGCGAAGCCGAAGACGGCCCGCTCGAGCGTGGCCAGCCGGCCAGGATCGACGTGCTCGATGACCTCCATCAGCACGGCGGCGTCCAGGCCGGCCAGCCGGTCATCGCGGTACAGGAGCGAGGACTGGAAGATCTTCAGCCGGTCCCGCTGCGGGCCGGACATCCGGTCCAGGTTCAGGCTGCGCGCGGCCAGCCGCAGGGCGCGCACGGACACGTCGACGGCGAGCACGAGCTCGACGCGAGGATCGGCGAGCAGGTCCCTGACCAGGGTGCCCTCGCCGCAGCCGAAATCGCCGATCCGGCGGGCGCCTTCGGTTCGCAGGAGGGCCAGGACGGCCTCGCGGCGCAGCGTCGCCAGCGACTTGGCCGGGGCAGGCTGCGCCTCCGGGGCCTCTGGGGCCTCCGGGACCTCTGGCGCATCCGGGACCTCCGGGGCCTTTGGGCCCTCGTCGGTGACGGCGTTATCGAGCTCGTCGGGGTCGATGTCGTCGGCTTCGGCCAGCCGGGCCAGGGCGGACTGGGTGAGCTTGCGCTGGTGCGACAGGTAGCGCCGGGTGATGAGCTCCCTCTCCGGATGGCTGGCCAGCCAGTCGCCGCCGGCCCGGACCAGCTTGTCGACCTCCTCGGTGGACACCCAGTAGTGCTTGGCGTCATCGAGCACGGGCAGCAGCACGTACAGGTGGTTGAGCGCGTCGGCGAGCCGCAGGTCGCCGGTCAGCCGCAGGTCAAGGTAGGGCGAGTCCCCCCACTCGGGCGGTTCGAACGGCTGCGGGACCGCCTCGACGCCCCAGCCGAGCGGGCCGAACACGCGGTGCGCGAGCGTGATCCCGCCCCGGCAGCGTAGCGCGGGCACCCTGATGGCCAGCGGGATGAGGGCTGCGGCCAGCTCGGGCCGCGCGTCGCAGCGGCCGGTGAGCGCGGTCCGGAAGGCCTCCTTGATGGCCACCGCGAGCATGCTTGAGGCGGCGTACGGCCGGTCGTTGACGTACCGGGCCAGGGCGCCATCGTGGTTCTTGCTGCTGGCGCCGCCGCGCCCGCGGACCAGGGCCACCGGATCGATCTCGAGCAGCAGCGCGGCCGTGCACCGCTCCGGCGTCGCCTCCGGGTAGAAGACATGCGCCTCACCAGCGGAAACGGCGAGCGACTGGAACCGGTCTGGGTGCTTGTGCAGCAGGTAGCCCAGATCGGTCGCGGGTGCGCGCGTGGTGGTGATGGTGAGCAGCACGTGTCATTGTTGGCTGAGCCGTCACGCCAGGTCAACATCATTTATCCGGAACGGGCGGTGGTGCTTGCGCTCGCCACCCTCGGACGGTCACCTGGCCAGGCGTCCCGCCGACGGTCAGCCCCGCGCTGCTTCCGCTCCTCCGCGCCCGCATCCGATTGGGTCGGTGGCCCACCGTACACGTAAGAGCACGCTCGGGGGGCCACCGACTCCGTTGGGGAAGAGGGCGGCCGGGACGTAGTCGGGGGTGGGAGGGGTAGGAGTGGGGGGTGACTAGATGGGTGCTGCATGTGGATCTGGATCAGTTCATCGCGGCGGTCGAGGTGCTGCGGCATCCCGAGCTGCGGGGGCGGGCCGTGGTGGTGGGCGGGGACGGAGACCCGACCAAGCGCGGGGTGGTGAGCACGGCATCGTATGAGGCGCGGGAGCATGGGGTGCACTCCGGGTTGCCGCTGCGGACGGCGGCGCGGCGGCTGCCGGACGCGGTGTTCCTGCCGGTCGACCGGGCCGCCTACGAGGAGGTTTCCGAGTCGGTCATGGCGGTGCTGCGGGCCTCGGGCGCGGTGGTGGAGGTGCTGGGGTGGGACGAGGCGTTCCTGGGCGTCGACACCGAGGATCCGGAAGGTTTCGCCCGGTCGCTGGCGGCCAGTGTCCGGGCGGCCACGCAACTCGACTGCACGGTGGGAATCGGCGAGAACAAGCTGCAGGCCAAGATCGCCACCGGGTTTGGCAAGCCGGCCGGGGTGTTCCGGCTGACGTCCGCGAATTGGTTCGAGGTCCTCGGCGGCCGGCCGACCGACGCGCTGTGGGGCATCGGCGCCAAGACGGCCAAGAAGCTCGCCGGGCTCGGCATCGGTACCGTCAGCGACCTGGCGGCGGCCGATCCGGACGCGCTCGCGGCGGAGTTCGGCCCGATGACGGGGCCATGGCTGGTGCTGCTCGGCCGCGGCCGGGGCGACGCCGACGTGGACGACACACCGTACGTGGCCCGCGGCCACGGGCGGGAGGAAACCTTCCAGCAGAACATCGCCGACTGGTCCCAGGTACAGGCCGAGGTGGCGCGGATCGCCGGGCTCCTGGCCGTGGACCTGGCCGCCGAAACGCGGCCCGCGGTGCGGGTGATCGTGAAGGTACGGTACGCGCCGTTCATCACCGAGACACACGGGGTGCCGCTCGGCTCGCCCAGCTCGGAGGCCGCGGTGATCGAGCAGGCCGCGCGCGACGCGCTCGCGCGGTTTGCCGGGCGGCGGCCGGTGCGGCTGCTGGGGGTGCGGGCGGAGTTCGGGTCATAGCGGGGGTGTCATAGCGGGCGTGTCATAGCCGCGGGGAGAGGCGGCGAGGTCATGGCGGAGGGCCGCGCTGCTCGGTGGGCACGGCCCGGTGGCGCCGGTGACTGACTGATCAGTGAGCTGGTGACTGGCTGGTCAGTGGTAGGTGCTGACGATGGTCCCGATGATGTCTGCGCCGATGGCGAGCAGGCCCACTACGGTGGCGGCGACGGCGAGCTTCGCCGTCCTCCCCTCCATCCGGGCCAGGCGCCGGCCGGCGACTCCAGCCAGGACGGCGGCCGTCCCGAACACGACCGACGCTCCGCTCCAGTAAGCGGCCAGCGCGAGGATCCCGACGATGCCGAGCGCCAGACCCCAGCCAGACAGGTTCCGGCTGCGCAGCAGGCGTGGTGCGCCAAGGCCGAAGAGCAGGCCGGTCTTGTCGGCGGTGAACCGGCGGTCGCTGGCCTACCTGGTCGAACAGAACGAGATCACCGCGGGTGTCTTCGCCCTGGCCTGCGGGGTCACCGGAGCTATCGTCCTGTGGCAGAAGCCTCGGCACCTGCTCGGCTGGCTGTTCGTGGTGGTAGCCCAGCTGGCAGGACTGGCCGATCTGATGGCCGAATACACGGCCCGCAGGCCGGCTCTGCCCCTGGCCACTCCCGCCCTGTTCATCGGGGAGTACATCTGGCTGCCCGCCCTGGCGATCAGCGCCGCGCTGTTCACGCCGCTGTTCCCGGACGGCCGGCCGGCCTCGCCCCGGTGCTTCTTCGCGGCCGCCCGGCAGGCGGTCGTGCGGCCCGGCCGTTTCCCGAGCTAACCGTCCGCGAGGTCGAGATCCTGCAGCTGATCGCCGACGGGCGCAACAACCTCGACATCGCCCGGCGGCTGCATCTAGCGGACAAGACGGTACGCAACCATGTATCGATTGTCTTCGCCAAGCTGCAGGTCAGTGACCGCGCGCAGGCGATCGTCCGGGCCCGCGAGGCCGGGCTGGGCAGCGCGGACCGGTCATAGGTGACGCGCCATGCCGACTCATAGGGGGCGGGCCATGGC
>PMST01000358.1 GCA_003168295.1 Actinomycetota bacterium
GACCCCCGGCACAGTCCGCAACTACCTCTCCTCCGCAGCCGCCAAGCTCGGCGCCGCCAACCGCCACGAAGCAGTCCAGCTCGCCCGCACCCGCGGCTGGATCTGACCGCCTACCCGACCGCATCCCCCGCACACACCGGTTTGGGAGCTCGGCTCATCTATCCATGTCACATTTCCCGGCGGTCCGGCGTCATGCGGATGAGGCCCGTTACCCAGCCGATGTGACAGGAGGGTGCTCGATGGCACGCATTGAAGGCGTATCGAAGTCCCAGGCCGGCCCGGTCGTCAAGCTCGTCTGCAGATTCGGGCCCAGGGCGGTGAAGAAGCTGGCCGGCCGCGATCCGCGGACTGGCAACGGAATCGAGCCGATCCAGATCTGGGCGCATCAGCCGAAGATGATGATGGGCATGGGCCGGTTCAACCAGGCAGTCCGCAAGGGCAAGACCGTCGATGAGCGGATCAAGAACCTGGTCGAGCTGAAGGGCGCGCAGATGATCGGGTGNNGAGTTCTGCGTCGACCTCGGCTCGCAGATATGCCGCAACTCCGGCTTCTCCGACTCCGAACTGCTCGCCCTGCCGCGCTACTCCTCCAGCGACCTGTTCACCGATCGCGAGAAGGCGGCGCTGGACTACACAGCCGCGGTGATGCGCACACCGGTCGAGGTCACAGACGAGCTGTTCACGCGAGTGCGGTCCTACTTCGACGAGCGCCAGCTGGTGGAGATCACCGCCCTGCTGGCGCTGGTGAACATCGACCGCTTCAACGCCGCGTTCGGGATCGGCTCAGCGGGCTTCAGCGACGGAATGGCCTGCGTCCCGCCAGACCGGCCCGGCCCGGAACCGTCATCCGCCCGCATCACCGGACCCGCAGCCAAGCCCGGCGGGTCGGCCATCCTCTCGTGACCTACCGGAACGGGCCGTGCTGACAGCACCGCAGGCGATCACGCACCGGCCACGGGTTCCCGGCGGCCGGTGCCGCTCCGCCTGACAAGAGGCAAGGCCGGGGCCAGCGGCCCAGATGACAAGGAAGATCACCTACATAACATGCATGAGAGTGCGGGCTGAGGACGTCGTCCTGGTGATTCTCATCGAAGTAATACCCGGTTATACTAAAGGCATGAAGACAGCGATCTCCCTCCCCGACGACACCTACGAGCAAGCCACCAGGCAAGCACGGGCACTGGGTATCAGCAGGTCCGAGTTCTTCGCCCGCGCTGCCCGCAGCTACCTGGACCAACTCGCCTCGCGTTCGCTCACTCAGCAGATCGACGAGGCGCTGCGAACCGGCGATGACGACTCTAACGCTGCCGCTGCCGCCGCTGGCCGCAGTTACCTGGCAGGCCAGGGCGACTGGTGACCGAGCGCAGCACTATCTGCTGGGCCGATCTCGGCGAAGCACGCGGAAGTAAGCCCGCCAAGCGGCGCCCGGTCCTGATCATCCAGTCCGACCCATTCAATGCCAGTCGGCTGAACACCACCATCGCGGCCGTCATCACTTCTAATACGGCTCTGGCCACCATGCCCGGCAACGTTTTCCTGCCGGCTGCCGTCTCCGGCCTCCCCAAGGACTCAGTCATCAACGTCACCGCCCTCGTCACCCTCGATAAGACTGACCTTGAGGAACCTGTCGGCTACGCGCCTGGATCCCTTATGGACGAAGTCGACCGGGGACTGCGCCGCGTGCTCGGGCTCTGATCGGCTGAACCTGGCACTAGAACGGCGGCTACTCGCGCTTGGCATTACTCGCACGATAACGGAGAGTGAATAAGCTGAATCGCTGGTCATGCCGTCGTCATCGGTCATGGCATGGGGGGCTTCTGGTGCCGGAGGTTGGCCGGGGGCCGGGCTCGGCGTCTTGCCGGGGGGTGAGCCGGCCGGGCCGGTTGCGCTGGCCGTGGAGAGGCTCGGGCGGTTCGGCGACGGCTTCGGCTGTCCGGGTCAGGACCTTGGCGAGCAGGTCCAGCAGGTAGTCCCGTTCGTCGTGGGTGAGGGCGGACAGGATGCCCTGCTCGACGGTGCGGATGCCGGGGAGCAGCTGGTCGGTGGTGGCGCGGCCCTCGGGAGTGATCTCGATGAGCACGCTGCGCCGGTCGGCGGGATTGGGGACGCGGCGGATCCAGCCGCGGCGTTCGAGCAGGTCGAGGGTGGCGGTCATGGTGGCGGAGGCGATCAGGACCCGGTCGGCGATCTGCGAGGGGGTCAGCGGGGTGCCGGCCCCGTCGATGACGGCCAGCGCCGTCGCGGCAGCCTGCGATATGCCGAAGGTCGCGGCGATGCGCCGGTCAAGCTCGCCCAGCAGGGCCTCTCCAGTGCGGCACAAGGACGCGTAGGCCTCCGTGCAGGTGGTGTCGCCGCCGGGGTACTCGTCTTCGAAATCGGCGTCGACCTTGACAATGCCGAGCGAGGCCGGGGAGAGGCGGAAGCCCCTCCCCGGCCGCAGCGGGCGGCTCGGTTCAGACATCCGTGAAGATCTCGATCTGCGGTGCTCCCTCGACCCCCGCGGCCTCCACGCTGGGAGATCTGCGGCCACGGCGATCGCGGGTGAGTGCCGGTACAGATGGTAGAAACTGGCCATGACCTTGCTGACGCGCCCAGGTGATGGACCGGCGTTCCTCTATGCCGGCCAGCCGGTGCACATCCTGGCCGGCCGGGACGGGCTGCCGCCAGGTTTCGCCGCAATGGAACTCACCATCCCGGGCCACTTCGCCGGTCCGATTCCTCACGCGCATGACAAATTCGATGAGGCTATTTACGTGCTCAGCGGACGACTGCTGGTGGCCGGTGATGACGCGCCGCAGGAGGCAACGCCGGGCTCGATGTTCGTAGCCCCCCGCGGTCACCGGCACGGCTTCAGCAATCCATCCGCCCAGGACGCCCGGGTGCTGGGGATCTGGGCGCCGCCAGAACCCGCTCTCGCTTTCATGCGCGACATCGGCGCCGCCCTTATGCCCGGCACTCCGCCTGACCCGGAGCGCATGCGGGAGATCTACGCCCGGCACGCCAGCCGCCTTCTGCCCTGACGGCAACACCTTAGGTGGCACACTGATGCGATGACGCCGTGGCGGGTCCGGGACTTCCACGCTGATGATCTTGATGCCGTCGTCCGGTTGTGGGACAACCCGGAGGCCAGCAGCGAGGCACCAGCCTTTAGCCTGTCCGATCTGATCGCTGCGGTCCGGTTGCACGAGCCGGCGGTGGTCGCGGTTGTCGGCGAGGAGCTGGCGGGGGCCGCCGTGGCGACGATCAACGGTGACCGGGCGTGGGTGATGCGGATCAGCCTGGCGGGCGCGTGGCGGCACCGGGGAATCGGCAGCGCGATGCTGGGCGAGCTTGAGCGGCGGCTGGTGGCGGCCGGGGTGTACCGGATCCAGTGCCTGCTTGGGGGCGAGAGCGAGATCGGGGTCCTGGCGCTGGAGCACGCGGGGTACGCCGCGCGCCGGGGCATGGTCTTGTACGAGCGACTGGAGCCGGTCGGTCCGGGCAGCGCCGGGGTGCTGGACCAGCTCGGTGGCCGGATGATCCGGGCGGGGGCCTGGGACCAGCTCGGCGGGATGGTGCAGGAGAAGGAGCTGATCGAGCGGCGGGTTATCTTGCCGCTGGCGCAGCCGCAGCTGGCCGACCGGCTCGGCCTGGTGCCGCCCCGGGCCATCGTGCTGTTCGGGCCGCCGGGCACCGGCAAGACGACGTTCGCCAAGGGCGTCGCGTCGCGGCTCGGCTGGCCGTTCGTGGAGCTGTTCCCGTCGAGGCTGGCGGGGGAATCCCCAGCCGGCCTGGCCGCCGCCCTGCGGGAGGCGTTCTCTCTGGTCGCTGAGTTGGACAAGGTCGTGTTGTTCATCGACGAGGTGGAGGAGATCGCTGGGGCGCGCCGGCCGCGCACGGTCTCGGCGGCGCAAGGGGTCACCAACGAGATGCTGAAGCTCATCCCGCCGTTTCGTGAGCAGGATGAGCGGCTGCTCATCTGTGCCACCAACTCGGTCCGTGCCCTGGACAGCGCGTTCTTGCGGCACGGCAGGTTTGACTACGTCATCCCGGTCGGCCCGCCCGACCCGGCCGCCCGGGCGGCGATCTGGGACCGGTACCTGGCCGCGATCCCGCATCGCGAGCTGGACATGGCCGCGATCGTGGAAGAGTCGCGGCTGTTTACCCCGGCCGACATCGAGTTCGCCGCCCGCAGGACTGCGCAGCTAGCCTTCGAGCGTGTCCTGTTCGAGCAGGGCGACGAGGAGCTGACTTCCGGCGACATCCTGCGTGCCATCGGCCAGACCCGGCGCACGCTGACCACCGAACTAGTATCCGAGTTCGAACAGGACATCCTTGACTACGCAAGGGTGTGAGCGGCGCTGGCACAGCTCCATACCCCGCGCGGACCGGCATCGCCAAGCCTGCCGCTACCTTCGGTTAATGCGGGTGACAGGCGAGGTACGTGACAGGTCCGAGGCTGGCGGGCGAGACCGGTGGCGGGCTGGGGCTGAGGCCGGAGTCGAGCAC
>PMST01000291.1 GCA_003168295.1 Actinomycetota bacterium
CACCGGGCGAGCTGGCTGGCGTATAGGTCCAGCTGACGGCCAGTGAGCTGGCCGGGGGCGTGGTCAGGCATGGGCGGCCAGCCTAGTGCGGTCGTCCTGCTCGGCTATCACGTCATCGAGCCTGGCCTGCAGGTCCCTCCGCGCCGGCGGCACGCGGTCCATCCCGTCGCAGGACGCGATGGCGAGTTCCAGCTGGCGGCGGTGGTCGCTCAGCTCGGACGTGGTGAGTGCGTACAAGGCATGTTTCGGCTGTTCGACGGTTGGTGTGTCGGTGGTCATGGGGGCTAGTCCTAACGGCATCTGGCGTGGGTCTCAACGGGACTCCGCGTGTCCTGCTAGCCACGTTCCCAGGCCAGGACTACCGTTTGAAGGGATGTGGTAGCCATCTGCAACCGGCAGGCCCGGTATGCGAACGCCGGGGGCCGCGATGCAATCTCGTGCAAGGAGATAGGCATGCCCGGCAAGCGGGACCTGGACCCCGAAACGTCACCGCTGCACTTCTTCGGGGCTGAGGTCAGGCGGGCGCGCGAAGCGGCGGCGATGACGCTGGCTGACCTGGGCGCCAAGGTGCCGTGNNGCGTCGCTGAAGTGGGACGGTCCCCATCCGCGATGGTTCGAGGACTGGGTCGATGCCGAAGGACGCGCGGCAGTTATCCGCTGGTGGGAGCCGTTGCTGGTGCCAGGCTTGCTCCAGACGCCGGAATACGCTCGCGCGCTGTTCCGGGCCTGGCGGACTGACGATGACCAGGACAAGGTTGAACAGCTCGTCACCGCGCGGATGGAGAGGCAGCACATCTTCGACCGTCCCAAGCCGCCGTCCTTCTGGGCGGTACTGGATGAGGGCGTGCTCCGCCGCCGCATCGGGGGCGAGAAGGTGATGCACGACCAACTCGTCCACCTGGCCGACATGGGAGAACGGGCCAGCATCAAGATCCACGTGATCCCGGCCGACGCCGGCGCGCACATGGGGCTGCTGGGCGCTCTGGCCATCGCCGGCTTCGCCGGTGACGCGCCGGGTATCGTTTACTTCGAGTCACCGGATGAAGGGCAGACCACCAGGGACCCCGGCACGGTGGCGAAGGTCACCCTGACGTTCGAGACCCTCAGATCCGAAGCGCTCCCGCGCGGAGCCTCGCGGTACCTGATCCTGAAAGTGGCTGGTGAATATGGACGCGACGTGGAGGAAGTCCAGTTACAGCGGCGGTAACGGCGGCGGGTGCGTCGAAGTCGGCGCGCAGCCGCAGGCTGACCGCGTGCTGGTGCGCGACACCAAGGACCGTCAGGGACCGGTGCTCCGGTTCACTCCAAGCGCTTGGAGGCGGTTCGCTGACCTAGTGAGGTCGGACGCTCGTTAGGTACAGTGCCCGCTGAGCTTTTCCAGTTCCCGAGTGGATCTTCCGCACGGTTTCCGACTGGAAGACTCGCGCGGAGACCAAGAGGTCGACGGCCCAACAGGGCTTCTGTCCAGCCTCTGACCTGACTGCGGCCACGTTTCGGCCACGACTGACTCCGCGAGGCGCTTACCTGGGGGTTTGCTGCTCGCAGCGGTAGATTTGTGTACTAATCCTGAGGTGTTGCTCCAAGCCGCTGAGCAGCTATGTCAGGGGATGACGCCGGATCGCAGCTCATCGCGGCGTGCACGAAAGGGAGCCGGCAGGGCCACGCTGGTTAGCTGGCCGGATGGTCGTCAGGGAGCAGGTCGAGGAGCTGGTCGGGGGTCAGTGTCCGGAGCTCGACGGTGCGCTCCGGGACTATTACGTAGATGGTCACCTGCTGTCCGGCCAGCTGCTGAGCGTGGTCGATGAGTTCACCGGCGCGCCGGCGCTTGCGGATCCGGTCGGCCAGGTCCACCGTGGCGAGCGCGGCTGACGGGATCGACACCACCAGCGTGGCCAGCGCCACCGGGTCAATACCTTTGCCGTCGCCGCGGCGGGTCATGCCGGCCGCGGGCGGCTCCGCGTCAGTGTCCGTGATCTCCTCGCCCCAGCTGCGGGCCAGCTCTTCCAGGCTGCGCCTGGCCCTACCGGTGTCCTCGGCGGTGGCGCTTTCCAGCTGGATGATCATGTCGCGCTCCCTGTTATTGCTGCGGCCGGTTCAGCAGGTCGTTGATCTGCTGAACCGCGTCGGTCCAGCCGATCTTGGTGGCAGCGGCCAGGCTGGCGCTGAGCACGTCACGCGCCTGACCAAGCTGGCCTGCGTCCATCAGCAGCTGGCCCAGTGTGATGCCCACGACGGCGATCCCGTCGGGTCGCTGCAAGCGACCGTTGATCTGGAAGGACTCCACCAGCCGGGGGAAAGCCGACCGGTAGTCCTGCCGGTCCAGGTCGATTCGGGCTAGGTCCCAGCTGGCGCTGGCGATCCCGTCGAGGTCTCCGAGCTGCTTGCTGACCTCCAGTCGCTTGGTCTGCAGCTCAGCTGCCTCGTCGTAGTCGCCGCGATCGTGGGCGATGTCGGCGATCTTGCCCCAGGTGACGGCGGCGGAGCGGGTGTCACCGAGGCGCTCGAAGACCGGCAGCACGATATCGCGGCGGATCCGCAGGACCTCGTCGTAGTCGCCGCGGTG
>PMST01000133.1 GCA_003168295.1 Actinomycetota bacterium
CGGCATGTCAGCCGCCTGCTCCAGCATCGCAGGCCGCAGGTGACAGCCAGGTAACACTTTCGGTCACCGCGGCGTCACCTGCCCTTCTGTACAACTAGCTCGCAGGCAGAGCAGTCCCTTAAGGAGGCCGCGATGAAAGCCAAGACCGGTGGTAGCAGGGGCCCGCGGCGCGCGGCAGCCCTGGCTGCCGTGACCGCCGTCGCCGTGCTGACGGCGTGCGGTGGCAGTCCCTCGTCCTCCGGCGGCCCGGCCTCGACCGGGCCGGCGACCTACCGGGCGGATCTTGCCTACGCGCAGTGCATGCAAACCCACGGCGTGCCGGACTTCCCCGACCCCAACCCATCGGCGGGCTACAGCATCAGCATCAGCGGGCAACCGCACGGCAACAGCCCCGCGGCGCGGGCTAATGACGCCTGCGAGCACCTGCTGCCGGCCGGCAGCACGGGGACGGGCGGCGCCACAGCGCCGGCGACGGCCAGCCCGCCCGGCGCCGCGGCGACTGATTGCCTGGGCTCCCTGCCGTGTTACACACCCCGGCAGCTCCGGGTCGCCTACGGCATCCAGCCGCTGCTGGATCGAGGAATCGACGGCCGCGGCGTCACGGTGGCGCTGCCCGAGGAGGCTGAAACGGGACCGGCGCAGACCCCGGCGGTCACCGACATCCGGCAGGACGTAGCGGACTTCGACCGCCGGTTCGGGCTGCCCCCGGCCCGGATCCAGGTCATCACGACCTTGGCGGGCTCGTCCGCCACCACGTGGCTGGCCAGCGAGGAGGAGGTGGAGGACACCGAGCTGGTGCACGCCGTCGCCCCGGACGCCACCATCCGTGAGATTCTCGTCGACCCGGCGGAGGTGAGCACCCCGGCGAAGTTCGCCGTCACGTTCGCCTCGTATGTCAGGATCGCCATCCGCTATGCAGAGGTGATCTCCCAATGCCAGGTCGGTGAGGACTTCAACGTGGGTGAGGACTCCTGGACCAGCGCGGAGGTGGCGACCATGAACTCGGCGCTGGAGTACGCCGCCGCCCGTCATGTCACCGTCGTCGCCGCCTCGGGGGACGAGGGCGCGATCGGCTTCGGCTCGTCCACGCCGGTCAAGGAGGTCATCCTGCCCGCTTCTGATCCGCTCGTGCTCGGGGTGGGCGGCACCAGCCTGACCGCCAACCCGGTCACCGGCGCGTACATCAGCGAGACCGTCTGGCACAACCCGGGTAACCGGCCGTCCGCGTCGGGCGGCGGGTTCAGCCGGCTGTTCGCCCGGCCTGCCTACGCCGGCGGCGTGCCCGGCATCGGCGCCACCCGGGGCGTGCCGGACGTCGCCGGGGACGCCTCGGGCCCCACCGGCATGGCGCTCGCGTTCAGCGAGCCAGGCGGCCGCTACGAGCTCATCGGGGCCGGCGGCACCAGCGCCGGCGCGCCGTTCTGGGCCGGCCTCATCGCCCTGGCCGACCAGGAGGCCGGCCACCCGCTCGGCTTCGTCAACCCCGCCATTTACCGGATCGCCCGCGGCCCGCTGTACCACCAGGCGTTCCACGACATCACCACCGGCAACAACACGGTGGTCCTCAACGGGGTCACGATCACCGGCTACCAGACCGGACCCGGCTGGGACCCGGTCACCGGCTGGGGTACCCCCGACGCCCAGGTCCTCATCCCCCTGCTGGCCCGCTGAGGCGGGCTTGCCAGGCCCGCAAAAAAAATGCACGGCAAAGTCACAAACTTGCCTTTACCGGATAAAAAATCTACATCGCGGTGCGCGGTGGCATTGCTGGCTGTCATGACATAAATGGCCTGGTGAGCTTCGCTAGATGCTCTATCCGCCCGGCTGAATGGCCGGGCGCCGATCCTGACGATTTGTTAACCCGCACGAACGGGGCCGGCTGTGCATTGAAAACCTTCTCCGGCGTGTCGTCCGCCGGGGAGGAGTCGACAGAGCGAAATGGGCTAATGTGCGGTTCAAGCCTTTGCAGGATCGTCGAACGATAGGAAATCCTGCCATCGTGGCATTCAGTACCGTGAAGTTCGCTGAGACGTTAGGAGCAGGGTCCGTGCGTTCTCGAAGGCGGGAAAAAGCAGCCAGGTCCTTTGGTCCGGGCGGCGACGGCTTTGGGCTTAACCGTCGCGAGGTCCTGGCGGGCAGCATTGGCGCGGGCGCCCTCGTGGCATTGCCGGATCTGGGTATAAGCGGCCTTTCGGACGCTCGGCGCGGTAAATCCGGCCAGGCCGCTTTGCGGTATGTATTCCTTTACGGTACGCCGGGCCCGGCCACCAGCGGGTCTTTGGTTGCGACCAGCTTCCCGGTATCGCGGACGGCACCGCCGCCGAAGCCGGTCCCGGTGGCTATCAAGCTTGCGGCCGCGCCGGTCTTGTCGCCGGACCAGGCCGTCACGGCCGTGACCACCGTTGATATGGTGCCCGACGGGGCCGAGATAACACTGACCCTGCTCGACGCGACCTCGGCCGCTGTCGGCCAGCAAGGGTCGCTGACTGTGCCTGGCGTCCCGCGCGATGCGAACGTTCTCGTGACGCCGGTTTTCGCTCCAGGCTCCGCGATAGTATCCCTGGTCCTGGCCATTACCGCGCCCGCGGGCAAACGCCTGATGCACAAGGCGGACCCAGGTACGGGCAGCCTGGCGCCCCAGTGGGCGACAACCTGGGTGTCGCATCACGCGCTGGCTTATTTCGATCAGCGCAGCGGGGCTATCGCCGGGCCGTTCCACCTTTCCGGTGAGCCATCCCTGGCGCTGACCTCCGCTGCGGCTAATTCCTCGGATCTGGTGATGTGGACAACTAGGGAGCCGAAGCCAGATGATCCGGCCGAGATCCGGGCGCAGGCATCGCTGTCCCGGCTGAGCGTGTTTCCCCTGGGCTCGGGAACGGCCAGATTGTCGCGGTCGGCTCCGGGGCCGTGGGCAGCCGGAGAGCCTGTCCTGACGCTGCCGGCCGGCGACGTGGCGCGCCTGGTCAGGGGTCGTGATGTGCAGGTGTGCTCGGCCCGGACCGGAGAGGTGACCGAGGTGGGGATCCCTGCGTTCGGCCAGGCACGTGCCAAGCCGAGTGCCGTCACCATGCAGGCCCGCCTGGACGGCACC
Organism: Actinomycetota bacterium; assembly: GCA_003168295.1. The sequence continues at coordinate 3,092 of PMST01000133.1, forward strand.
GTGTTCATGACCAAGCCTGGTGTCGGGGTGGCCGTGATAGCCGATCCGGCTGAGGCGTTCCGGATTACGGGGCAGATTCACTTTCCGCTGCCCGCGACGCCGTTTGGCGCTCCGTGGAGCAAGGCGGTGCTGTCACCAGCAGGCGATACCTGCTATGTCCTCGGCCCGGCGGCCACCGGCGGCCTGTCCGCTTACGAGGTGGGATCCGGCAAGATGGTCGGCTCCTACAGCGACGGCCGCCAGTATGCCGGGCTTTACCAGCTGCCCAGCGGGTCCCTGCTCGCGGTGCGGCCAGAAAACCCGCGGCTCGCGTTTTTCTCTGCTGGCCTCAGCCCCCTTGGCACGGCGGACACGAACCTTGACGTGTCGGCCGTCTTTTAGCACCGCAGTATGCCCCGAACCGGCCCTGGTGGAGGAACGACAGCTATGACGGGATATGACACCGCAGGCACGATACAGAATACTTACGCAGCGGCGCATCGTGAATTCGGCGCAGACCCGAACTTCTGGATTCGCTACTTCACTCCGTCGCCAGCTGCTGACGTGTTCAACGACGACGCCCTGGGCGAAAGCCAGGGCGCCTGGGACAGCGGAGGTCCGTACGTGGGCTGCATTTCCGCGCCCAGACAGTCCCGGCTCAGCGGATCCGCCGCCGAAGGCCAGGCTGATGCGCAGGCCTTCGCGGCCGCCATGCTCGTCGCCTACCACGCGGTCGGTCCGATCCAGCTGCCGTCGGGCGGCCGGCTTTACTGCTGGCTCGATCAGGAGTATTCGACCTCGCTCAGCTCGAATTACTGGAATGCGTGGGCGAATTACATAGCGAACTATGATTTTGCGGGCCTCGGCATCTACCCGCTGTACCCGTGTCTTTACTGCAACCCCAATGCGCCTTATCCAAGTTGCTCAACCATCGCCAAAGCGCACGGCGTCAACGTGCCCAGCGCCATCTGGTCGAGCGAGCCTGAGCCGTGCGGAGGCGTGTCAGGGCCGTCGGTATGGGACCCGCAGGAATGCGGGAAGGTACCCACCAGGCTCTGGCAATTCGGCGAGCAGGACGCGTGCAGCTACTCCTCTAACGTCGACCTCGATCTGGGCGGCCCGGGATTCGTGACAGCCCGCTATTGCTTCTACGTCCAGTCAAGGCCTTAGCAGGCAGCTGGGTGATCGATATTAACCAGGTCATGGAGTCGGTCATTTCGGGATGCGCCATCAGCTGCGGCGCGGTTCTCGTCGTAGCCGGGGCGAGCAAGCTGCACCGGAGCATCCGGACGCCCGAGGATATGACCGCCATCAGGCGGGCGCTGCGGATGCCGCGGCGCCAATGGAGACTGCTCGGGCTGGCCGCCGGGGGCGTGGAGTGCCTGACGGGCCTGCTCGTGTGCAGCGGAGCCTACCCGGTGCTCGGCGGGGCCGGACTGGCCGTCCTCGGGGTCGTGTTCTGCGTCCTGCTCGCCTACGTGCTAGTCAAGCAGATCCCTGGCGGGTGCGGCTGTATCAGATGGCGCACCGCACCCGAAACGGCCGCCGAAGCGGTGACCTGGCGGGCGATGGCCCGTGGCGGAACGCTGCTCGGCGCGGGCATCGCGTACATGCTGGCCGCAGCCGATGCCGCGCATGCGCCTCGCGGGGGCTGGTTCGGCGGCGGGGTTGTCGCCAGCGGAACTGTCCTGCTGCTCCTCAGCGTGCACACGCCGGTACGCACTCCCGTCTGCCGCAGGCCGCTGTGGCACCAGACGCGCACCACGCTGCGCGCACTGACCAGCCATCAGATGTTCGCGGCGATGGCCGCATCGGCCGGGCCTTTCGAGCCCGTGGCCCGGTATCGCCGGACCGGCTGCACGGACGAATTCTGGTTTACGGCGGTAACCGGCTCCGGCAGCCAAGCAGTCGTATTCCAGGTCCATCAGGCGGTGCCCGGCGCCCGGCTAGCCGTCCATACGTCACTGCGGGACACCCGGACACCGGAAACGAGTTGGCCGGCCCGGGCCATCACCGTGGCTGATGGATAACGGAGGGAGACACAATGAGATTTCAGGCAGTCAGTGATCCGAGGGCACGATCGGGGGCCTATCGCGGTCTCACCCGAGCGGCGGATCGCGGCCGGACGGCCGCTATCGGCGCTCTGGCCGCAGCGGCATGCGGACTGGTGATAACCGCGTGCGGCAGCCAGAGTTCGCCGGGTGCGGCGTCGTCCACTCCCGCGGCCACACTGCCGGTTTCGCCGTCAGCGGGCGGAGTCGACGCCTGCGTTACCACTGCGCTGAAGATCAGCATCATCGACACCGGCGCCCTGGCGGGCCAGGCCGGCGGCTATCTCAGATTCACCAACGACAGCCGTACCGTGTGCCAAATGAACAGCTGGCCTGCTGTGATCGGGGTGACGGCCACGGGAAGGGCCACTCGTCTGCGGAACCTGCAATTGACGATGTTCGGTGCCTGGCACTACACCGCCCCGCCGCCCGTAGTACGACTCTCGCCAGGAGATTCCGCCTACGCGGTGGTCGCGGCCGACGATCACCCAGCCGGAAGCAGCACTCGTTGCCCCGCGCCATACGTGCGCCTCCGAGTGAGCCCGCCGGGCGATTCGGGAAGTGTGACCATCTCGGCGTGGCTGCCCGGCGCACGCTCTTACCTGCCGTCCTGCCTATCAGCCAAGGGCTCGCCGACCGCCGGGGCGTCGACGATAACCAAGCTTTCCAGCCTTCCGCAGTAGGTACCGGCCGCCCGGGCTCACATCACGTTGGACCAGTCGGCTGATCGGCACGAGGCCGGGTGTCAGGCTGGATGCGGCGAATGCGGGCGCGGGCGAGTCGCCGTAGATTGCGGATGGTAGCGAGCTGGGCCGGCTCCGCGTGTGGGGGCTACCGTGACGAGGATTGCTTCGGTCAGCGCCGAACTGTCCGGCATGGATGATGGGGTCATGGCCCACCCCCAAGCCCCCAGCCTCGCTGCGCTGGCTGCTCTTCTCGCGCATGAGACCCGTGCCACCTTCTGCCTGGCCCTGCTGGACGGCCGGGCCTGGACCGCCAGCGAACTCCCCCGCACCGCCCAGGTATCCCGCCCGACCGCGACGGAGCATCTCAATCGGCTCGTCGAGGGTGGCCTGCTGACCGAAGTGCGTCAGGGTCGGCACCGCTACCTCAAGCTCGCGGACGACCGGACGGGGCACTTGATCGAGGAGCTCACCGCGCACGCTCCCGCCGCGCCGGACGAAGGGGGCGCCGCCCTGCGTGATCACCTCCGCGTCGATCCGGCCGACCTGACCATAAACGCAGGGGCGCTGGGCGAGCGCCCGGCCCCGAACCGGACACGCCAGCCCAGCTCAGCGAGACCAGCTGCTAGTCCATAGGGTGCGGGGTAGCACGGTGGGCGGGCAGTCTCCCGAACGGGCTGCGGACGGGCAAGTCGGTGGTCAGGGCGAGGAGTTCCGGGAAGTCCCGCGAAAGGATAGCGAGACCGATCCTGTGTTCGAATTCCTCTCTGTTCAGCCTGCCTTCGGCGAACGACTCCTGGAGGATCTTGATCGCGCGGTCGCGGTCTGCCGCCGAAGCCAGCATGCGAAGATAACTTGCGGCTGCCACGGCTCACCCCAGCCTGAGAGTCATCCCGGCCTCCCGGCCGGGCCGGCAATCTCAGCTTAGCGCTGTTCCAGTAGGCGGTGAAGGTGTCGTCGCTGCCGCTGTGCCCGGGGCCGCGGCGCAGGGTTCGATTCAGGGCAGTCCGAGCGCGGTGCTGACTGCGGCGCGCGGACTCTTTCCCGCTAGAGCGTCGACGTGGATGACGAGACCGTTGCCGATCGTCAGCAGGACGAGCGCCAGCACTCGACGATCCCGGATGGCGACGATGCCGATCCGGTCACCGACGGGCAGGTGCAACAACTCAGGGGGAGGCCGGCGGTCCGAGGTAGCGCATTATTTCCGGAGCGACTTCGGCGGCCCCGGCCAGCACGGCGGGAACGACATCGGCGGCACCCTCGACGGCCGGATCGAGCAATGTCAGCAGGCCTTCCAGATCGCCTCCCCGTACAGGCCTGGATGAATCGCTCGCTGACCTGCCGGTGCAGCGCGAAGTCCACGGGAAACCGGCCGGTGGCCGATTCGGCTTGCAGGGTCCGGCGGGCCCGGCTCGCCAGTTGACGGCACGACGCCGGGCTGCGCCCGACGACGATCGCGACTTCCTCGAATGGGTACTGGAACACGTCGTGCAGCACGAACGAGGTCCGTTCCGCCGGACTGAGGCGCTCAAGGAGGGCATGCATGGCCATGGTGACGTTGTCGACGAGTGCCACCTGACTCGCCGGATCGAGCGCGTGCGGGTCGAACGGATCGCCGGCAAGGTCCAGCGCATCGGCCGGGCGCCGCCGTCGCGTGCGGAGCCTGTCGAGGCACAGCCTGCTGGTGACGATCACCAGCCACCCCTCGGGATCGGCGAGGGCGGCGATGTTCGTGCGGGCCAGGCGGGTGAACGCTTCCTGCACCACGTCTTCGGCGTCCGGGAAGTCCAGCAGCATGCGAAAGGCGAGGTCGAGCATCCGGCGCCGGTGCGCCACCCACAGCGCGGTGAACACCGGATCGTCGGCGCCGGACGCGGTGTGGTCAGGTCGTTCCATCACTGTTCTCATCGTGTCAGCTGGCGGACAATTGTTGCGGCCAGAACTCATGGCTTCTTGCGGATGCCTTCCTGCCAGATCAATTTCAGCATCGACGGCTTGGCGCTCGGCGTCGCCACGGCAATCGTCGAGCGCACATACGTGTCGCTGAGGGCTTGGCGCAACAGGCAATCAGCCAGGTCGATCCTGGCCGTGAACCGATGCCCGATGTGGTCGATTGCGACACCGTACGTCGAAACGGCCCGCGCCTCGAACAGCCCTGACGGGCGCACGATCGTCCACGCGAGGTCGCTGTCGGACACGATCGCTTCCATCCGGCGCATGTCGTCATAGACGGTCCCGCCGAGCTTGTTGACCACGTAGGGCTGAATGATCTTCTCGAAGATGAAGCCGCCGAGCGGCTCGAGGTGCGGGCCCACCGCGCTGGAGCTGACGCATGCGAGCCGCTTGACGCCAGCGGCGCGCAGGCCGGCCATGATGTTGGCGACGCCGTCCGAGTAGACGCTGACAAGAGCCTTGGCAAAGGGGACGCCCAGGGCGGACAGCACGGCATTGGTCCCGTCGATGGCCGAAGCAACGGCGGCTGCGTCGTGGACATCCCCGGCGGCAACCTCGAGACGGCGATGCTTGATCGGGAAGGCGTCAGGACGGCGGGTGAAGGCGACCACGTCGTGGTCCTCGTCGAGCGCCAACTGGGTGAGGAGCCGCCCGGTCGGGCCATTAGCACCGAACACTGAGAGCTTCATGGGTCAGTTCCCTTCGATGAGCCTCCCGGACGTGCGTCCGAGGTGGCTGCATCAACAAGGACGCCGCCATCGCCAGGAGTGTGACATCGCTCCCAGCCCTGCAGGCGCAGGTCGCGTTGAACCTGCTGGCAGGGGGCAACGTGTACTGGGTACGGGAAGGAGGTAATCGCCGTGGGCAGGCACCGGAAGGGCAAGACGAACGGTCGGCGGCAACTGCGGATCGCGGGAGCGGTGCTGCTGGCCGTGTCCTCCAGTATTCACCTGACCCTCTACCTGACCGGATACCGGTCGATCCCCACGATCGGCTGGCTGTTCTTGCTACAGGTCATAGTGGGATTCGTTCTCGTGGCAGGGGCGCTGGCCACGCACAGCCGGCTGGCTGCTGCCGCGGGTGCGGCTTTCGCGCTATCCACGCTCGGCAGCTACCTGCTGGCGGTGTGGACCGGGTTGTTCGGGTTTAAGGAGATCCGGACCAGGGCGGGGATCGCCGCCGGGCTGATCGAGGTGGCCGCCTTCGCGACGCTGGCCCTGGCTGCGCTGGCCACAGGGGCCGCGCGTCAGGCCCCCAGGCCCGGCCGACCGGGTGCCCGGATGATCGCGGGAGCGCAAACGGCCGCGTCGGTCATAATCGCCGCGGTCGGTGCGGTCTCGGTGCTCGCCCTTGTCCTGTTCGGCGTCGCGGTGGCCGGCGCAGGCGGGGCGCCGGCGGCCGTCGCGGGCGCCGGGGTCACCGTGAAGACCGCGAAAATCGGCGGTGTCACCGTGCTCACCAACGCTCATGGCCTCACGCTGTACTGGTTCGCCCCTGACACCCCGACGACCTCCAAGTGCGCCGGCTCGTGTGCCGCCTACTGGCCGCCGGTGACAGGTGACCCCAAGGCCGGGCCAGGCGTCACGGGCAAACTCGGCACCATCACCAGGCCCGGCGGCGCGGCGCAGGCGACCTACGACGGCCATCCCCTGTACACCTATATCGGCGACAGCGGCCCGCACCAGGCTCGCGGCAACAACCTCGACCTCAACGGCGGCCTCTGGTACGAGGTCCGCGTGTCCGGGTGAGGTGGGTAGACGCGCTCGCCCGGCAGGTGGTCGCGGCCGGGGCCGGGTCTTTTTGGGGACGATTTTCTTTTCCGGCGTTGTATTTATCGGCCCACGATTGTCTCCTTATAGGTGGTGGCAGTCCTTGTCGAGATAGCCAGGCGAGGTAGCTAATGACAGGCGTCCGCGTGCCCGTGCTGACCGACGTGTCTGGTCCGAACGCCGTCGAGATCGTCGCACCAGCCGCATCCGTCGCTCAGCTCGCTCCTGCCCGGCCACTGATGCCAACCGCGTCACTCGCGCCCGCCGGTCCCGTTACATCGCCCGGGCACGCGGCCCGTGACGCGCAGGTGGTACGAGCGGCCGGGCCGCAACTTCACCTGCTCGGCGGGTTCGGTCTCCAGGTGGACGACAACGCGGTGCCGCTCACCCCGAGTCAGCAACGGCTTGTGGCGCTGCTCGGCTTGCGCGGCGGCGCCTTGCCTCGCGGGTACGTGGCCGGGTTGCTTTGGGGTGATTCGAGCGAATCGCGCGCTCACGGCAGCCTGCGATCCACGCTGTGGAAACTGCATGCGCTTAGCCCTGGAGTGGTGCTGATCAGCGGGGACAGTTTGACGCTCGCGCCTAATGTCCCGGTAGATGTCCGCTATGCGACCGAACTGGCCAGGGCATTGATCACCGACCGATTCGATGACAACACCGTATCCGCGTTGCTTGAGCCCAGGTTCTGCTACGAACTGCTGCCTGGCTGGTACGAAGACTGGGTGATCGTGGAGCGGGAGCGGCACCGTCAGCTGAGCTTGCATGCGCTTGAGCTCGTGTGCGAGCACCTCACGTCGCTGCGCCGATACGGCGCTGCCATACTGGCCGGCCTCGCGGCGGTCGACAGGGATCCGCTGCGGGAGAGCGCGCACCGGGCGCTGATGAAGATCCACATCGCTGAGGGCAACGGGGCAGAGGCGATCAGGCGGTACCGGCAGTACGAGAAGATCGCAGCCAGGGAGCTCGGCGTGCCGCCTTCGCCCATGATGCGCGCCCTTCTCCACGAGGTCACCGCGCACTGACCCGCCGCGGCCCATCCGCCCCGCCTGCGCCAGCGGCCCATCCAGCCCTCGCCTCACCCACTCCCCCGGCCAGCCGGTAACGGCAGCGTGACGACGCGAGACGAAGCTGGCACTGTGGCCGGGCCGCGCGCTCGCTCTGCGGGCTTGCTGATCAGCGTGTACGTCGATGCCGACGGCGGGGCGCCTTGGCATGCGCGACTGTACGCGTTCGATGACGCTGCCACGACCGTCCGCGTCGAGAAGGTGTCTGACGCCGCCGACCTTACCGCGGCGGTTATGCACTGGCTCGATCAGGTGATCGGCCACTCCGCCTCGAGCCAAACCGCGGAGGAGGTGACGGAAGAGGGCAAGAGCCCGCCTCAGGACTGAGTGATGGCGGGCAATGGTTCAAGCCGTCCGATGGCGATCGGCAGGGTCGTGAAACCTCCAGAAGGCGCGAACTGAAAAGCTGTCGGCCGGCCGGCATCGTCTACCTGGAAATTAACGAAGCCAGATCCTACTCCGGTTCCAAACTGTCCTTCCCCGGTCCCGCGCGTATCGTCGAAGTGTGGTTCAGCGGCCGAATCGTATACCCGGAGTGTAAAGGTGCCAGAACCATCCGCTACCGGCGTTTCAGCTGCCCAGAGAACATGGCCGGTGTTCTGGCCGATCACGATGTCCGGGAGCTGCCAGGCGATGATGTCGCCGCGGCGCGCGTCCTGCAGGAAATCGATTTGATGCCAGCCGCCGGAGGATTCCGGGGTGAGAGAATTGAAGAACCTGTAGTACTTGAAGGCGCGGGGTCGCGGCTGGTCCGCTTCCTTCGGGATCATGAGGTAGTGGTCGGGCGCGAAGCGCTCCAGCACAAAGCCGACGAAGCCGTTGCAGTCGCAATCATAAATACCGCGATCTACATCGATTTTCTCGGAAAACTGGTAATCAGTCTGCTGAAGATTATTGACGATGAACTCAGCTTGCCAGGCCACCTGACCCGGAAGTGAGAGTCTCGGTATTGGTGCCATGCTGCTTCTCCTCCGACCAGGTCCCCGTCATGGGGCTCCTCAGGTCTATCGATCATGCCGGCCGACTCGCAGCCGGGCGATCGTCGGTACGGAGAGGTCAGGGAACCGGGTTGATACACGCGGATTTTCGGCTGTCCGAGGCCAGGTGGACGTGGCCGGCGTTGACAGGGTGGTGACGGAGTTTTGACGGGGCGCTCACGCTGCCATGACAGCTGGAACACGGCCGCGTTCGTACGGTGGGACTGACGCCGAGCGACCCAGGTTTGGTGTGCGAGACAAGGTCGCGTTTGAGGAGGGGCACATGACGGTCACGACGTCGTATCCGGGGGTCTACATCCAGGAGCTCCCGAGCCTGGTCCATTCGATTCAGCCCGCGCCGACATCGATCGCCGTGTTCGTCGGCTACACCCACCCGTACGCCACCCCGCCCGCCAACTACAAGACCGCGATCCAGCTGTTCAGCTTCGCTGACTACCAGGCAAACTTCGGCGGCTTGTTTTACAGCCCCTGGCTGCCCGACTATGTCGGCCAAGCGGTCTTCCAGTTCTTCCAGAACGGAGGACCGACCTGCTACGTCGTCGGGATTAAGGCCCAGACTTATCTCACCGGATCGGCAAAGATAGCGCCTGCCGAGGGAACCGAGATCGCGAACGCGACTGCCGTCATCGGGGGCATCACGTTTACGGCTTTGCAGCCCGTCGCAAATATTCCACCTGCCGCCGCGCCCGCCGCCCCAGCCGTCAGCGCAGGCACAAGTGCCAAGGGCGCAGCCGCCACAGACACAAGCACGGGCACAGCCGCCAAAGACACAGCCGCCAAAGATACGGCGGCAGACGGCAAAAGTGCCCCGGCAGCGCCAACGGTAACCGGAATCGCCCCGGCGAACGGCGCCATGGCCGGAGGGGACACCGTGACGGTGACGGGCACGGGCTTCACCGGTGCGACGTCGGTGTCGTTCGGCTCGGTCTCGGCCACCAACCTGATAGTCCTGAGCGACACCCAGCTCGCCGTGACCAGTCCGCCCCCCGCGGCCAGCCCGGCGGCCAGCGCCACCAGCGTTGCCGACGTCACCGTCACCACGCCGGCGGGGACTTCAGCCACCTCGGCAGCCGACCAGTTCACCTACGCGGACGTCGTGGGCATCCCGATGCAGGTGCAGATCTCGAACTATCAGCAGTCCGGCACCAACCCCGCGACGGCCGACATCGTCATCATCTACGGAACGACGGTCGAGACGTACCGAAAGGTAACCCTCGCGAGCCTCCAATCCACCGCGGACGTTCAGGGTGGAGGATCCGCTCTCCCCTCAGTTTCTCCAGCACTGCAGAACTCGGCGCTCGTCACCGTCGCACTGGCAACCGACGCGGCCTTGCCGACGACTCCGGTACTAGCAACCCTCAGCTACGGGGATAGCCTGCCGCTGGCGGGATGGACCCTCATAGACCCCACCGACTTCGCGGCGGTCTTCGAAGATAACGCCTCGCTCGACAAGGTGCCTATTTTCAACCTGCTCGCCACGCCCGGGGTCAGCGACAACAGCGTCACCTCCGAGGCGGTCGCCTACTGCGAGCGCAAGCGGGCCTTCTACATCATGGACACCCCATCGCCGGATACCACAAACTGGGGACCCGACAGCAACGTGGACTGGGACGTTGACGACGTGGTCACAAACATCAGCAACGGCAACTTGTCTTTGTCGAGCAACTTCCCGGTCAGTACCAACGCAGCGCTGTACTACCCCTGGCTCTCGACGACCGACCCGGTCACGGGGGCCGCTTCCTTCGCCCCGCCGAGCGGCTTCGTGGCCGGGATGTACGGCCAGGAAGACAATAACCGCGGGGTCTGGAAATCCCCGGCCGGCATCGAGACGACCCTTCTCGGCACCACGGGCGTCCATCCAAAAGGGGTCATGACCGATCCCCAGCAAGGTATTCTCAACCAGAACGCCCTGGACTGCATCAGGCAGTTCCCGGGCATAGGTACCGTGATATTCGGCGCGCGGACAACGGCGGGCGCCGACGCCAATACCGCGCAGCAGCAGTGGAAGTACATCGCGGTTAGGCGAACGGCGTTGTTTATCGAACAGTCCCTTTACGCCAATCTCACCTGGGCGGTATTCGAGGGTAATTCCACGCCGCTGTGGAAGGCGCTGACCCAGGAGGTCACGGCGTTCATGCTTAGCCTGTTCCGCCAGGGCGCGTTTGCCGGGGACACGCCCAGCCAGGCATTCGTCGTGCAGTGCGATTCGACGACAACCACAGCGCAGGACATAAGCAACGGCATAGTCAACATACTGGTCGGCTTCGCCCCGCTCGTGCCGGCGGAGTTTGTCGTCGTCCAGATCGCGCAACTCGCCGGTCAGGCGCAGAGCTAGGGGCCATCATGGGCAGCGTTATCTTTCCGGCGAACATCAACCGTTACGACCCGTACAAGGTGTACCGGTTCCTCGTCTACTTCCCGATCGTGAGCCCGACGATACCCGTGGCCGCGGTGAGCAAGGTCGGAGCGCTCAAGCGCTCCTCTGATGTGATCGAGTACAAGGAGGGCGGCAACGCCATCATCCTGAAGGGGCTCGGGCGGACCAAGTACGAGCCGATCACGCTCGAGCGAGGTGTCACCCAGGACGCGGAGTTCGCCAACTGGGCCAACTACGCCCAGGTCCTCGACCAGGGGGCCCCCACCACCTCACTGGCGAACCTGCGCAGGGAGGTGAGGATCGAGCTCCTTAACGAGGAGGGCCAGCCGGTGCTGCAGTACGCGGTCCACCGCGCCTGGGTGTCGGAGTTCCAGGCCCTTCCGGATCTCGACGCGGGCGGGAACGCCGTCGCGATCGAGCACATCAAGATGGAAAACGAGGGCTGGGAGCGGATTCCGCTCACCGAGCCCACGGAGAAGTGACCCTTGCTGCCAGTCAGCGGCGTGGTGCTGGCCGTCCGGGAGCCCACCGGTGAGGACGAGCTCTTCGTGGTCGAGACCGAGCTGGAGCCCCTGCCTGCGCTCCTGGAGCTGGCGCGCCGCGTCGGGCGGACCGTCGCAGGAGGTCCGCTCGACTGGACCGCTCTGCCGAAAACCGACCTGGACGCGGCCGCGCTGGTGATCCGGCAGTGCTGGATCGGCGAGGTGATCCGGACCGATGCCATGTGTCCCGGTCCGGGCTGCCGGGAACGGATCGACGTGAGCTTCAGCATCGGGGATTACCTGCAGCATCATCGGCCGCGGCGACCGCGCGGCGTCACGGGCACGCCGGAGGGTGACTGGTTCACCCTGACCGGGACGATCGTCAGGTTCCGCATCCCGACGATCGCTGACCTCTTGGCGGCAACGTCGGACGACAGGCCCGTGGAGGCACTTTCCGGCCGGTGCGTCGACACTCCCGAGATATCACGGGCGCTCGCCCGCCGCCTTGACCGCGCGCTCTCCGCTCTCGCGCCGAGCCTCGACGATCTCCTCGGCGGGAGCTGTCCCGGTTGCGGGTATGAGGTGGCGATGCGTTTCGATCCGCTCGCGTATACGCTGACTGAGCTGCGGAATGCTTTCTCCGGCATCCACCTGGAAATCCATGCGCTCGCTTCCGCGTACGGATGGCCGGAAGAGGCCATCCTGGCGCTCCCGCGCGGCCGGCGCCGACGTTACGCGTCGATCATCGCCGACGAGCGGTGGGTGGCATGAGGACCCAGGTTCCCTATCTGGCCAGGCTGGCCCGGCAGGCCGGCGGGCAGGCGGCGCTGCGGCCGCCTCGCCAGGTATTCGCCGGTGACACCTATACGCCAGGCCGCTCGCGGAACGGTGACGGCTTGCCACCGCGACGCGCTATGAAGGCGACCGCGCCAAGCTTCCCGACGGCCATACCGCCCTCCGCCACCACCGAGGAGCCGCTGGCGCCTGAGGGGATCATGTCATTGCACAGTCCGGACCCCGGCGCGGACCGAGCGGGCAGTGCTCCAGGCGCCACCGTGGCCCGCACCGGACCAACGTTTGACACGAGTGCCCCACGGCTACCGGTCGCCTCAGGTGTACAGGCGGCGGCCGCAGGCGGCCCGGCACCGCAGCCGGCGCCCCGCGTGCCGTCCGGTGCGCGCACCGAATCCTCCCCACCCGCCATTACCGCCCCGACGACGCCGGTGAACGACGGCATCACCACGTACGCGGCCGGGACGTCACCGTCAGGCCGTTCGCGGCCTGGGGGCGACGCTGCGCAGGCACGGCCGCCGGAGTCCTGGGCGAGCCCGCTGTGGGGAACACCTGTGGATCTGCCCGGGACGCTCAAGCCAGCCCCGGTGACCGCTGAAACCGGCCGCCGGGAGGTGGCCGCGCCGCCGCCTGGGTCCATCGCGTGGCCGGCTGAGCCAGGAGCGGCCAGCACCACCGGCTCGCACCAGGGCCGGCGCGCGAAAGACACGGATGTCCCGGTGACGCCCGGCGCCCGGAATACCGCGGACCCGGATCCCAGCTGGAGGCCAGCGGCAGTCCGCGAGCTCGTACCGACGGCCCCTTCGACCGGGCTCGTACCGCCGGCCGCCTCCGCCGGGCTCGTACCGCCGGCCGCTTCGACCGGGCTCGTACCGCCGACCGCTTCAGCCGGGCTGCCGGCCGCTTCGGCGTCGCCTTCGAGCGCGCTGGCCGACCCCGAGGCCGACGATCCGCGCCAAAGGTCCCGGGTTCCGGGGCGGCCCCGGGTATCGATCGGCACGATCGAGGTCACGGTCGTCCCGCCGGATCCGCCTGCCCCGCCTGCGTCCGAGATCCGGCCTCCGGCGCAGGTGGTGCCGGGCTGGTCGCGTCCTGCCTCCCTGCTCGCCGCGGACGCGGCCGCCGGCTGGATGCGGGACGGGCTCCGCCGCTGGTACGGAACCGCACAGGGCTGACGGGAGCGCGTGATGACCCTCGACCTGTCCGCGGTGACTGATTCCCTGATCGGCCTGGTGAAGAGCCAGTGGACGGCGGCGCCGATCTGGACCGAGGTCGGCGGGAGCCCGGCCGGGCCGACGTTCACTCCGACGTTCACCGGGCTGGCGCCCGACGCGGTGCTTCAGCAGCCGGGCACGCAGCTGAGCATGTACCTGTATCACGCCGAGTCGGACAACGCGCGGGAGGCCCTGTTCTGGCAGCCTCAGATGCTCGACGCCGCGACCGGTGAGCCGACCCGGTACCTGCCGCTGGCGCTTAACCTCTTCTACCTGCTCTTCGCGTACTCGCAGACGAGTTACACCGAGGAGCAGGAGGCGATGAGCGTGGCCTTGCGCATCTACCACGCCAACCCGATCGTGCGGAGCGACCCGGGGGCAGCCGCGCCCTGGGAGCTGACCCTCACCATGGAGCACCGCTCCTACGACGAGCTGAGCCGGCTCTGGCAGGCGACCACCGCACCGCTGCGGATGTCCCTGGTCTACCGCGCCGCGGTGGTTTTCATCGACCCGGATCCGATGCCCGCGCCCGCGGGGGAAACCAAGTCGTTCTCCGTGGCCGCGAGCGCCGTCCCGCTGCTGCCCGCCGGGCTCGGCACGGACGGATACCCGGTCGTGTTCGGCACCTTCCGCGAGGGCTCCTACGTGGGAACGGCAGGCTCCGCGGTGCCCTTCTCCCAATCGCCGGCGAGCGTGGCGCCGGGCCAGGCCGTCTGGCTCACGGGGGCGGACCTTGGCACCAGCGGCGTCTCGGACCACGTATACCTCCTGCCACCAGCCGGGGGCGCCGAGGTGGACGTGACGGCGTGGGCGGTGCCCGCCGACTCGAGCGCGTCCAAGTTCGTGCTCGCGCTTCCGCCGACGGCCGGAGCAGCCCCGGCCGACGCCCCCGGGCCGGGCGTCTATCAGCTCCGGGTCGGCAGCGGGACGCCAGGCTCGCCCGGGGCCACCCGGAGCGGCTCGGTCCCGGTCAGCGTGGCCGCTTACGTGGACCCCGAGGGAGGCCCGGTCCTGGCCGGATCGGCCCCCTTCACGGTGCACGGCGCGGGCTTTACCAGTGGCGCGACTGAGATCCTCGTCGGCACGGTGGTGCTGACGGAAACGACGGGGTCCGCAGCGCCCGGCGAGGTCGCTGTCGACCCGTCCGGCACGTCCTTTTCGTTCTCGCCGCCGACCGTCGGGGGCGAGCCTGCCGGGACGGTCGCGCCGGTACGGGTCCGGGTGAACGGCATTGAGTCGGATCCGGCCTTGTGGGTGACGCTGTGAACCCGGCTCCGGCGGTGCTGGCCAGGCCGGCTCCCGACCGCGAGGCGGAGCCGCGCTGGCTCACCGAGGTCCGGTTGCGCGCCTCCCGCCGGGTGCTCTGGCTGCGGCACCTGTGGGCCGGACACCACTATGAGGGCGAGCACGTGCTCGGGATCAGCCATAGCGAGGTCGACAGGACGCTCACCTCAGAGACCGAGGCGGCCGAGGCGGAGCAGGCCTTCTACCGGTCGGACAAACATGCCGCAGCAGCGTCGGCGCAGATCGCCGCCCTCGCCGAACGACCGGAGGATGCCCGCCTGGAGCATCTCATGGTCACGCTTGGCCTGTCCCGGATGGACGCGGCGCTCTTCGCCCTCACCGCCGCGGCGGCTCTAGACCCGGCGATCACCCGGGTGTTCGGGTACCTGCTCGACGTCACCGAGGCCGCCGATCCGACGCCCTCGCTGGCCGCGACGCTGTTCGAGCTGACCGGTGAGTTGCCGCCGGGCCCGGACTCGGCGCTCGTGCGCTGGCTGGTCGCCGAGCCGGTCGTGACCGGACGCGACGCCTTCGCTTGGTCGACCGGCTGGCGGGCGGACGCGCTGCTGCTGCGGGCGATCGCCGGACCCGCCCCGGGCCAGGAGAGCGACGCGGCCAGCCGCAGCGCTGTCCTGGCGAAGACCGACTGGTCGGCCGGCCTGACCGGGCGGGTCGTTGAGCCTCCGGCTGGCCCCGTGCTGCGTCCCGAGGCGCTCGAGGAGATCGTCGGCTTCGTGCAGCGGCTCGGCTCGGGCGGCGAAGCCGGGCTGCCTATCGAGATCGAGCTCGCCGGGGCGGGCGGGTCGGGCCGGACGGCCCTGGCCGCGCAGGCTGCGGCCCGGCTGGGGTCGCCGCTCGTAGCGGTGGACGCGGCGGCGCTCGCGAACCGCGCGGACGCCCTGGCCGCCGCGACCCGTGAGGTCCGCCGGGCACGTCTGGCCGGCTCGGTGCTGGCGTGGGAGCACGCCGAAGCGCTGCCGGCGGAACTGTGGAAGGCCATCCCCGCGGCGCCGCTGACGTTCCTGTCGGTCGAGACTCCCCTGGCCGGGACGGCAGGCGCCGCGGGGTATCGCGCGGTCCGGCGATCGGTCCGCTGCGGGCCGATCGGCCGCCCCGAACGACTGCGGCTTTGGTCCTCGCTCGCCGCCACCCCGGCTCCCACGGCGGTCGCCGAATGGGCGCTGCGGCCCGCCGAGATCTGCGTGGCCGCGCACGTCGCGCACGCAGGTGACCGTGAGGTCGATGAGGTCTGCCGGCGCCTGCTCATGGCCGGCACGCCAGATCTGCTGAGCCCCCTGCCACTGCCGTTCCGATGGATTGATCTTGTCTTGTCACCGGGAACGGCCGCGCACCTGCGCGAGCTTGAGGCGCAGGCGCGCGATCGTGGCCAGGTGCTCGACGACTGGGGTTTCGCCCGGCTCTCTTCCCTCGGCCGCGGAACGACAGCGTTGTTCGCAGGCCCGAGCGGCACCGGCAAGACGATGGCCGCGCAGGTCCTGGCCCGCTCGCTCGGGCTCGGCCTGTACCGCGTCGACCTGGCGGGAGTCGTGAGCAAGTACATCGGGGAGACCGAGAAGCACCTGCGCGAGCTGTTCGAGGCCTGCGAGCGGGCACCGGTGCTGCTGCTTTTCGACGAGGCGGACGCCCTGTTCGGCAAGCGGACCCAGGTGAGCGACGCGCACGACCGGTACGCGAACATCGAGATCGACTACGTGCTCCAGCGGATGGAGCAGTTCGACGGCGTGGCCGTCCTGGCGACGAACCGCAAGGGAGACCTCGACACCGCGTTCGTTCGCCGTCTGAAGTTCATCATCGACTTCGCGCCGCCGAGCGCGGCCGAACGCGAACGCCTGTGGCGGCTCGCCCTCGAAGGCGCGACTGACGTCGAGGGAAAGCCGCTGGTGGCCGCGCTCGACTGGGCCAGCCTGGCGCGCGAACTTGACCTGACGGGTGCGGGCATCAAGTCGGCGGCGGTGGCCGCGGCGTTCCTGGCGCGGACCGAGGGCGGGCCGATTTCGGAGCGGCACGTGCTCGCGGCCGCCCGGCGCGAGCTGGAGAAGCAGGGCGTCGTGGTGCGGCCCGGCCGGCTGGAGCTTCGGTGAGTCCCGCGGCCGGCGGCTCCGGTGCCTGGGACCCAGGGACGGGCGCCGAGGTTCACATCGACCGGCTGGCGTTGCGGGTGGCCGGCCTCGACGAGGACGCGGCGCGCGCGCTCGCGCGCCTGGTCGCCCAGGGCCTCGCGCCCGGAGTCCTGCGGCCAGCCGGCCTGGCCGGCCTTGACTCCCTCCAGGTCAAGGTGACGACCGGGGACGCCGACCAGGGCCAGCCGGAGCTGCTGGCACGTCGCATCGTGGACGAAATCGGGCGGGTGCTGGCGGGCGACGGGGCGGTGGTCCCGTGAGCGGCCTCGTCCTGAAGGGCGCGCTGGTCGAGTTCATGCCGACGTTCCTCCCGGTCCCGCTGCCGAACGTGATCGTCTTCCAGTACAACCCCGAGACGATGACCCATACCTGGACCCAGCCGGAGGCTGCCCCGGCCCCGGCGCGGGCGGGCTCGGAGGGCAGCAATCCGCTCGCGGTGAAGGGGATGCCGGGCGAGGAATTCTCCTTCACCATCGCGATGGACGCGAACGACGAGATCGCCGACGGCAGCCCGCCGACGGCAGAGCTGGCCCAGACCACCGGCATCTACAGCCGGCTCGCCGCGCTGGAGATGCTGCTTTACCCCACCGGCCCGGGCAAGTCCGGGCTGAAGGGTGCGGTGTCGGCGGCGATCAAGTCCGCCACGGCAGGCCAGACGCCCGGCGCGACTCGCGTCGTCCCGCAGTCCGTCATGCCGGTCACGCTGTTCATCTGGGGACCCGGGCGGATCGTGCCCGTCCGGGTGAAGGGGCTCACGATCACCGAGAAACTCTACGACTCGACGCTCAACCCCACCCACGCCGAGGCTCAGGTCTCGCTGCGGGTGCTCACCCCGGCCGAGCTCCAAAGCGCGAGCAAGGATGCCGACGTGCTCGCCAAGCTCGCCACGGTCTCCTACTACTACACCCTCGGACTCCGCCAGGCGCTCGCGGTCGCCAACCTCGCGAACGCGGCGGAGTCGATCATCGGGATGATCCCGTAAGGAACGCCGGAGGACCGTCATGTTCACGCCCGACAGCCGCTACCTGAACCAGCCCGCCTATACCGTCACGCGGCGGGACGGTACCCAGGTCACGGCCGTGATCCCGCCGGTGCCTAATCCCGCGCCCATCGTCGGCTACTACCAGCGGATCGGGCCGGGGCGGCTCGACCTCGTCGCGGTGCAGTACCTCAACGCGCCCACCGGCTTCTGGCGGCTCTGCGACTCCAACAACTCGATGGTGGCCGGCGCTCTCGCCGCGCGGGCGCTGATCGGCATCCCGGCCGGGGGCCCAGGGTGAGCGTGAACGTCCAGCTGGGCATCGGCGGGATGCCGGCACCTGACGCGTTCTACGACGCGATCGCGCAGCTGGAGGTCGAGGAAAGCTCGGACCAGCCCGGCGCGCTGCTGCTGCGACTGCCGGTGGACCGGACCTCGGCCGGGGATCTCGAGTTCGTCGGCGACGGCACCTTCGAGCCCCAGACGAACATCACCCTGGTGGTCACCGCGCCCGGCTCCACGGCCCAGTGCATCTTCGACGGGTACGTCCTGTCCTGGCGGCTGCACCTGGACCGCGCGTCGACCTCCTCGACCCTCGACGTCTGGGCCCAGGACGCATCGTGGCTCATGAACATCAACGACTCCATCGTCGAATGGGCCGGCCAGACCGACGGGGAGGTCGCCAACGCCATCTTCGGGAGCCACGGGTTCGCGCCCGCCGCCGGGAACACCAGCGACGACTCCCCCAGCCACACTCCCGACGGGCACACGCTGTACCAGCGAGCGACGGACCTGCAGTTCCTGCGCGGCCTGGCCCGTCGCGGCGGGAAGCTGTGCCGGGTGGCCTGCACGGACACCCCGGGCGCCCGGACGGGATATTTCGTCAACCCGGCCGTCGACGGCCAGTCCGTGGCGACGATTTCCCTGGTTGACCCCGACAGCTGGACGGTCGATACCCTCGACTTCGACTGGGACGTGATGCGCCCGACGCAAGTGAGGTCGAGCCAGGTCGACCTCACCCAGAACTCCGCCACCGGCACCGGGGTGACCGCTGACACCAGCGGCCTCAAATCGCTCGACGATCGCGACTACCCCACCTACCTCGGCGGATCCTCGACGCTGGTGCTAACGGCGCCGACCGACGTGCCGGAACTGAGCGAGCGCACGGCGGCGGTGCTGGTGGAGTCCGGGTTCTTCGCCCGCTGCACCGGGGAAGCGGACGCCGAACGAATCGGCACGATCCTGCGGGTCGGTGACGTCGTGACGATCGAGGGCGCCGGCAGCATCCAGTCGGGGGACTGGCTGGTCTGGAACGTCCGGCACCAGTTCTCGCTCGACTCATGGAAGATGAACTTCACGCTCGTCCGCAATGCGATGGGCCCGGCGGGCGCCGGCGGCGCGCTCGCCTCCTTCGCCAGCACCGTGGCCGGGCCGGCCGGGACGGCGGCGCCGTGACCGGGACCGGCGACCGCGCGCTCGAGGACCTCCTCGAGCGGCTGCGCACCCGTTTCTACGGCAAGTACCGCGGCATCGTGTCGGACGTCGACGCGGCCACGATGCGGATCAAGGCGCAGGTGCCTTCGGTACTCGGCGATAAGGACACCGGCTGGTGCATGCCGTGCGTGCCCTATGCCGGACCGGGCGTCGGCTTCGCGTTCCTCCCCGAGACGGGCAGCGGGGTCTGGATCGAATTCGAAGGCGGGGACGTGTCCTTCCCGATCTGGGTCGGCGGCTACTGGCGCCAGGGCGAGTTCCCGGCGGACGCGGCGGCCAGCGTCAAGGTGATCGTCACGAAGGCGCCGAACAAGCTCGAGTTCGACGACGACCAGGGCACGATCACGCTCTCAGACAACAACGGCAATACCGTGACCCTCGAGAGCTCGGGCATCAATCTGGCCAACGGAGGGTCAACGGTCGTGGTCAGCAGCTCGAGCGTGTCGGTGAACGACGGTGCCCTGGAGGTGCAGTGATGACGACGCCCCGGCAGGACTTCGCGTTCGGATTCCAGATCGACTCGGCGTCACAGCAGACCGCGCAGGCCGGCTACGCGGCCCACGTCGACCAGATGGTCCGCCAGCTGCTGCTCACCAGCCCCGGTGAGCGCGTTAACCTGCCCCAGTTCGGCTGCGGCCTGCGATCGCTGGTGTTCGCCCCGAACTCCGATGCGCTGGCGGCGACCGTTCAGCTGCGCGTCATCCAGGGGCTGAACCAGTGGCTGGCCGGCATCGTGACCGTGGTCGACGTCACGGTGGGCAGCGGCCCGGGCGGCGCGGTACTGGAGCCTGGGACCCTGCAAGTGACCGTCACCTACACCCTCGTCGAGACCCAGACGAGCCAGGCCGTGACGGTGGCGGTCGGATGACTCCGGACCCCCCCGCCCGGGACCGGCGCCAGCTGCTGCTGGCGCCCGGCGCCGTCCTCAACGGCATCGACTACATTCACGTCGCCCGCGGCCAGACCCGGCTCTTCGTGCATTTCCTGAACAGCGTGACGGTCAAGGGCAGCCTGTCCGGCCGCCATCCGGTGACGATCACCGGCGGCGCGGTCGTGACGGGCATCGAGGTCAGGCCGATCGACGAGGAGGCGGACTGGGGCACGGACAGCCAGGGGCGACCGGTCCTGGCCCTCGCAGTGAGCCGCGGGGACTCCTCGGTCTACCGCCTGACCATCTCCAGCAGCCAGCTCGATCCGTTCTTCGACCAGGCGCCGTTCAGGTTCACGGTGCACGACCCCGCCACGATGGACGGCTCAGCGGCCGGGCCGGCCGGGTCGGCGCCGGCCCAGCAGCAGGTGCCGATCAACTACCTGGCCAAGGACTTCGCCAGCTTTCAGCAGGCTCTGTCGGACTTTTCCGCCCAGCGCTACCCCGCCTGGGTAGAGCGGTCAGAGGCCGACCTCGGGGTCATGCTGATGGAAGCGCTGGCCGCCATGGCTGACGAGCTCAGCTACTACCAGGACCGGGTCCTCGCGGAGTCGGCGATCCAGACCGCGACCCAGCGGCTGTCGGTCGTCCGGCACGCCAGGCTCGTGGACTACGAGCCGGCGCCCGCGACCGTCGCCACGACCGTCCTGCAACTCGACGTGTCGCCTCCACCCGCCAGTTCACCGCCGGCCGTAGCGCCGGCCGTCCCGCCGCCCGTCCCGTCGGCCACGGGCTGGACCATCGATTCGAGCACGCCGCTGCTGGTCCGGGCGCTCGCGGCGGACGGGTCGGTCATCGACTTCGAGATCGAAGATCCGGCGACCGGTCTGGCCGGAGCCGTCAGCCCCACGCCGCCCGCCTGGGCGACGGTCGACACACGCTGGAACCGGGCCAGCCTGGTGTCCTATTACTGGGACGACAGCCGGCGCTGCCTGCCCGCGGGCTCGACCGATTTCTACGTCATCGGCCATAGGCTCGGGCTCTATCCCGGTCAGCTGCTGCTGCTCGACTCAGCCGCGCCCGACAGCGCCGATCCCGCAGTCCGGGAGCTGGTCACGGTCTTGGCCACCGAGGAGTCGTCCGATCCCCTGATCGGCGACCCTCCCCCCACTTCGCTAACGCGGATTTTCCTCCAGGGCGCCACCACCGCCGACCACGACCTGGCCGGCACCGCGGTCGCCGGAAACATCGTCCCGGCCGTCCAGGGCCTGCGTCAGAGCGAGACGTTCACGATCCCCGACCCCACGATGATGCCCCCCGGACCGGTGGTCGTCCGGATCGGGGCGAACTGGACACCGCAGGATCCGCTGCCCGACTACCGCTACTGCCTCGCGTCCGCGCCGCTGGCCTGGCTCGCCACCACAGGCCAGGACACCTCCCTGCCCGCGCAGCCCGAGATCATCCTCAGCCAGGTCCTGGCCGACGGGGACACCTCGCCGTGGGCGTTCCAGCACTGGCTGCTCGGCGCCGGGCCCGCCGACCAGGTCTTTACGCTGACACCGGAGCAGTACTCGCCGGTGCTCACCAGCAACGGCGCGACCTGGTTCGACTACGACGGCGACGGCGGCACGACGATCCGGTTCGGCGACGGGACCTTCGGCACGTCCCCGCGGCCCGGCACGTTCTTCAGCGTGCTTTACCGGGTCGGCGGCGGCTCGGCCGGCAACGTCCCCGCGGGCGCGATCGCCAACGTCGCGGCGGGGCCGGCGCAGGCCGCGTTGATCAGTACCTGCACCAATCCCTTCCCCGCCGCCGGCGGCGCGGACGCCGAGACCAACTCGCAGGTATGCGACCGCGCCCCCCAGATGTTCAGGGCCGAGCCGCTGCGCGTCGTGCTGGCCGGGGACTACGTGGCGGCGGCGCAGTCGATGCCGTCGGTGCAGCAGGCGGCCACGTCGTTCCGCTGGACGGGCAGCTGGCTGACCGTGCTCACCTGCGCCGATCCCGCCGGGAGCGAGGAGCCGACGCTCGCCCAGCTCGAATCGCTCACCGGGCTGCTCGACCAGGAGCGGCTGGCTGGCTACGAGAGCTACGTGCTGCCCCCGAGTTACGTCGCCATCGACCTGAAGATCACGGTCGGCGCGCAGCCCGCCTACTTCGGGACCGACGTGGCGGCCGCCGTGCGCGCGCGCCTTCAGCCCGGTCCGCTCCCGGGCGGCGCCGTCGGGTTCTTCGACCACTCACTGTGGACCTTCGGCCAGCCGCTGGAATCGAGCACCCTGCTCGCCGCCATCCAGTCGTGCCCGGGCGTCGACGGCGTCCGCCAGATCCGGTACCGGGAGCGCGGCGTCCAGCTGAACTGGGCGCCGCTGCCCGACACGCTCACCTTCGCTCCCGGCGAGATCCTGCGCGTCGACAACGACCCGAGCCGGCCGGAGGCAGGATCGCTGCAGGTGACGGCGGAGGGATCGAAATGAGCGAAGAGACGGTCGCCGCCTCCCCGGGCCCGGCGACCCAGGACCCGCAGGTCGTCAGCAACCCGCCGGGCCTGCCGGAGATCTCCTACCGGGTCGACGACTTCACCGGGTTCCGCCGGGCCCTGCTGCGGCCCCTCCCCGGCGAGCAGGCCCTAAGCGCCTGGCGGCCGGCGCCAGGCGACCTCGGCCTGCAGGTACTCGAGTGGTGGGCCTACCTCGGCGACGTGCTGACCTTCTACAACGAGCGCATCGCGAACGAAAGCTACCTGCGCACCGCCACGCAGGCGAGCAGCATCGCGAACCTGGTGGCGCTGCTCGGCTACGAGCCGGCCCCGGGGGCGGCCGCCACCGGGACCCTGGCCGTCCTCAGCACGGCGGGACACCCCGCCGAGCCGCTCGTGATCCCGGCCGGCATGGCCCTGTCCAGCACGGCGTCCCCGGGTGTTCCCGCCCAGACCTTCGAGGTCGACGCGCCGCCCGCCACCACGGGTCAGTCCAGCGCGCCGGCCGGCTTTACGTTCACGGGGCAGTCCAATGTGCCGGTCACGCTCAG
>PMST01000192.1 GCA_003168295.1 Actinomycetota bacterium
CCAGGTAACCCTCCCAAGTAGCGGGCTCGTTACCGTCCTCGGCTTAGTCTGCCGGGATTCCCCGCTATAACTAATTGCTGGGATGCCGGACGGTGCAGTTGATATTCGGATCTATGCCCGTGTAGTTGAGTGGGCCGGCGATGATCGTGACCGCGATCGTACTGGCCCTGCTACAGCCGATGGGGTCTTTGTAATCGCCGCGCTGCCCGGCGGCGATACCACCGGTGACCAGCCAGAGGGCAAGAAGTGCCGATCCGATGTGCATCTGGACCTCCGTAGCATCGTCTGCATAAAGTCCGATGAAAAGGCAATCGCGATGGCCAGGCCTTTACCTTGATCCGGGATCTCCGGGGAAGCATACCCGCGGGCGGTGATACCGAGTCCGGTGCGCGCGAATTAAGTGTCGTTTCCAGGAATCTGGAAGTCAGGCCGGCAACGGCGATCCGGCTGGCAACTTCCAGACATCTGGAAGCTGTCCGTGATTCGTTGACTGACGGGCGCGCTACCCGCATCCTCGGTGACGGGGACTGCGAATCGGCCCGGATCAGGCCATCGGACGAGTCAAGGACAGATCGAGGGCGGTACTCGATGACTGAAGGCAGGGAAGCGGAGCGTCGGCAGGTGCGCGCTCCGCTGCGCCGGCGAAGCCGGAGGCGCTGGGCGGTCACGGGTGGCGTCGCGGCCTGCTGGCTGGTTCTGGAGGTCGTGACGGGTTCCGCCGTCTCGGCCACCGTGCTGCTGGTGGCCATCGCGGGACTTGGCGCGGGATGTGTGGGTGGCCTGCGCGCCTTGGGTGTCACGAGGGATCATCCTTGGATACGCCGGCTGGCCTCCCGGCCGTGGCGCGACGGGCAGGACGTGCTGAAGGTCGCCATGCGGCACCTGTCCGACGTGTTCGTGGTCACGCCCAGCGGGTTGTTGCTCGCGCCGAACATTGTCGAACTGCAGTTGAACCGCGACGACCTTGTCTCGCTGTGCGAGCGGATGGAACTCGGCGTGATCAGCGCCAGCTTGACCGAAGTCTACGAAGAGCAGGTAGCCGCGCACGGCGCTCGCTTGGCCGGGCCGGGCCGGGCCGAGGTGCACGTCATCGCCGCCGGGTCTGTCCCGCCGGGCCGCTACCGCTTGCGGCAGGGGGACCTGGCGAGCATCGACGCCCAGCCTGACGTGTCTGACGCCTGGTACGCGGACGACGGGCCAGGGTTCGCGCAGGCCGCCCCCCAGCATGACTACGCCTGGCCCGGCCGCCGCGTTTGGCCGGGACCTGACTCGGGCCTGACGGTCGCCGGTGGCATGACCACGATCAGGGAACAGAGCCTGGCCTCCGTCCCCGTGCTGCGGCTGGTCACGGGCTCCTCGGTGACGGAGACCACATTGTCCGGCGCCCGGGCCGGGCGCGGGCCGGTTGAGCTGGTGCTGCCCGACGTGCTCACGGTGTCCCGGGAGCACGCGAGATTCACCTTCTCCGATGGTCGCTGGTGGATCACGAACCAGGGCCGGAACGGGCTCACCCTCAACGGCGCCCCCGTGGCTGGTGAGCAGCCGCTCAGTGACGGCGATGCGATCGGCTGGGGGACCAGACCCGACGCGCTGCAGTCTCGCGTTGAGATCAGCTAAGGCACCGAAGTGCGGCAACTATCATCCAGACATGGCGAGACTGGGTGGCCGCGCCGGTGGCGCGCCCTCGTTCGGGAGCGGCGACGCAGTGGCGACTGGTCAGCTTTTCCTGTGGTCAGAAGAGCACGATGACTGGGTGAGCTGTACGCCCGATGAGATCACCTGGCTGGACCGGCGCATGCTCAGCGGCAATGAGGATCTCACCCTTCACCGCGCCCCGCGTTGCGCGGGTCTTCGCTACGTTCACCACCGTTGGGAGCTGTTCAGCCGTGATACGACCCACCGGGTCTATCTAGCGCCGGAAGCCGCCGGGATACCTCCGAGCGCTCAGGCCGTGCAGCGGACGGCGTGCCAGGTGCTGCCCGCGGCGCCGGCCCGCTACGAAGCGCTGCCGGTGGTGCTCGCGGAGGGGTCGTGGCTGGTCAGCGTGGGTACCTGGGTGCTGCGGCTGCGACTCGAGGTGCCGGTCAGCCCGCGTGCCGATCCGGCCGCCCCGGACGGTGAGAAGCAACCGACGACCCGGGCCGCGACAATCATGCGGCGGGGCAGCGGGCCCGGAGAAGACGCGGTGGCTCGCGTGCGCGGCTACTTCATCCGCAATGCCATGGCGCGGCTGACCATGGCTTACTACTACCAGGAGTTCATTCTCGGCCTGGCCGCCCCGCAGACGGTGCCGATGACGAATGTGGTCATCGCCCTGAACCTCAGCGGGGAGGGTGCGGTCTCCGACTATAAGAAGCTCCTTCAGGGCCTCGTCTGGTCCGAACGCGGCCACGCGCGTGATCTCGCCGACTTCCTGCTCGCCAACGGCCTGCTGACGCCGGCCGATCTTGATGAGGCCAGGCAGATCGCGGCGGACAACGAACGCAGTGGCGTATGCGAGATGGCGCGGCAGCGGCTTCAGTATCGCCCGCGAGGCAGCTGACCGGAACGGCGGTGCTCAGCGCGTGAGGCTGGCCGTGCCAGGCCGGCACGCGTCACTGCCGTTCGTCTGCCTGGATCCACACCGACATGTGGGCCGGTTCTAGAGCCTTCGCTACGACGGCGCCCAGGTCATCGCGGACCGAGCCCAGGTCGACCGCTTCTTTCAGCCGGGCCGCGAACGCCGTCACGGTCTGCTCGGCGTCATACCGCGCCCGGTTGAACCGGTGGTCCACCGTCCGCTGCACGCGCCGTCGCAGCGGGTTGAACAGCGCCGCCGCGGCCAGCGTGGACACGGCCACCGCTACCGAACTGTGGAATCCCAGCACTTGGGTAGCCAGCAGCACCAGCCCGGCGTATACCCCGACCAGCACCCCGGTCACGATCGCGTAGGCCAGGGTCCGGCTGATGATCCGGTCGAT
>PMST01000006.1 GCA_003168295.1 Actinomycetota bacterium
GCCCGGTGGCGCGGCCGCGGGCGAGGAACGCGGCCAGCAGCACGGTCAGCGTGTAGGTGAGCGCCCCGCAGATGTGCACGACGTCCGGCCGCAGCCCGCGCGCCGCCACCACCAGCATGTACTCGGGCAGTTCGGTGGTGTAGAAGGAGACGTCGGCCACCCGCCAGCCCTGCAGCAGCGGGTTGCCGTGCAGCATCGCCTGGGCCTGCAAGATCATGGAGGCGCCGTCGGAGTTGAACGGCCCCACTCCCGACTGGAACAGGTAGAGCGTGAACAGGCCGGCGCCGACCAGCAGCAGGCCGCCCGCCCACAGCAGCCGCCGCCCGGGCGACGCGATCCGTCGCGACCGACCCGCCGTCTGCTCATCGCCGGCCGCCACGGTACTCGCGACGCCCTCACTCATCCGATCTGCCTGTCACCACTGCGCCTACTGTCCCCCCGCACCCCGGTCACAGCCGGCCACCAGAAACGACACGGACACCATACCGGCCGCAACTGAGGGAAACCTGAGGCGTCGCGCCGCGGGCTAGGCGAGGCGGGCGCGGAGCCAGCCGTGGAAGTCGGCGATGTGGTGCTCGCTGGGCACGAGGACGCCGCCGTCGCGGTAGGCGCGCGATGACATGGACGGCTGCGTCCGCGCGCAGGCGTCGAAGTCCTGCCGGTTGACCCGGTCGAACAGCTCGACCGAGAGCGACACATCGGAACCCGAGGCGATCACCTCGGGGGAGAACAGCCAGTCGCACACCACCGTCGTCCGGTCCGGCCCGAGCGGGGTCATCCGGTGCACGATCGCGTGGTCGGGAACCAGGTTGATGAAGACCTGGGGCCTGATCGTGATCGCGAAGTACTTCCGGTCCTGCTCGTCCGTGAGTCCCGGCAGCCGGCCGAACCCGGCCGAGCCGTCGACGGTGAACCCGGCCGCCCGGTCGGCGAAGGCCGCGCCGTGCCCGACGTAGTACTGGGCCGCGTAGCCGCCCGCGAACTCGGGCAGCACGCTGACGAGCTCCGGGTGGATGGTCGCGCAGTGGTAGCACTCCATGAAGTTCTCGACGATCAGCTTCCAGTTGGCGGCCACGTCGTAGACGATCCGACGCCCCACCGCGAGCGACTCGAGCCGGTACGCGTCGATGGCGTCGACCGTGCCCAGCCGGCCGGAAACCGCGCCCATCACCCGCTCCTCGAACGGCGGCGGCGCCGCCGCCAGGCAGA
Organism: Actinomycetota bacterium; assembly: GCA_003168295.1. The sequence goes on from PMST01000006.1 coordinate 1,210, forward strand.
CCCAGACGTACCCCAGCCACTCCCGCGCCGCGACCGCCACCAGCCCGCGCTCGGAGCGGTCGATATCCGGCATCCTGGCGAGGTTGGGCGCCGCCGCCAGCCGCCCGTTCAATTCGTACGACCACGCGTGATAAGAGCAGCGAAGATACCGGCTGACCTGCCCCGACTCCTCGATGCAGACGCGCGCGCCGCGGTGCCTGCAGACGTTGAGCAGCGCCCGCAGCCCGCCGTCGCGCTGCCGCACGACGAGCACGCTCTCGCGCCCCGCCTTGACGGTCTGGAACTGCCCCGGCCGGCCGATGTCGCCCGAGCGCGCAACGCAGAGCCAGTCGCCCTCGAAGATCGCCTGCTGCTCGCGGTCGAACACGTCGGAATCTGTGTAATAGGACCCGGCCAGCGTCGGGATCAGCGTCGGATTGTCGGGCACAAACGGAACATACATGAATAAATAGGCGCCACCTAGACGCGCCGGGCCCGGGGGCCCCGCTCGCGCAGGTGTTCCGATATGCGGGAGCGTCCCTCAGCGCGCGGCCGGCGAGGGCGAGCCGAGGTTCCTGCCCGCGTCGTTCCCGGCGACCGAGTAGATCACCTGGGTGTTGCGCGTCTTGAGGAACTCCTCGAGCGTCTCGCCGCGCATCGCCGCGTAGACGTGCAGGTTGGAGACCCCGGTGACGGCGGCGAGCTTCTCCAGCATGAAGAAGATGACGCCGTAGTGGATCATCCCCGGCCAGTCGCGGTTCCTGATGAGGTCCTTCTCTTCCTCGGTCAGCTCGGCCTGCTTGAACGAGGTCTCCGGGTCGTCGAGGAATTGCGCGCGGTGGTCAGGGTCGATCATCGCGTGCAGGAACTTGTTGATCCGGTACGCCTTCACGCTCGCGGCGATGTCGAACGGATAGGTGCCGGTGAGCCTGACCGAGTCCTCGAGTTGCAGCGCCATCCGCTCGCGGTGCCGCTGGCGGACCGACGCGGGGGTCTTGCCGCCCTTGTCGTCGAGTACCAGGGTGGCGATGCCGGTCATCGACGGCAGGTAGTAGGAGCTGCTCACCACGTCTACGTTGTCCGAGAGCGCACCGCGCATCATCAGCCACATGATGACCTCGGCGCCCTCGAAGCCGCCGAGCTCGGCGTACTCCGCGTGGGTCATCTCGAGCAGCGAGGCCGGGTCGTCGGTGAACCGCTCGAGGAACTCGGCGTCCCACTCCGGGTTGTTGAACCCGGCCCGCTCCCCGTGCACCTGGTGCGAGAGCCCGCCGGTGGAGACGATCGCGACCGTGATGTCCTCGGGGTAGGACTCGATCGCGCGGCGCAGCGCCTTGCCCATCTTGTAGCAGCGGGCGGCGGTCGGGATCGGGAATTGCAGCACGCCGATCTGGAGCGGCACGATCGTCGTCGGCCAGCGGCCGCCGGCATGGTCGAGCAGCACCGACATCGGCGAGAAGAAGCCGTGGTCGAGCGGCTTGTCCTGGAAGTAGGACAGGTCGAACTCGTCGGTGACCAGGCTCTGCGCGATGTGCGCGGCCAGCTTCGGGTTGCCGGGCACCGGCGGCAGCTCGCGCGCGCCGCCGCCCTCGTCCGCGACCGGGAACTCGTCGCCGATGCCGAGCGTGAACGCGGAGTAGTGGTCGAAGAAGAACGACGTCACGTGGTCGTTGAAGATGTAGACGATCGCGTCCGGCTGCTGCTCGGAGAACCAGTTCGACACCGGCTCGAACGCGGTGAAGATCGGCGCCCAGTCCGCGTCGTCCTGCTTGTTCTGGTCGTAGGCG
>PMST01000657.1 GCA_003168295.1 Actinomycetota bacterium
ACCCGGAGCCTGGGCCGCCGCCGCGCAGGCCTACCCCGCCGGAGGCCGAACGGCTCAACCCGGACTGGGCGATGGCCCAGCGGCGGGAGGAGAGCCTGCTGCACCGGCCGCTGAAGGCGGCCTTCGCGGTGGCCGTGGTCCTCGCCGTCGCGGCCATCGCCCTCGCGGTCGCGGGCGTGCTCAACGTTCTGCTGGCCGGCCTCGGCGTGATCTGCTCCGCCCTCGTCGCGGCCGTCAGCGGATACGCGATCTGGCAAGGGGAACGGGCGCTGCGGGGCAGGCTGGCGGAGGAGCAGGCCCGCGTCGGCAAGATACGCGCGGCCCAGCAGAGCCAGCTCTTTGCCTGGCAGGCCGAACACGCGGCCCGGGTCCGGGAGTGGCAGGCACTCCGGGTCGCCTACGAGCACCAGAAGCGGTGGTACGCGGTCTGCGCGCCGGGCGGGGTGCACCGCGTCGACGTCGCGGGCGGCACGCTCTCCGGCTGGTCCGCGATGCTCGCGACGGCCGGGGCGTACCGGCTCGCGGCGGGCGGCGAGGTCACCGTGCTCGACCTGACCGAAGGCTCGGTCGCCCTTGACCTGCTCGGCTTCGCGCGGACCTCGGACATCGACCCGCTGGTCTGGGTCCTGCCCGAGGACCTGCCCAGGCTCGACCTCGGCGCCGGACTCAGCCAGCACGCCCTGGCGGACATGCTGTCCCTGGTGGCCAGCGTCGGCGACGAGGAGCGTTCCACCCGCGACCTGGCCATCGACAACGCCATCCTCGAGCGGGTCATCGACGTGCTCGGAGGGCAGCCGACCTTCGCTGGCGTCGCCGCCGCGATGCGGGCGCTGGCACAGGTCGGCGACCCGCGCGATGACGTGGCCGCCGGCCTGATCACGGCCGGGCAGGTNNACGGCGCTGGTACCGCTGCCGCGCAGCGCGCTGCGCGTGGTGGCGCTGAGCCAGCGGGCGGGCGCGGTCGAGGGCAAGGTGTTCGGGACCTACCTGGCCGTCGCGCTCACCCACGCGCTGCGCGACACGCCACCGGGACGGCCCTGGCAGCACACCCTGTTCGTGCTGGGCGCGGACCAGCTGCGCGGCGACACGCTCGACCGGCTCAGCGATGTCTGCGAGAGCACCGGGACCGGGCTGGTGCTCGCCTACCGCACCATTTCCCCGCACGTCAAGCAGCGGCTCGGGCGCGGGAACGCTGCCGTCGCCTTCATGCGGCTTGGCAACGCCGAGGACGCCAAGGCCGCGAGCGAGCAGCTCGGCACCGAGCACCGGTTTGTGCTGTCCCAGCTCACCGAGACAATAGGTCTTTCCGTAACGGACACCACCGCGAGCGCGTACACAAGCACCACAGGTTCGGTGAATTCGGCCGCCACGTCAAGGTCGGTCACCGAAGGGTCTTCCCGCAGTACCGGACACGGCCACAGCGACGGCGGCAGCCCGCTGCTTCCGTCGCGGGCCACGCACTCCCGCAGCGTCCAGGACAGCGACTCGCGGAGCATCGGCGAAAGCGACTCGTTCAGCACCGGCCTGTCCTGGAGCACCGCGTGGGGGCTGACGACGACAATGGCCACTGGTGACAGCGAATCGCTCGCCCGCGCCCTGCAGCGTTCTCGCGAATTCCTCGTCGAGCAGCACGAACTCCAGCAGCTTCCGGCCAGCGCGATGATCATCACGTACGCGGCCCCGGCCGGGCGGCAGGTGGTGATGGCCGACGCCAATCCGGGTATCGGCGGCCTCGGCGTGGCCACCCCGCTGACGCTGGAGGAGTTCGCGGACATGCCGGGCGGGATGGCGGCTCGGCCGGCCGCTGCGGCTCCGCCGGCCGCCACGGACCAGCGCCCGGGGCCCGCACCCGGCGGAAGCGAGCCGGTGAACTGGCGTACCGGCGACAACCGGCCGGCCCCCAATCTCGGGCCTCCGCCGCCCCGCCTTGACTGGCGCAAACGGCGATCCTGACCACTGGGTGAGCGCGACGGGGAGGCGCCCCGAGCGAACATGCCCGGGCACTCTGACGATAACGGTGGCGCAACTGAAAGTAAGATGATATTCACTTTAAGTGACTACGCGGCTCGATACCGGCGCAGTGCTCGCCGAGCTCAGCTCGGCCGGACGGCCGTGGCTCGCGATCGACATGGCCGGGTCCGCGAGCCTGGTCCGCGGCCCCGACGTGACGGTCATCGATATCGCGGACCCGTACGCGGCGGCAGTCACCGTCAATCCCCTCGAGCCCGGGCCCGGGTATCCGGTCCAGGCGCACAGTGATCGCCTGGCCGGGCTGTTCGAGGCGGTCTTCGGGCCAGCCGAACCGGTGGCGGCGGCGCTGCGGGCGGGACTGCGGCGGACCTACGCCAGCTGCGGCTGGGATGCGGTCCCCCGCGCGGCCTCTCCCGGCATGGGCACGCCACTGGCCGTCCCCCTCTTCCGTCAGCTCAGGGCCGAGGTGATGGCCGCCGCGGAAGCACTCGGCTACAGCGCGAGCATGCAGGCGGCGGTCCGCGGTTTCCTGCGGGCCAGGCTCGACGCCCTGTGGGCGGGCCCGGCCGGGCGTTTCCTCGAGGGCGGTCACCCGGTCGACGTCGGGAGCCTGCGGTCCGGCCGCGTGCTGGTGACCAGCAGCGGCGTGGCCGATGACGAGGCCGCGTCCTTCCTGGCCGGCGTCCTGCTGGTCCGGCTCGCGGAACAGCCGCGTCCCCGAACCGGGGCCGGCCGGGCCAGCCGCGATAACTGCACGCCGCAGGCCGGCCGGGAAGGCTCGCGCTTCACCGTGGTCATGGCGGCCGCGGACCACCTGACCGGCTCCCCCCAGGCGGCCGGCTGGTTCGGTCGGCTGCTCGGCGACGTCCGTTCCTGCGGCGCGGACGTCATCACGGTCGGCCCAGACGTCATCACGGTCGGCCCAGACGTCATCACGGTCGGCCCGGACGTCGTCACGGCCGGCCCGGACCGGACAGCGATGGCTATCGCGGCATCGGCGGCCGGTGCGGACCAGGTCGGCCGGTTGGTGCCGCCGGTGCTGCTCGGACGCAGATCGGCGGCTTGCGGCGAGCGGTGCGGACGCCGGCCGTGCGACGGGTATGAGCTGGACGCGGCCGGATTGCTCGCGCACGATGACGGACGGGTCTGGCTTCGGATCTGGGTCCAGGCGCTCGTGCTCGCGTTCCTCACCGGCCGGCCGCTGCCGCACGTGCCCGCGCCGCTGCGGCCCGGCTGGGGGGCGCTCAGCCCGCGCCGCCGCGAGTGCGTGCTGGCGACCGTGATCGATGGTGCGGTGACCGCCCGCGCGACGGCCCTGCGGCAAAGTTATGACCCGCGGTTCCTGATGTCGGTGGTCCGGGTGGTGACAGCCAGGATGCTGGACGCCGCCGACCTGCCCGCACGGCCATGGTCCCCGCTGCCGTTCCGTGCCGGGCACGTCTGGGTGATCCCGCAGCTGCGCTGGCTGCATGAGATGGAGCGGGTGAATCAGCCCGGCCCGGACCGGCTCCGCTTCGATGACGTCGCGCCGCCGCTCGACTTCGCCCTGGCCGGCCTGCCTGACTGGCCGGGTATCCGGGTCATGGACCGGCTCAGCGGCCTGCGGCGGCACCCGCTGTCGATGGCATCTGAGCCTAACCGGCGGCTAGCCACCATCGCGCTGCTCGGCGTCGACGGCCCGGCGGACCTGGACGCGGACCTCGCGACCGCCGGGATAGGGCTCAGCCCGCAGCAGCGGCTGCGGCACGCGGCCGCGCTGATGGGGGCCGACGCTCCCGGTGAGCAGCCCGGCTGGCTCGAGGCCGTGCTGTCCTGGCCGCGGCAGTGTTCGTCGGGCCAGCCCGGAACGTGACCATAACCGGATAGCATCGGGCCCGAGATGAGCACTAGCAGCCCGCCGTCGCGGCGGTTCAGCCTTCCCCTCCGTGCGCGTCTGGCCACCACGGTCGGCGGCGCCGCCGGCCGGGCTTCCCGGCTGGCCGGGCGCGGCGACGGATCAGTGATCGGCGGGGTCATCGGCCTGCGGCTGAAACCGGATCTGCTCTCCCTGCTCGCGCGCGGCCGGCAGGTCATCCTGGTGACCGGAACCAACGGGAAGACCACCACGACCAGGCTGATCACGGCGGCGCTCGGCACCCTCGGCCAGCAGATCGCGTCCAACGCGTTCGGCGCCAACATGGATGCCGGCCTGGTCGCCGCGCTCGCCAAGGCCCCCGACGCCAGCCTGGCCGTCCTGGAAGTCGACGAGAAATACATGCCGGCCATGCTCGAGGCGACGGCCGCGCGGGTGGTGGTGCTGCTGAACCTGAGCCGGGACCAGATGGACCGCGCCGCGGAGATCTGGATGCTGGCCCGCCGCTGGCGGGCGGCCCTGGCCGCCGCACCCAACGGCCGGGTCATCGCGAACGCCGACGATCCGCTCGTGGCCTGGGCGGCCGGAAAGGCCCGCCAGGTCACCTGGGTGGCGGCCGGTCAGCGCTGGCACGACGACTCATGGTGCTGCCCGAATTGCGGCGCGCACCTGCAGCGGGACGGCGAGGACTGGTACTGCGGTGAGTGCCCGAACCGGCGCCCTCCGGTCAGCTGGGTGCTCGCGGGCGACGAGGTGATCGATCCGACCGGAAAGTCGTGGCCGCTTGACCTGATCTTGCCCGGCCGGGCCAACCGGTCGAACGCCGTGGTCGCGCTCGCGGTGGCGGACGTCTTCGGGGTGGGCGTCTCGCAGGCGATGGGCGCGGTCCAGCAGGTGCGGTCGGTGGCCGGGCGGTACACCCAGATCGAGCGCCGCGGCTGCGCGCTGCGGCTGCTGCTGGCCAAGAACCCGGCGGGCTGGCTGGAGGCGCTTGACGTGCTGGCCCCGCCGCCCGCGCCCGTCCTGCTAGCCGTGAACGCGCAGGTGCCGGACGGACGGGACACCTCATGGCTATGGGACGTGGACTACCGCAGGCTACGCGGGCGCCAGGTCCTCGTGACCGGGGAGCGCAAGACCGACCTCGCGGTCAGGCTGGAGGCTGACGAGGTGGCATTCCGCATCGTCGGAGGCGTCGACGAGGCCGTGGACGCGGCCCACAGCCCGTCCATGGAAGTAATCGCGAACTACACGGCGTTCCAGCAGATCCGTACGGTGCTCGGGCGTACGGACTGAAACGCCCGGCGCGCGGCCAGGACGGCATGCCGGGCGGACAGAACGTGCCGTGCGGACAGAACCAGCCACACCCGCGGGAGGAACCATATGAGCGAGGGTCTAGGGCGGCACCGACTGGGGCCCAGAGGACCGCAAATAATTGGTGCCCCCGTGCGGCCCGGACCTGGGCTATCTGGTGCCCCCGTGCGCCCCGGGCCTGGGTCAGCCGCTATCCGCCTGGTGTGGGTCTACCCGGACCTGCTGAGCACCTACGGTGATCGAGGCAACCTGCTGATGCTCGCTCGCCGGGCCAGGCTGCGCGGCATTGGTGTCGAGATCGCCGAGGTCAATTCCGATCAGCGGGTCCCCGTGGACGGTGACATCTACCTGCTTGGCGGGGGTGAGGACCTGCCGCAAGTCCTCGCGGCGCGCCGGCTGCGCGCCGACGGCGGCCTAGCGGCCGCCGCGGACCGGGGCGCGGTGATCTTCGCGGTCTGCGCCGGCTACCAGATCATCGGAGCCGAGTTCGGCGGCCCGGAAGGCGAGCCGGTTCCCGGTCTGAGCCTGCTCGACATCCGCAGCAGCCGTGGTGAGCGGCGCGGAGTCGGTGAGGTAACGGCCGACGTCGATCCGGCGCTCGGCGTGGAACGACTCACCGGGTTCGAGAACCACCAGGGCGTAACTAGGCGCGGCCCGGACGTGAAGCCGCTGGCCGCCGTGCTCACCGGCGTCGGCAACGGAGACGGCACCGAGGGCGCGTACTACGGGCGGATGGTCGGCACCTATCTGCACGGCCCGGTGCTCGTCCGCAATCCCAGCCTCGCCGACCTGCTGCTCAGCTGGGTGGCTGGCCCGCTACCCGCCATCGACCCCAGGCAAGAAGACCTGGTTCTGCAGCTCCGTGGCGAGCGCCTAGCGGCCCAGAGCGGCCCGGCCTAACGCCGCAGGCTGCGGTTGCGGTCAGTCGGTGCGCCGCCCGACACGAAGGACGCTCAGGTAGCGACGGGATGCTCGGTCGCCCATCTGCGTGCGGATGCGCTCGGCGATCGCGTCGAGCAGGAGGTCACGGACGTCGCTCTCGAGGCTCCGGTACAGCGACGTCGAGCGGAGGAGATCCGCGAAGCCGTCCCCATCGAACCACTGAACAGCCGGGTACCATCGCACGATCGTCGGGCCGAACAAGCTGCCGGGGTCGTCGACCAATCCCCAGCCCTCGTCAGTCAGCCGCACCTCGTCCTCCAGCGGCGGATGACCCCAACCGGGGTTGCCGGGGGAAAATCTCTCGTGCAGGTCGGCGGTCTCGGCGTACACCTCCGGCTCACCCGGCCGGCGGACGACAACGTTGCCGAGCAGCGCCATCCATCCCCCC
>PMST01000131.1 GCA_003168295.1 Actinomycetota bacterium
TGACATCCACGTGCAGCCAGTCCGCGACCCCGGCGACGGCGGCGGCCTCATCAGCGAGCCGGGCAAAATCCGCGGACAAGATGCTTGGCGAGATCTGAACAGCCATAGAGCCCGAGTGTAGAGTGCCTGGGTGCCGACCAGGTCCCCGCGTGGGGATAACGCGTGGGGATAAGAAGTGTCCGGTCCGGTCCTGCACCCAGCCTGGCGGGTGGATGACCGGCAGGAAGGCGTGGCGTGTCGAAAATGTCGTACCGCGGGACTACAGTTCGATACTAGGTTCGATTGGGTACCGACTGGAGGTTGTTCATGCGTTCAGAACCGTCAAGCGCCCTGCTTGACCGGGTACGTAAGCTGCTGGCTAAGGCCGAGGCGGAGGGAGTGACGCCGCCGGAGGCCGAGGCGCTCACCGCCAAGGCGGCCGAGCTGATGGCCCGTTACGGCATCGACCGGGCCCGGCTGGCCGCGACCCGCCCGGACACGGACCGGCCTGGCAGCCGCATCATCGACATCTCCAATCCTTGGGCGCAGGTCCGCGCCCACCTGCTGGCCGGGTTGGCCGGGGCCATGCGGTGCCAGTGCGTCCTGCTGAGCACCAATGGCCCGGGGGCGCGGATCCATGTCTTCGGCTACGCCTCCGATCTTGAGCGGGCCGACATCCTGTACACCTCGCTGCTGCTCCAGATGGCCCACGGCCTGACCGCAGCCGTCGTGCCGGCCGGGGTCCGCAGCACCCGGGCCTGGCGGCGGAGCTGGCTGCTCGGCTTCGTCACCGCCGTCATCACCCGGGTCAGATCCGCGGAGGAGCGCGCCGCGACGAGCGCGGAAGGGGAAACCCACCCCGGGCCGAGCACGGCCCTCGTCCTCGCCGACCGGGCGGTAGTCATCCGCCGCCAGCTGGAAGAGGCCTACCCGGTGACCCGCCGGACCCGCATCACCTACAGCGGCCGGGGTTACACCGACGGTTACGCTCAGGGTCAGCGGGCCGACATCGGCAACGCCCGGCTGAAGTCAACCCGGGCGCTCAGCCGCAGCCAAGGTTAGACACCGGGCTCAGCCGCGGCGCAGCAGGGCGAGGAAGATCGCGTCGGTACCGTGACGGTGCGGCCAGAACTGGGCGAACCGGCGGTAGCGCGAATCAGAGGAGCCCCCGTGTTCGGGGCAGCGCAGGTCGGGGACCTCGGAGAGAACGGCCGGGGCGTCCAGGACCGTGACGTCGTCCCGGCGGTCGGCGACGGCGGCGATCACCTCCCGGGTCTCGGCGAGGTGCGGGGTACAGGTCACATAGGCGACCACGCCGCCGGGGCGCACCGAGTCGATGGCCGCCTCAAGCAGCTCGCGCTGCAGGACAGCGAGCTCCTTGACGTCCTCCGGGGTCTTGCGCCATCTGGCTTCGGGCCGGCGGCGCAACGATCCGAGGCCGGAACACGGCACGTCGGCCAGCACCCGGTCGAATGTCCCTGACGGCCATGGCACCTGGCGGCCATCGGCCGCTACCACGGCGCCAGTGTGGGTCTTGGTGCGGCGGAGAGCTTCCAGGACACGGCGCGCGCGGTGCGGCCGGATGTCGGAGGCCACCAGGCGCGCGCCCCGGTCGGCGGCCAGGCCGCTCAGCAGCCGTGCCTTGCCGCCGGGGCCTGCGCAAAGATCGAGCCAGAGTTCATCCGGGCCGGAGAGACCGACGCGGGTCAGGGCCAGCGCGGCCAGCTGGCTGGCCTCGTCCTGGACGGCCGCCTGGCCACTGGCGACCAGGGGCGCCGGGTCGCCGGCCGCCAGCCGGAAACCGTACGGTGACCACCGGGTGGGTTCGCCTGCGGGCAGGACCCTGGCGGCTTCGGCCGGGTCCGCGGGCGTCAGGGCGAGCACGACATCGGGCCTGACGTTGCCCGCGGCGAGGGCGTTGTCGATTTCGGCGGCGCCCGCGTCACCGAGCGCGTCACGGAACGCCTCGACGATCCAGCGCGGATAGCTGTGCCGGACGGCGAGATAACCGGTCGGGTCCTGCGACCGGCTCGGGGCGACGATGTCGATCCAGGCGTCGAGGTCCCGGGTGGACACCCGCCGCAGCACCGCGTTGACGAAACCGGAGGGCCTCGGCCCGCACACGTCTTTGGCCAGGTCGACCGAGGTCGCCACGGCGGCGTGACTGCCGACCCTGGTAGCCAGGAGCTGATGCACGCCGAGCCTCAGCACATCGCGCACCGGCGGGTCAAGGTCGTCCCGGTCGCTGCAGGCAGCGAGGATCGCGTCGTAGGTGCCACGGCCGCGCAGCGTCCCGTAGGTCAGCTCGGTGGCGAAGGCCGCGTCCCGGCCGGTCAGGCCGCGCTCCCTGAGCAGGGCAGGCAGCAGCAGGTTGGCGTAGGCGTCCCGGTCCGCGACGGCGCGCAGTACGTCGTAGGCGGCGTGCCGGGACGCGTCGGCACGGGGCTGGCCAGAACGGGGCTGACCAGAGCGAGGCTGACNNGCTGGCCAGAGCGAGGCTGGCCGGAACGGGAGGGCCGCGAGCGGCCGGTCTGCTCGGCCATGTCAGCCGAGCCGCACGGGGCCGCCGGCCCGCAGGCCGCGGACCCAGTCGGAGGCGGTCATCTGGCGCTTGCCCTCGGCCTTGACATCGCCGAGACGCACGGGGCGCGACCCCGTCCCGACGAACACGGCCTGGCGCTGCGCCAGCAGCTCACCGGGGGCAAGGTCGGCCAGGTGGGCCGGGTCCGCGGGGCTCTCCAGCGATACCGGGCCGAGCTTGACCCGGGCGCCGGCGAGCTCTGTCCACGCGCCCGGATCGGGCGTGCACGCCCGGATCTGCCGGTCGACCACGTGCGCGGGCAGCTTCCAGTCCACATGCGCGTCGGCCGGGGTGATCTTCGGGGCGAAGCTGACGCCCTCGGCGGGCTGCGGGACGGCCTGGACCGTTCCGGTCTCGATCCCGTCCAGGGTCGCCGCAAGCAGCTCCGCGCCGGAATGCGACAGCCGTTCCAGCAGCGAGCCGGTCGTGTCGTCGGGCCGCACCGGTTCAGTGAGCACGCCGTAGACCGGACCCGCGTCCAGCTCTTTGACGATACGGAACGTGCTCGCGCCGGTCACGTCGTCGCCGTGCAGGATCGCGTGCTGCACCGGCGCAGCCCCGCGCCACGCGGGCAGCAGGGAAAAGTGCAGGTTGACCCAGCCGTGCGGCGGAATGTCCAGCGCGGCCTGCGGCAGCAGCGCGCCGTAGGCGACCACCGGGCAGCAGTCAGGGGCGATCTCGCGCAGCCGGTCGAGGAACTGCGGATCGCGGGCCCTGGCCGGCCTGAGCACCTCCAGCCCGGCCGCCGTGGCGCGCTGGGCCACCGGGCTCGGCTCGACCTTGCGGCCACGGCCCGCCGGGGCATCCGGCCGGGTCACGACCGCTACGACCTCATGACGGGAGACCAGCAGCGCGTCGAGCGCCGGGACCGCCGTCGGCGGCGTACCCGCGAACACCAGCCGCACGTCAGAGGGCCTGGCCGAGGGTCTGGTGCGGGGAAATCCGCACCTGCGGGATGGGGTCGCCCCACCATTCCGCCTCGCGGATCGCCTTCATCGCCGCCTTGCGCTGGGTGGGATTCATCCGGTCGATGAACAAGATCCCGTCCAGGTGGTCGGTCTCGTGCTGGATACAGCGGGCCAGCAGTTCGGTGCCCTCGATCGTCACCGGGTCCCCGTACATGTTGAACCCCTTGGCCACTACCCCCCACGCCCGCTCTACCGGGTAGGCGAGGCCGGGGAAGGACAGGCAGCCCTCATCGTCTTCATCGGTGTCTTCGGACAGGTCAAGCGAGGGGTTGATCAGGTGCCCGGGCTCGTTGTCGTCCACGTGGTAGGTGAAGACTCGCAAACCCACCCCGATCTGGGGCGCGGCGAGACCCGCGCCGGGCGCGTCGAGCATGGTTTCGGTGAGGTCCTTGACGAGCCTGCGCAGCTCGGCGTCGAAGTCGCGGACCGGCTCGGCCGGCGTACGCAGCACCGGGTCACCGAAGAGACGGATCGGCTTGACACTCACGAAAACCCTCCTGGACACGTACAGCTGAGCACCTTTCCTCCCGTGGTGCCGCCAGCTCTCAGTCTATCCGTCAGGCAACCTCGGCCGGGTCGAGCTGCACCCGGACGGCCGCGCGGTCCTTGCGCGCGCTCCGGGTGGCCTGCGCCGCATGCAGCGCGCGGGCGAGCTCGAGGCCCTCTTGCCTGCTGATCCTGATCAGCGCCCGCTCCTGGGGTTCCGGAGGGGCCGTGGGTTCGGCTGGCTTGGCGGGATGCCCCGCGCTCCTGGCCGGGAAGGGGTCAGCGGGCACGGGCCCGAGCACTTCCGCCTGGCCGGGCAGGCCGGCCGAGCCGACGAAGTCGGCCACTGCGGCCGGCGCCCCGGTCACCGAGGCCATCCGCACTGCGGGCGGAAAACCGAGCTCGGCTCGTTCCGCCAGTTCCCGTTCCGAAAAATTGACAGGATCCCAGCGGATCAGGGCCTGCACGGCCGGTATTGACGCCTCGGCCAGCACCACCACCGGCCCGGCGGGCCGGACCAGCGCGGCGGCGTTCATCCACCGGCGCAGGGCCTCCTCGGCCGCGCGCAGACTGGGGCGGCCGAGAAGCGCCCAGCCGTCTAGGAGCAGCGCGCCCGCGTAACCCTCCGGTGCCACCGGCTCGGCGCCCGGCGTGGCGATGACCAACGCGGGTTCGGCCGTCACGGTGGCGAGCACGTGCTGGCCGCCGGAGGTGCGGACGGGCACGCCGGGAAAGGCGCGGCCCAGTTCCTCGGCGGTCCGGGCCGCCCCGGTGACCAGCGCGCGCAGCCGGCCTGATCCGCAGCGGGAGCAGGTCCAGTCCGTGGCCATGGCGCCGCACCAGCGGCAGTCCGGGATTTCGTGCGAGCCGCCGATCTCCAGCGGGCCGCCGCAGGTGGCGCACCTGGCTTGGGCCCGGCACCGGTCACAGGCGATCGCGGCGAGATAGCCGCGCCGTGGCACCTGCACCAGGACCGGTCCGCGGGCCAGGGCGCCGCGGGCCTCCCCCGCCAGGGCGCTGCGGGCAGCGCGCAGCGCCATACTCGGCAGGCGTGCGGTCATCGCCGCCGCGTCCCGGTCCAGTTCGGCCTCGTCGGGAGCGGCCCTGACCAGCGGCGCGACCTGGCGCAGCACCTCCGGGTGGCCGGTCAGCGGCCGCGCCCATCCGGCCGCGACCAGCTGGGTGAGCTCGGCGGTGCGGGCGAAACCGCCGATCAGGGCGGCCGCACCGGCCCGGTGCGCGCGCAGGGCCAGCACTTCGCGGGCGTTCGGGTACGGGGCGCGGGGCTCGGCGTGCAGGTCGTCGCCGTCGTCCCAGAGCACCACCAGGCCGAGGTCGGTGACCGGGGCGAACATCGCGGCCCGCGTGCCCGCCACCACCGGGACCAGGCCGCGGCGCGCCGCCAGCCAGCGACGGTAGCGCTCGGCCGGCCCGAGATCCGCGCTCAGGCAAACGTGGCTGACGCCAGCCAGCGCGGCGTCGACACGGTCCAGGTCGCGGGTGTCCGGCACCACTATGACCACGCCGCGGCCGGCGGCGGCCGTGGTCCCGGCCGCGATCGCGATTTCGGCCGGCCAGTGCGGGCCGGGCAGAGCCGACCATGCGGCCCGGACCGGACGCCTGTCCGCCAGCCCGGCCAGGAACGCTTCCCCGGCCGGGTAGCGAGCCCACGGACCAGCGGCGGGCCGCGAACCTGCGTATTTGGTGCCGTCCCCCGCCGGGGTCTCCCGCTCCGCCGTCGCGTGCCGGGGCGGGATGGCCAGCCTGAGCACGTCGGCCAGGGTGCCCGCGTACCGGTCCGCCACCGCCCGGGCCAGGTCAAAGATCTCCGGGGTCAGCACCGGCTCCGGCGAGATCACCCGCTCGAGCCGGGCCAGCCGGCCCGGGTGCTCGCTGGTCTGCGTGCGTTCCAGGAGGTAGCCGTCGACGAGCTGCCCGGCGAACCGCACCCGGACCCGGCAGCCCGGTACAGCCGCATCGGCCAGGGCGGCCGGGACTAGGTAGTCGAACGGACGGTCCAGGTGGGCGAGCGAGATGTCCACCGCCACCCGGGCAACGGGGAGCCGCTCGCTGACCGCCTGATCCTTCGCCTCCTTCGCCACCGTTCCGTCCTACCAGAACCGGGACGGCGGTTAGGACATCGCCGGGCGTCTGTTATCGGCGGACGCCCGGCGGTGGTCAGAAGTTGACGGCAGAGCGGAGCTGGTCGGCCCGGTCGGTGCGCTCCCAGCAGAAGTCGGGCTCGGTACGGCCGAAGTGCCCGTAGGCGGCGGTTTGCGCGTAGATGGGACGCAGCAGGTCCAGCGCGTAGATGATGGCCCGCGGCCGTAGGTCGAAGACCTCGAGCACAGCGTCCTGGATCCGCTCCACCGGCACCTTCTCGGTGCCGAAGCACTCGATGAAGAGCCCGACCGGAGTCGCCTTGCCGATCGCGTAGGCGACCTGAGCCTCGCACCGGTCCGCCAGGCCGGCGGCGACCACGTTCTTGGCCACCCATCGCATCGCGTAGGCCGCGCTGCGGTCCACCTTCGACGGATCCTTGCCGGAGAAGGCCCCTCCTCCGTGGCGCGCCATGCCGCCGTAGGTGTCGATGATGATCTTTCGCCCGGTCAGCCCGGCGTCCCCCATCGGGCCGCCGATCTCGAACCGGCCGGTCGGGTTGACCAGCAGCCGGAAGCCGTCGCTGTCGATGCCAGCGTCGGCCAGGACGGGGTCGACCACGTAGTCCTTGATGTCGGGGGCGAGCAGTTCCTTGAGGTTGATGTCGGGCGCGTGCTGGGTGGAGACCACCACCGTGTCCAGCCGCACCGGGATGTCCCCCGCGTACTCGATCGTCACCTGCGTCTTGCCGTCCGGGCGCAGGTAGGGCACCGTACCCGCGCGGCGGACCTCGGCAAGCTGCCGGGCGAGCTTGTGCGCGAGCATGATCGGCAGCGGCATCAGCTCGGGGGTCTCGCGGCACGCGTAGCCGAACATCAGGCCCTGGTCGCCGGCCCCCTGCCGGTCAAGCTCGTCGGTCCCCTCGCCCTCGCGGTACTCGAACGCGTCATTGACGCCCTGGGCGATGTCCGGCGACTGGGCACCGATCGAGACCGACACGCCGCAGGAGGCCCCGTCGTATCCCTTGGCCGAGGAGTCGTAGCCAATCTCCAGGATCTTCTCCCTGATGATGCCAGGGATGTCGACGTACGTCTGGGTGGTGACCTCGCCTGCGACATGAACCTGGCCGGTCGTGATCAGTGTTTCGACCGCCACCCGGCTGCCCGGATCATCCTTGATCATGGCGTCCAGAATGACGTCGCTGATCTGGTCGGCCATCTTGTCGGGATGGCCTTCCGTCACAGACTCGGAAGTGAACAGGCGGCGCGCCACGTCGTTTCTCCTCGTTAGGGGCTGCGGTGAGTTTATCCCGGACTTACCCGCTGGGTGGGCCACGCGGCGAGGTCGCCGGGCGGCTGAGGCGGGATGTCCGGTTTTTCTAAGTCGTTGTTACCTAAGTCGTGCGGCCACCAGGTCCCACACCACGTCGGCGAGGGCTTCTTTCGGTCCGCGCGGGATCTGGGTGACGGAACCGTCGACGCCATAGACGACCGCCTCGTTGTCGATGGTCCCGAAGCCAAGCCCATTTCCTACCGGGTTGACGACAAGCAGGTCACACCCTTTGCGGGCCAGCTTAGCCTGAGCGGCCTCGGCGGCGGTGTCGGTCTCGGCAGCGAACCCGACGAGGACCTGGTGCCCGGAGTCGCGTGCGCGGCGCAGGGCCAGCCCGGCCAGGATGTCCGGGTTCTCGGTCAGCCGCAAGGGCTCAGGCGGCTGGCCATCCTTTTTCATCTTGCCCGGGCTCCGGGTCTGCGGGCGGTAGTCCGCTACCGCGGCGGCCATCACGACCGCATCAGCTCCGGCCGCGGCCGCCGTGACGGCGTCCTGCAGGTCGTGCGCCGAGACCACCCGGGTGACCTTGGCCCCGGCCGGGTCCGGCAGCGCGACGTTGGCCGCGACCACGATCACCTCGGCACCCCGGGCGACAGCCGTCCGGGCCAGCGCGTACCCCTGCGTTCCGGTGGACCAGTTGCCGATGAACCTGACCGGATCGATCTCTTCCCGGGTACCGCCCGCGGACACCACGACCCGCCGGCCGGCCAGGTCGGGCCGAAGCAGGTCAGCCGGGTGCGCCTGGCCGGCCTCACCGGTGGCGCGGCCGGCGGCGAGCTCGCGGGCCAGCAGCCGGGTCGCGACCGCGAAGATCTCGGCCGGTTCCGGCAGCCGCCCGGCGCCGCTGTCGGCTCCGGTCAGCCGGCCGACCGCGGGCTCGAGCACGATGGCGCCGCGGCTGCGCAACATCGACACGTTGGCCTGGGTCGCGGGATGTTCCCACATCTCGGTATGCATGGCCGGCGCGTACAGCACCGGGCACCTCGCCGTGAGCAGCGTCGCGGTCAGCAGATCCCCGGCCATCCCCGCCGCTGCCCGGGCCAGCAGGTCCGCCGTGGCGGGCGCGACCAAGACCAGGGAAGCCGACTGCCCCAGGCGGACATGCGGCACCTCGGCCACACCTGTCCACGCATCTGTGGTCACCGGCTCACCGGACAGAGCCGCCCACGTGGCCTCGCCGACGAACCGGAGCGCGTCAGGGGTCGGCACCACCCGGACGCGGTGTCCGGACTCGGTGAGCAGCCGGAGCAGCTCGCAGGCCTTATACGCCGCAATGCCGGCCCCGACGCCAAGGACGACGCGGGCCGGCATGGGTCGGGTTTCCCGGCTCAGCCTTCGATGGCCTCGACGGACAGCAGCCGCTCCTTGACCTCACGAAGGGAGATGGAGAGCGGCTTTTCCTGACTGCGCGTCTCTACCAGGGGCCCGACGTACTCGAGCAGGCCCTCACCGAGCTGCGAATAATAAGCGTTAATCTGCCGTGCGCGCTTCGCGGCCATGATAACGAGCCGGTACTTGCTGTCCACGACTTCCAGCAGCTCGTCAATCGGCGGGTTGATAATGCCGTCGGCGACGCTGTGGGGCTGAGTCCCTGCCAAGTTCTGCCTTCCGTAGATCACTGCTTCAGCAAGGTTACCAGCTGACGGCACACGTCCTGGACGGATGTGTTCACGAGCGTGACATCGAAGTCGCCGGCCGCGGCGAGCTCGTCCCGGGCCGCCGCCAGCCTGCGGGCCAGCACCTCCGGCGGCTCGGTACCGCGGCCGGTCAGCCTGCGCACCAGTTCGTCCCAGGACGGCGGGGCCAGGAAGACCAAGCGGGCGCCGGGCGCCGCGCGCCTGACCTGACGAGCCCCGGCCACGTCTATCTCGAGCAGGCAGGAAACACCGGCCCGGAGCTTTTCGTTGAGCGGCGCTCGCGGCGTGCCGTACCGGTTGCCAGCGAACCGCGCCCACTCAAGCAACGCTCCGCTGGCGACCAGCCGGTCAAACTCGTTGTCATCGACAAAGTGATATTCGCGTCCGTCCACTTCTCCGGGACGCGGCTTCCGCGTCGTAACCGACACGGAAATCCAGATCTGCGGACAAGACCTGTTGAGTTCGGCGACGACCGTGCTCTTCCCGACCCCGGAGGGCCCGGAGAGCACGGTCAGCCGCGAATGCACCGGGGTCGTGACCGCGGCACCGCCACTACTTGGGGGGTTTGGCTTCCGCCTGCCACGCGGTTCAGATATCGGCACCGAACTCTTGCTCAAGCGCGGATCGCTGGTTGGTGCCCAGCCCGCGCACTCGGCGCGATTCCGCGATACCGAGCCTTTCCATGATCTGCTTCGCCCTGACCTTGCCCACTCCGGGCAAGGACTCAAGCAGAGCCGATACCTTCATCTTGCCAATCACGTCATCAGTTGAGCCTTCCTTGATGACATCAGACAAGCTGGTGGCTCCGCGCTTGAGGCGGTTCTTCACCTCGGCGCGTTCTTTGCGTGCTCTGGCAGCCTTCTCAAGTGCTGCAGCACGCTCTTCGGGAGTGAGGGGAGGAAGAGCCACTCGGGGTCACCTCGGGTTTCGTCGGGAAAAAGGTTTGTCGGGAGGGGAAACTAGCCAATCACGTACCCTTTAGGCAACGCAAACTCCCGTTTACGTCATTACAAATTGAAATATATTACTTACTGTAAGGGATCTATTACAGAGAGTCATCATTGCGCTTCCAGGGCACGGGTTGGCGCATCTCACAGGTGATGTTTCACCGTCAATACCACAGGACACCAGAGTAAGCCATCGTTGTCCCGCAGGCCCCGCACTCGGTCGGCGCGTCATGTGTTCGGCAGACATGTCCCACTCATCTCACTACGACACGAAGGCAACTCGGGGGGTATTTGGTGACGTGAGTCTCAACTGTGACGATGATCGTTACCTGCCCCAGCGAGGCTTACACTTGACATTTGCGCCATTTCGGACTTTAGGCAGCTTTCATACCTTATATAGCTATTTGCGCGGTCGAGGCAAGTATCGGCCACCTTAGTGGTGTTGATGCTCGTTTGCGTCCGTTGGGCTCCAGGACATCATACTCTTTGGGTGAGCTAAGAGTGACCCCAGGTCACTAGATGGCCGGACGGATTCTGGCGGCCCCAGGTTCCGGTTCTGGCGGCCCCAGGTTCCGGCGGCCCGGATGCTAGCGGGCCCGGACCTGCGCCGGTCACCGCATGGCGCCGAGCCGGCGCAGTGACGCCGCGATGGCCGCCGCCGCGGCGCCCGGATCTGAGGCCCTGGTGATCGGCCGGCCGATCACCAGCAGGTCCGCTCCGGCCAGCAGGGCTTCCTCCGGGGTGGCCACCCGCGCCTGGTCGTTGACCTCGCTGCCGGCCGGACGGACCCCCGGAGTGATGAGTGTCACATCCGGGCCTACCTCAGACCGGACGGCGGAGACCTCGCGCGGCGAGCAGACCAGCCCCTGGGCGCCCGCCGCCACCGAAAGCGATGCCAGCCGCAGGACCGCATCGGGCACCGGGCCGGCCATCCCGATCCGGCCCAGGTCGTCGTCCCCGAGCGAGGTCAAGATGGTGACCGCCGCCACCATCGTGTCCGGCGCCGACTCGACAGCCGCGCGGACCATGTCCGTGCCGCCCGCCGCATGGACGGTGAGCACGTCAGGCCGCAGCCGGGCCACCGCCCGGACCGCCCCGGCCACCGTGGCCGGGATGTCGTGCAGCTTCAGGTCGAGAAAGACCGACACCCGGCTCGCGCCCCGCACGGTGGCCACCACCTGCGGACCATAGCGCAGATAGAGCTCGAGTCCGACTTTGACCGTGCTGGCGTGCGGGGTCACCATCGCCGCCCACCGCGCTGCCGTCTCCAGGTCAGGCGCGTCGAGCGCGACCGCCAACGGCGCCGGCTTGGCCACAGTCACTCCCTCGATTGATCGTTCAACTCCGGACATGACGCTTTCCACTGCCTTCATCTTGCCATCTAGGTCCGACCCGCGAGGCCACGCGGGAACCGGCCATGAGCTTGGCCGACGACATCGGCGGCCCGGTCGACGCTCAGTACCGCCAGTTCCTCTTCCAGTTCCCTCAGCACGCGCGTACAGGCCGCGGGGTCGTGCATGATCTCCGTCCCCACCGCGATCATGGAGGCGCCCGCGAGCAGCAGCTCAAGCGCGTCCCGGCCGGTGCGCACGCCGCCCATCCCGATGATCGGCACGCTGGGGAACGCGGCCCGAACCTGCCAGATACACCACACCGCGACCGGCCTGATCGCGGGCCCGGACAGCCCGCCGTACGTGCCGGCCAGCGCCGGACGCATGGTGCCGGGGTCGATGGCCATGCCGGCCAGCGTGTTGATCAGCGACAGCCCGTCCGCGCCCGCGGCAACACAGGCACCGGCCACCGCCACCAGGTCGGTGACGCCGGGCGCGAGCTTAGCGAAGACGGGGATGTCGTATCTGGCGCTGGCCCGCACCGCGGTGACCACGCCCCCGGCCCGCTGCGGGTCAAGAGCGAACAGGCGTCCGGTGTCTTCCGCGTTGGGACACGAGAGGTTGATCTCGATCGCCGTCACGCCGGCCGTGTCGGACAGCCTGGCCGCCAGTTCGGCGTACTCGCGCACGGTCTGGCCGGCGATGGAGACCACCACGCGCGCGCCGCGCGACAGCAGCCAAGGCAGGTCGCGCTGCAGGAACGCGTCAATGCCCGGACCTTGCAAGCCCACCGAGTTGAGCATGCCGCTGGGCGTCTCGGTCAGCCGGGGCGAGGGATTGCCGGTGTGGGGCTCTGCCATGATCGACTTGCTGATCAGCGCCCCGACCCTGGCGACATCGATGAACTGGGCCAGCTCGCGGCCTGCACCCGCACAGCCCGACGCGGTGAGCACCAGGTTCGGCAGCTCGACCTGACCGATCCTGGTCCGCATGTCAACCGGCATGGGTGTGTCTTTCCGGGCCAGCACCAGCCCAGCCGGGGGCGCCTAGGGCGTCGAAGGGGATGGTGCCCATGTCGTCCCAGCGGATCAGGTCACCGCGGAACACCGGACCGTCCACGCAGGAGCGCACCATCCGGGTGACCCCGTCGGTGCCCGTGACCGGCAGCACGCATCCCATGCACACGCCGGTCCCGCAGGCCATGGGTACGTCTACCGACGCCTGGACCGGGATCGCGTACCTGTTCGCGATCGCCGTCACCTCCCGCAGCACGGACACCGGCGCAGACGCGTAGATCACGTCGGTGCGCGCCTCGCGGATGATCTGCTCGAGCAGCAGCGTGACCGGGCCGCGGGCGCCGAACGAGCCGTCGGACGTGGCGACCGCGGCGGAACGGCCATTTCGCCGGGCGGTCAGCGCGCCGAAGACGCGGTCCGCGCTCTGGGCACCGAGCAGGTAGTCGATGCTGCACCCGCGCTCCTTGAGCCGCGCGGCCAGCGCGAACAGCGGCGCGCTGCCGTAGCCGACCCCGAGCAGCAGGCAACTCGACGGGTCCTTGGGCAACGGGAAGGGCCTGCCCAGCGGTCCGACCGTGTCAAGCACATCCCGGGCGTGCAGCGTGGCCAGCCAGCGTGTCCCCGGCCCGCTGGCATCGAACACGAACTCCACCGTGCCGCCGTGATCGGGCCGCACGTCGTGCACGGCGAAGGCCCGCCGCCCGAGCATGGAGGTCTCAGGACCGCCGACCGCGACCGTGAGGAACTGGCCGGGCCTGAACTTGGTCGCGATCGCGGGGGCGACCAGCGTCAGGGCATGGTACGCGTCGACGCGCCGCAAGGTCAGCACGGTACCGCGGATCTGGACGGGCGCCATCGGCCTCAACCCACCCTACCCGCGAGACGCGCGGCCGAGCAGCGCGGCGTGCTCCTGCAGCGACCGCACACCCACCTCACCGCGGATAGTGGCCTCGATCCCGTGCACGGCGGCGGCCAGGCCGGCGACCGTGGTGACACAGGGTATGCCGCGGCGGACGGCGGCGGTGCGGATCTCATAGCCGTCAAGGCGCGGCCCTGACTGTCCAGGGCTGCCGAACGGCGTATTCACGATCAGGTCCACCTCGCCTGCGAGGATCCGCGTCACCACGGTCGGCTCACCGGAAGGCCCGGGACCGTCTCCGTGCTTTCGCACGATCTTGGCACGAACCCCGTTACGGCGCAGCACCTCCGCCGTTCCCTCCGTAGCCCAGATCTCGAAGCCCAGGTCGGCCAGGCGCTTAACCGGAAATATCATCGACCGCTTGTCGCGGTTGGCGACCGAAACGAACGCCCGTCCCTTCACCGGCAGCGACCCGTAGACCGCAGCCTGGGCCTTCGCGTAGGCCGTGCCGAACACGGCGTCGATCCCCATCACTTCACCGGTCGAGCGCATCTCAGGGCCGAGCACCGTGTCCACGCCCTGCCCGGTCAGGTCACGGAACCGCCCGAACGGCAGCACCGCTTCCTTGACCGCGACCGGCGCGTCCAGCGGCATGCGGCCCCCGTCGACGGCGGCCAGCATCCCTTCCGCGCGCAGCGCGGCAATGGTACTGCCCAGCATGATCCGGGCCGCCGCCTTAGCCAGCGGCACCGCCGTGGCCTTGGAGACGAACGGCACCGTACGCGAGGCCCGCGGGTTGGCCTCGAGCACGTACAGGACTCCCCCGGCCATCGCGTACTGCACGTNNCCGGCGGCGATCGCCTCGGTGGCCGCGCGGATCTGCTCGATGTCGCTGCGCCCGATGGTGATCGGCGGCAGCGCGCAGGCGGAGTCGCCGGAATGGATGCCCGCCTCCTCGATGTGCTCCATGACACCGCCGAGGTACAGCTCGGACCCGTCGTACAGCGCGTCGACATCGATCTCGATCGCGTCGTCGAGGAACCTGTCGATGAGCACCGGCTGGCCAGGACCTGCCTCGGCCGCCCGGGACACGTACGACTGCAGCGTGGCGTCGTCGTACACGATCTCCATGCCGCGCCCGCCCAGCACGTAGGAGGGCCGGACCAGCACGGGATAGCCGATCTCGCGGGCGATCGCGACCGCATCCTCCGCCGACGTCGCGGTGCCGTATCTCGGCGCGGTGAGCCCGGCCTTTTCCAGCACGCGAGCGAAGGCGGCCCGGTCCTCGGCCAGGTGGATCGCCTCGGGCGAGGTGCCTACCACGGGAACGCGCGCGGCCTCGAGCTCCCGGGCCAGCCCAAGCGGCGTCTGCCCGCCGAACTGGACGATTACCCCTGCCACCGGGCCGGTCGCCTGTTCCGCGTGCACCACCTCGAGCACGTCCTCGAGGGTGAGCGGCTCGAAGTACAGCCGGCCCGACGTGTCGTAGTCGGTCGATACGGTCTCGGGGTTGCAGTTCACCATCACGGTCTCATAGCCCGCGTCGGTGAGCGCGAACGAGGCGTGCACGCAGGCGTAGTCGAACTCGATCCCCTGGCCGATGCGGTTGGGCCCGCTGCCGAGGATGATCACCTTGGGCGTCGTGCCCTCGGGCACCTCGGTCTCGTCGTCGTACGTCGAGTACAGGTACGGGGTACTGGCCGCGAACTCGGCGGCGCAGGTGTCGACCGCGTGATAGACCGGGCGCACGCCGAGCCCCCAGCGGATCTCGCGGACCACGGCCTCGACGGTGCCGCGGAGTTCGGCGATCTGGGCGTCGGAGAAACCGTTCTCCTTGGCGGTCCGCAACGTCGCCGCGTCAAGTGCGGGCGCCGCGGCGAGGAGGTCCGCTACCTCCTGGATGTGCTGGATCTGCTCGATGAACCAGGGATCGATGCTGGTCACCTGGACGACATCGGCGCGGCTGGCGCCGGCCCGCAGCGCCTGGTGGATGGTGGCCAGCCTCCCGTCGTGCGGGATGGCGCAGTCACGCAGCAGGCTGCCCGCATCCTCCGGCACATTTTTATAACGGAACGGAGCGTGGTTACTCTCCACCGAGCGCAGCGCCTTTTGCAGGGCCTCGGGGAAGCTCCGCCCGATGGCCATCGCCTCCCCCACGCTCTTCATGTGGGTGGTGAGCGCGGGATCAGCGCCGGGGAACTTCTCGAACGCGAACCTCGGCACCTTGACCACCACGTAGTCCAGCGCGGGCTCGAAGCAAGCCGGAGTCTGTCCGGTGATGTCGTTCGGGATCTCATCGAGGGTGTAGCCGATGGCCAGGCGGGCGGCGATCTTGGCGATCGGGAAGCCGGTGGCCTTGGAGGCCAGCGCGGACGACCGCGACACCCGGGGGTTCATCTCGATCACGACCATGCGGCCGGTCTGCGGCTCGACGGCGAACTGGATGTTGCAGCCGCCGGTGTCCACGCCCACCGCCCGCATGATGGCGATCGCGGTGTCCCGCATCCGCTGGTACTCGCGGTCGGTCAGCGTCATGGCCGGGGCGACGGTGACCGAGTCGCCGGTGTGCACGCCCATCGGGTCGATGTTCTCGATCGAGCAGACGACGACCACGTTGTCACGGGAATCGCGCATCAGCTCGAGCTCGAACTCCTTCCAGCCGAGGATGCTCTGCTCGAGCAGGACCTCGTGGGTCGGGCTGGCGTCAAGTCCGGCTCCGGCGATGCGCCGCAGGTCCTCTTCGTTCCAGGCGATGCCGGAACCTGCCCCGCCCAGGGTGAACGAGGGCCGCACCACTACGGGATAGCCAAGCCCCTGCTCCGCGGCGCCCAGACCACTGGCCGGGGCGATGGGGGCACTGGGGTCGGTGCCCGCGACGACCGCGAGGCATTCGTCTATGTCGTGGCAGATGCTGCTGCTCGGGACCTCGGCACCTAGGCCGGTGACGATCTCCTTGAACCGCTCGCGGTCCTCGCCGGCCCTGATCGCGTCGATGTTCGCGCCGATCAGCTCGACGTTGTAGCGGCGCAAGATGCCCGAGTCATGCAGGGCGACGGCCGCGTTCAGCGCGGTCTGGCCGCCCAGCGTCGGCAGCACCGCGTCGGGACGCTGGATCGCGATGACCTTCTCCAGCGTCTCGGTGGTGATCGGCTCGACGTAGGTCGCGTCGGCGAACTCGGGGTCGGTCATGATCGTGGCCGGGTTGGAGTTGACCAGGCTGACCCTGATTCCCTCGGCCTTCAGCACCCGGCAGGCCTGGGTGCCCGAGTAGTCGAACTCACAGCCTTGCCCGATGACGATGGGCCCAGACCCGATCACCAGGACTGATTTCAGATCCTCACGCCGCGGCACGACAAACCCCCAAGGTTCGGTAGGGCCTGCGAGCGACTGCCCTCACCGGGCGCGCTCGAGCAGGGCACAGAACTGATCAAAGTGGTCAGCGGCATCATGCGGGCCAGGAGCAGCCTCGGGATGATACTGCACGCTGAACGCCGGGCGCTGCAACAGCCGCACGCCCTCCACCACGCCGTCGTTGAGGTTGACGTGGCTGACGAC
>PMST01000143.1 GCA_003168295.1 Actinomycetota bacterium
AATAGCGCCCCCTCATCCTTGCTCATCAGTTCGGCTTTGAGGAGCGATCGGCGCTCCTCCAGTACACCAGCTAGGGCAACCGCCGCCGATCTCTTGTCATGCTCACTAGCGCTTCGCCCTCTGTAGAGAGCGATGGCGTGGCGCACGACGTCCCCTGTCCCAGGGTCAGTGCGCCCGGCCATCGACACAACGAGCTCCGTGCGCGCGGAATCGGTTACAGCCACCAGGCGCCCAGAGTCCTCGCCTTCGTCAGCGAGGCGCAGCCCGAGATCGCCTCTGTCCAGAACCTGGTTGACGCGCCAGCGGTACAACACCTGGCCGGCCTCAAAAGAAAAGGCCGAGTAGTGCCAGCCGCATCCCATGTAAGGGTGGAGAGTTCGAGCCCGCGGGCGAGCTACAAAATCGTGCAGGACTTCAATAACGTCGCAAAATAGGTCCTGATCTTTAATCAGGCGATCGACACTCAAAGGCCATAGGTCGGGTACTCCGATCTCTCTCTCAATAAGCCTCGAAGGACGCTCGGCGTCGGCTGGATCGTCAACGCAGTCCTTGTCAAAGGCCTTCTCGAAGTAGCCCCGGCCGTCGAGGTCGTCCACGGCCCTCATGAACTCACGAACGGTCCCGGCATGAGAGACAGCGCCCGGCTGCTTACTGTGCTGACGCTCTGACCAGTACGGAGTCCGTCCGACTGCTGCTTCTCTGAGCGTCTGAGACCGCCGCAGCATCCTAATCAGGAAGCTACGCCGCTCGGGAGCAGGCTCGGCCATGAAGTCATCTCGTGGGGCGACGCCAATAAAGGCATCCTCTAGGAGCAGCTCACAACGGCCAACCCAGTCATCCAGCTTGGTGTTGTTCACCAAGGCAGCGGTCTCGTTCTGAAAGAGCAGTCGAGGCCAAGCCAATCGGTAGTCGGCTCCGGTCCCTGCCGAGGGCACTCAAACCTCCTTCTGGCGTGTCGTCCACCGACACCCGATCCTCCAGTGGCCCAGGAACTGGGCCGGATTGCGCACGCGACGTCAGATGACGCTCGCGAGGTACGCCAGCTCTCGCTGGTAGCGCGTTACCGAAGAGTTGACCTGCAGCCGCTTCCCCTCGACCGTGTGGAACTGGCCGACCTTGAGGCAGGCAACCGGGATGCTCTTCGCGCCGCTTATCCGCCCGGACGACACGAAGTCGTCAGTGCCGACGATCGCCTCGACGGGACTCGGGACATCGAAGAGCTGCGGATACTTCACGGCGATGTCGATGGCGCGCTCGATATACATCCGCGATGCCCGGTCAGGGGTAGATCGCAGCGTGCTCTTCGAGCCGACCATGGTCATCACGATCGCCGCGACGCGCGGTGCGGTCCGGCCCCCCGCACGTTTGTTCCAGACCTCGAANNTGCGAGTCCAGGGAGTGCTCGTCGACCCGCACCGGGATGATCACTGCGTCCGCTGCGCACCACGCCAGATGGGTCCCACCCGCATAGAACGGGCTGGTGTCCATCAGGATGCTTTCTGCGCCGATGTTGTTCGCCTCGGCGTCCAGAACGGTTCTAAGCGACTCCAGCAGCGAATTGACCGCCTCCGGGCGGCTTTGGGCATTCGCGATCTGCAGCTGCTGGTACAGCGTTGAGGGGAATGCGAACATCTCGGCTGACCCTGGGATTAGCCGACACTCCTTCTGCAAGCGAAACGCATCGCAGTACTTCGACACCTTGTACGTCAGCGTCGACGGCGCACGGCCGAACGCCGGACCGAGGAGAACGGGCTGCAGGGCCTGGATGATGTTGATCTTGGGCGACTCTTCTCGCATCAGCGCCTCGGTCATGTTGCACTGCGCGCACAGGTCGGCGATGAGCAACTGCCGCTTGCCGGCAAGCTCATATGCCAAGTTGAAAGCAAGCGTCGATTTCCCGACCCCACCGCGCAAGGTGGAGACGGCGTAGCTCCGGTACCGCGGGCTGCCGTTGCTCACGTAGCCGTCTTCAACGACCACCTGGTGCCTTTCCAGCACTCTCGACAGATCCTTTTCATTCGCCATGTTTCTCGCACTCTCACTCATGGGGCAAGTGTCCGGCCGTAGAGCCAACGCGATGAGCATAGCGCCCGCAGGTGCCGCAGGTCACGCAGGTTACGCAGGTGGTGCAGCTGGTGCAGGCCATGCAGGTAGGTTAGACGCGCAGCGCGTAGATGGCCCGGAGCCCCTACAGTTGCGGCCAAGGGCAAAGTAGCGCTGGGGCATCTATCGCCGAGCTGGGCAAGCCCCTCGACGCCGCCGAGTCCCTCGCCGGCCACCGTGATGCGCACGCCGCGCGAGGATGATGAGAAGACCGCTGCGGCGGTCGCCGCCGGCTAACACGCGCCTGCGTCGCGTCGAGGACCTGGCTAGGTCAGCGCGGCCACACCGCCAAGGGCCAAGAAAGCCGCCCCCGACGGCACGGCCATGACCAGCCCGGTATCACCCCGGGCTGTCCGTCCAGAGCCGAATGATCCTGTCCAGGTACTCGCCTTCCGTGGTGCCCTCGGCCCGGGCGGCAACCTTGGCCGAGAGGACTGTCAGGCTGGCTATGAGCTCGCGGCCCGGCTCGGGGAGACCGTCCGGCAGCAGGACGGCAAGGCCCTCGGTGTCCTCGTTAAGCAGGGCTCTGACGACGGCCACGGCGGTCAGGCCGGATTCAGCGGACATGAGCTCTCCCCTCGGGCTGGTGGCACGTTTCTTACCAGCACGCCGAGTGCTAAGGACGAAGGTACGAACCTCGGCGTA
>PMST01000179.1 GCA_003168295.1 Actinomycetota bacterium
CGGCCAGCAGGCTGTTGTGCAGCACGTGCCGGTAGTAGCGGGCCGCGTTCTGGTCCGAGGCGAAGTCGGAGCTGACGCCGAACTCCTCCATGATCACCGGCTTGCCGAACGTGCCCGCCAGCTCGCAGGCGAGGGCGGCCGCGTAGCGCTGGCGGATGGGGTCGTCGCCGACGGGGTAGGTGTGCGGGCCGAGGAAATCGGATATCTCGGATATGTCGGCCAGCCGGAAGCCGTTGTCGACCCCGGTGACCTCGATCCCCCAGGCGCCGTCGCCGAGCGAGAACGGCTGGCGGCCGCCGGCCGCGCGAACCGCGTCCCTGATGATCCGGGCCCAGGCGGCGACGGTCTCGTGGTCCGTGGCCGATCCGCCGTAGATCGGCATCTCGTTGCTGACCAGCCAGCCGGCGACGGCCGGGTGGCCGGCGTACCGGCGCGTCATCTCGGCCGCGAACCAGGCTTGGCGGCCGACCATCCAGACGTCCTCGTAGAGATGGCGGCCGTTCCGCCAGCCCGGGTCCCAGTTCTCGCCCGACATGTGACCCACGATGAAGGTGGGGACGGTGGCAAGACCTTGCTCGGCGTGCCGGTCGAGGAAGTCAGCGAACCGCGCGGTCAGGTTCTCGTCGATCTCATAGGGGCTCGGCATGAAATCCGGCCAGTAGAAGAACGACCTGGTCATGGTCAGGCCGTGGTCCTTCAGCACGGCGAGTTCGGCCCTGATGACGTCGGGGTCGTAGCTCCGCCACATCAGCGGGCCGCCCGTTCGCGACCAGAAGTTGGCGCCCAGCCAGCTGGCCGGCCCGCCGCCCGTCATGACCCTCGCGGTGTCTCTGCGCACCAATGCCTCTCCCTCTGCCGGCTGAACCCTGCGCCGTACTCGCCGGCTCGCGGTGGACTATACCGGTTAAGCAAATGATCGTCTATGCTGACATGGGCATTCGGGGCGCGTCCGGGCGCTCCGGTTATGCTTGACCGGGACCGCGCGCCGCGAAGGGAAGCCGGATGAGACGTCCGACCATTGCCGACATCGCCCAGCGGGCAGGTGTCACCAAGGCCGCCGTCTCCTTCGCCCTGAACGGCCAGCCAGGCGTCTCGGCGGCGACCAGGGAGCGCATCCTCGCGATCGCCCAGGAGGTCGGCTTCCAGCCCAACAGCGCCGCCCGCGCCCTGACCGCGGGCAAGGCCGAGGCGTTCGGGCTGGTGATCGACCGGCCCGCCCAGACCCTCGGCATCGAGCCGTTCTTCATGCAGCTCGTCTCCGGCATCCAGGCCGAGCTGTCCGCGCATCAGGTGACGCTGCTGTTCACCGTGACCGAGGACACCGACGCCGAGATCGCGCTCTACCGCCGGTGGTGGCAGCAGCGCCGGGTGGACGGCGTGTTCGTGGTGGACCTGCAGGTGGACGACCGCAGGGTCGGCGTGCTCGAGGAGCTGCGGATGCCGGCCGTGGTGATCGGCACGCCGCGGGGTTCGGGGACGCTCCCCGCCGTCTGGCAGGATGACCAGGCCTGCGTGGAGACCGTGGTCGGGTATCTGGCGAGGCAGGGGCACCGCCGGATAGCGCGCGTCGGCGGGCGGGCCGAGTACTGGCACAAGGTGCTCCGCCGCGAGGCCTTCGCCTCGGTCGCCGCGGTGGCCGGCCTCGACGCCGTCTCGGTCGAGGCGGACTACTCGGCCGAGCACGGCGCCGCCGCCACGGTGGGGCTGCTCGGCTCGGCCGAGCCGCCGACCGCGATCCTGTACGACAACGACGTGATGGCCGTGGCCGGGCTCGGTGCGGCCCAGCGGATGGGCATCCGGGTGCCGGCCGACCTGTCGATCGTGACCTGGGACGACACCGCGCTGTGCGAACTGGTCCACCCCGCGCTCACCGCGCTGCGCCGGGACATCCCCGCGGCGGGCGCGAGCGCGGCGCGGATGCTCAGCGAGGCGGTGGCGGGGCGGCCCCCGGGCCACCTGGCCGAGCCCTCGCCGGTCCTCGTCACCCGGGAGAGTTCCGGCCCGCCGCCCGCTCCGCGCCCGGTGAGGTCATGCCCTGGATGATACCGGCCGGCCAGGTCAGCAGCCGCGATTAACGTGCATGGTTTGCGCTGTGTGAAGAGTTTTAGGTGCTCCCGTCCCTAAAACTCGACACATAGCTAAAAATCGACACGTTAATCCTGTTCTTGCTGACTGGATGTTGATGGGGGCGGGCTGGATGGGGTTCTTGGGGCTGACGGGGATGCTGGGCAGGCCCGCTGGAAGGTATCCAGGCCCGTTGGGGGTATCCGGACCCGTCGGAAGGTATTGAGCGCTGGAGGTGGATGGCGTGCGGGGGTTGCTGACGCGGCCGGGGCTGCTCCGCAGTGGGATGGCTTGGGCGTGTGGCGCTGACCAGCATGTTTCTGATCTGATTGCAGTACGCGCAACCAGGCTAAGCCCCCTGCCAGCAGAAACGCATCGGCTCCGACAAAATGGTCGTACACCCGTTCACTGGGCACACGGCCCGCTTTTGTCGGTGGAACCGCTTATCTTGTACAGGTGGCCGCCCTCGCGATAGATGCCCTCCTTGACGGAC
>PMST01000359.1:0-1882 GCA_003168295.1 Actinomycetota bacterium
TACCCGCCGACCCCGTGGAACGGCAGCGTGCGTGACAGCTACGGAACGCCCGGACCGTACGAGGACGCGGTGCAGAACACGCCGATCTTCGAGGAGAACCCGCCGGACAACTTCAAGGGCATCGACATCATGCGCGCCGTGCGCAGTTTCGACCCGTGCCTGCCCTGCGGCGTGCACATGTACCTGGGCAACGGCAAGACGCTCAACACGGTGCACTCCCCGACGGGACCCCCTCTGCCGATGTAGAGCCGGGGAACCCTCAAAGAAGCGGCCACCATCGGGAGGGCAGATGGCCTCAGGTCATGATGCGCAGGTAGCGGGCGAAAAGATCGAAGCGCTGCTCGACGAGCTTCGATCCAACGCAGGACCGCAGGTCGCCGAGACCGCCGAGGAACTGGTGAGCTGCCTGGTCGAGCTGTACGGTGCCGGGCTGGCCGAGATCGTCAGGATCGTCGGCTCCGATCCCCATGGGGCGGGCCAGCGGCTGCTGGACGGGCTGGTCGCGGACCCGCTGGTGGAGAGCTTGCTGTTGGTGCATGACCTGCACCCGCTCGACATCGGGGCCCGCGCCCAGCGCGCCATCGACCAGGTGCTGCCGCAGTTCGGTTCGCATGCGGGCAAGGTCACCTACCTCGGCATCGACGATCAGAGCGTGATCCACCTGCGCATGGAGGCGGCGGGTCATGGCTGCGGCTCCTCCCCGGACGCGGTCCGGGCGGCGGTCGAGGAGGCAGTGACCGGAGCCACCCCCGATGCCGCCGGCCTCGACGTCGACGTCGTCGAGGCGGCGGCCGAACTGCCGCTGCTGCAGATCGGCCGGCGTCCGGCGGGACTCCAGGAGGCCCGGTGACCACCGGTCTTCGCCGCTTCGCCAAGCGGGCGGCGGTCACTCCCCTGCCGCCCGCGACGCCGGAGCCCGTCGCACCGGAGCCCGTCGCACCGGAGGCCACCGCACCGGAGGCCACCGCGCCGGCGCCGGAGGCAGGCGATCATCAGGAGCTGAACGGGCTAGCGGGCCTGGTGGCCGGGCTGCCCGCGCTGGACAGCATTCCCGGCCTGGCCGGTGACCGGAGCCAAGACGGCGCCGCGGGCTCGGCGGTCGAGCACTGCGAGCTGTGCCGTGAGGTGCTCACCGACCGGCACGGACACCTGGTGGACACCGACAAGCGGTCGCTGGCCTGCGCCTGCCGCGCGTGCTACCTGCTCTTTACCCAAGAGGGCGCCGGGGGCGGCCGGTACCGGGCCGTGCCCGAGCGCATCTATCACGACCCGAGCCGGTCCCTGTCCGACCTGGACTGGAACGACCTGCAGATCCCGGTCGCGATGGCGTTCTTCTTCTACAACTCGGCGATCGGCCGGGTGGTGGCGGGTTACCCGAGCCCGGCCGGCCCGACCGAATGCGAGCTCGACCTCGAAGCCTGGGACAGGATCGCCGTTGAACACCCGCTGCTGCGCGAGATGGCCCCCGATGTCGAGGCCATCCTGGTCAACCGCACCGAACTGGGTAACGAGGTCTTCCTGATTCCGATCGACATGTGCTACGCCCTGGTCGGCGAACTCCGGATGTACTGGACGGGCTTCGACGGCGGCGCCGAGGTCCGCGCCGCGCTGGCGGCGTTCATGACCGGCCTGCGGCACCGCGCGGTCGCCCTGGAACGACGAACGGCCGGCCAGGAGCTGAGGCACTGAGATGGCAGACCTGATCTTCGGCTGTACCGGCGCGACGGCCGAACGGTACGCGGTGACGCC
Organism: Actinomycetota bacterium; assembly: GCA_003168295.1. The sequence continues at coordinate 1,750 of PMST01000359.1, forward strand.
GACGCTGACCTTCCAGCTGACCGTGACCGAACGGTCAGGGGCGCGCATTCACGCCATCGCCCTGCGCTGCCAGATCCGGATCGAGCCGCACCGCCGCCGGTACTCCGCCACCGAAGCGCAGCGGCTGCACGAC
>PMST01000359.1:1967-3948 GCA_003168295.1 Actinomycetota bacterium
GTGCCGTGGAGCGCCGAGGCCTCCTACCGGATGCCGGTCACCGTCTGGAAAGAGCTCGTCGACGCGCACTTCCCCAACAGTGCGTGGCTGCGCTGCAGCCGGGAAACGCTGGACGCGCTGTCCGTGTACAAGGCGAAAAACGCGCTGCCCACCTTCGACGCCACCCTGAACGCCCTGCTGGCCGACACGCAGAGCCCCGACGACGCGACCACGAGCCCGGAGGCGAGGCAGCCGTGAACCTGGACGCCGTCCGCCGCATCGCCGACGCGGTCCTGTATGAGGGATACATCCTGTACCCCTACCGGGCGTCGGCCCAGAAGAACCGCAGCCGCTGGCAGTGGGGCGTGGTGATGGGGCCCGGGTACGCGGCCGCTGACCCCTCCGAGCGCGACTTCACCCAGGCCGAGATCGTGCTCGAGCACTCCGGCCAGGCCTCCGTTCAGATAATTCTTCGTTTCCTGCAGGTGCAGAGGCGTAGCACCGAGGCGGCCGAGCCCGGCGACCAGGTGCAGACCTGGGACGAGGCGGTGGAGCGGGAGATCGAGTTCACGGTCGGCCGCGATGCCCTGCTCGGGGCGGGCTACGTGCACGACTTCGCGGTCGACGGCGGCGAGGAGCGCGAGCCGCTGGCCGGCGGCGGTAACGCGGTCCGCCGCCGGGAACCCCTGGCGGGCCTGGTGTCGGTGCGGGCCTTCCCGCTCGAGGGGCCGTGGCCGGCGATACGGCTGCAGGTGCGGGTGGAAAACCGGGCAGCGCGTCTTCCCGTCCCCAAGCGCCGGTAAGACGCGCTGCCCACCGCGCTGGTCGCCGCGCACCTGATCATGACGGCCGCCGGCGGGGAGTTCATCTCGATGATCGACCCGCCCGAGTGGGCGATGAGGGCCGTGGCCGAGTGCGAGAACATCGGCGGCTGGCCGGTGCTGGCCGACCCTGACGGCGGGCGGGACATCGTGCTGTCCTCGCCGATCATCTTGTACGACCACCCCGAGGTGGCGCCGGAGAGTCCGGGCGAGCTCTACGACGGCCTCGAGATCGACGAGATCCTCACGCTCCGTACCCTCGCGCTCTCCGATGACGAGAAGCTCCAGGCCAGGGCGACCGACGCCCGGGCGGCGGCGTTGATCGACCGGGTCGAGGCCATGGACGCCAGCGACATCGTCAAGCTGCACGGCACGGTCCGCTCGCCGCGTCCGGCCCCGTCCCGCGGCGCGCAGGCCACGGCCCCCGGCGACGGCGACGGCGACGGCCATACCATGGTCGCGCGGACCAACGCCGCGGGTGAGTCAGCGTGGATCGGTGATCCGGACGTGCCCTGGTGGGATCCGGGCGCGGACGCCTCCGTGTCCCCCGACACCGACACCGTGAACATCGGCGGCCACCAGATCGGGCGCGGCAGCCGGGTCCGGCTGCGGCCGGGCAACCGCCGCAGCGACGCCCAGGACATGTTCCTGATCGGGCGGATCGCCGAGGTCCAGGCCGTGCTGCTGGACGTGGACGACAATCCGTACCTGGCCGTGGCCCTGGCCGATGATCCCGACCAGGATCTGCGCATCGCGCACGGGCGCTTTCTCTACTTCAGCNNTGCGAGGCGACGTCATGACCGGCCGGACGCTGGTGGCGGGCGTGGGCAACGTGTTCCTGCGAGACGACGCCTTCGGGGTCGAGGTCGTCCGGCTGCTCGGTGAGCAGCCGCGAGACGACGGCGCCCAGATCCGCGACTTCGGTATCCGCGGCGTCCACCTGGCCTATGAGCTGCTCGACGGCTGCGACCTGTTCGTGCTGATCGACGCGGCGCCGCGGGGCGCGGCGCCGGGCACGGTCAGCGTCGTCGATGTCGAACTGCCCGACCCCGCCTCGCTGACCAATCCGGTCATCGACGCGCACAGCCTGACGCCGGACAGCATCTTCGCGCTGCTCGTCTCGCTGGGCGGCCGGCCCGGGCGGAGCCTGCTGGTGGCCTGCGAGCCTGCCGACGTCAGCG
>PMST01000572.1 GCA_003168295.1 Actinomycetota bacterium
GTAGAAAATCTCTGCCACTGAATGGGCCTTTCTGTGTTGTCCTAGGTTGTGCTGTGAAAATGCGGTGATCTAGGCGCTTCGCTCCACCGGCCGCAGCGCGCGGTCGGTGATCGACCGGCCGCCACGGCCGATGGCCACCATGCCAGATTCGACGAGCTCCTTGATCCCGAACGGCTCGAGTACCTTGATCAGCGCGTCAAGCTTGTCCCGGTTCCCGGTCGCCTCGATCGTGATGACGTCGAGGGCCACGTCCACGACCTTGGCCCGGAACAGGTTCACGGTCTCGAGCACCCGGGACCGGCTCTCGGCATCGGCCCTGACCTTGACCAGGATCAGCTCGCGCTGCACCGTGGCCCCCGGCTCGAGCTCCACGATCTTCAGCACGTTGATCAGCTTGTTCAGCTGCTTGGTCACCTGTTCAAGTGGGCGCTCTTCGCAGTTGACCACGATCGTGATGCGGGAGATGTCTTCGTGCTCGGTCGGCCCGACGGCCAGCGAGTCGATGTTGAAGTTCCGGCGCGCGAACAGCCCGGCGATCCTGACCAGGACTCCTGGCTTGTTCTCCACGAGCACGGACAGCGTGTGCCTGGTCATATTTCCGCTCCTTGGCTGGCGTCGGTTCCGTGACGCGCGTTCATTCGGCCGCCCCGCCCCAGTCGGGCGCCAGGCCGCGCGCGAACTTGATGTCGTTGTTGGACGTGCCGGCCGCGACCATGGGCCAGACCATGGCGTCCCTGTGCACGATGAAGTCGATCACGACCGGCCGGTCGTTGATGGCCATGGCCTGCTCGATCACCTTGTCCACGTCGCCCGCCTCGTCACAGCGCAGGCCCTCGCAGTCGTACGCCTCGGCGAGCTTGACGAAGTCGGGGATGCGGGTGCCGGTCGGCCTGCCTGACGTCACCGTTTGGGTCCGGTGCAGATCGGTGTTGGAGTAGCGCTCGTTGTAGAACAGCGTCTGCCACTGCCTGACCATGCCGAGGCTGCCGTTGTTGATGATCGCGACCTTGATCGGGATCCCCTCGATGGCGCAGGTGGCCAGCTCCTGGTTGGTCATCTGGAAGCACCCGTCGCCGTCGATCGCCCACACGGTGGCGTCCGGNNGAGTTGATCCAGGTGCCCGGGTGCTCGTAGTCGATGAACTGGGCGGCCCACATCTGGTGCTGCCCGACGCCCGCCACGTACACCGCGTCCGGACCCGCGATCTTGCCGATCCGCTCGATCACGTACTGCGGCGCGAGCGAGCCGTCGTCCGGCTGGTCGTAGCCGAGCGGGTAGGTGGACCGGAGCGAATCGAGCTGCGCCCGCCAGGCGGCGATATCCGGCTGGCGGCCCTGCTCGTACTCGGCGCGCACCGCGGTGACCAGGTCGGCGATCACCTCACGGCAGTCGCCGACGATCGGCACGTCGGCGCGGCGGTTCTTGGAGATCTCGGCCGGGTCGATGTCCGCGTGCACGATCAGCGCACCGGGCGCGAACGTGTCGAGCTTGCCGGTCACCCGGTCGTCGAACCGGGTGCCGAGGGCCACGATCAGGTCGGCTTGCTGCAGCGCGCCGACCGCCGCCACGGTGCCGTGCATGCCGGGCATGCCCAGGTGCTGCGGGTGCCGGTCGGGGAACGCGCCCCTGGCCATCAGCGTGGTGACCACCGGGATGCCGGTCAGGTCGGCGAGCTCACGCAGCTGCCCGGCGGCGCGGGCCTTGATCACGCCACCCCCGACGTAGAGCACCGGGCGCCTGGCCTCGCTCATCAGCCGCGCGGCCTCGCGCACCTGCCGGGCGTGCGGCCTGGTCACCGGGTGATAGCCGGGCAGGTCGAACGCAACCGGCCAGCTGAAGTCGGTCATCGCCTGCAGCGCGTCCTTGGAGATGTCGACCAGCACCGGCCCGGGGCGCCCGGTCGAGGCCACATGGAACGCCTCGCCGATGGTGCGGGCGATGTCCTCGGGCTTGGTGACGAGGAAATTGTGCTTGGTGATCGGGATCGTGATCCCGGAGATGTCAGCCTCCTGGAACCCGTCGGTGCCGATCTGGGCCGACGGCACCTGCCCGGTGATGGCGACGATCGGGACCGAGTCCATGTAGGCGTCGGCGAGCGGCGTGACCAGGTTCGTCGCACCCGGCCCGCTGGTCGCCATGCACACGCCGATACGGCCGGTGGCCTGGGCGTACCCGGTGGCGGCGTGACCCGCGCCCTGCTCGTGCCTGACCAGGATGTGCCTGATCGCCTTGGAGTCGAGCAGCGGGTCGTAGGCCGGCAGGACCGCGCCGCCCGGAATGCCGAACACCACGTCCGCCCCGACCCGCTCGAGCGCGTACACCAGCGCCTGTGCTCCGGTGGCCCGGACCTTGCCGAGGCTGGCGACAGCGGTCCGGGACGGCTCCGGCGACGACGCGGTGGCGGCCGGCGGGGTGGCGGCGGGCACGGTCGCGGCCGGCGGGGTCGCAGCCGGCGCGGTTACGGCCGGGGTCGGGTGGAGCTGGTCGGCGGGGTGTGCGGCCTCGCGGTGCGGCGAGCGGGCGGCCAGGTCCCGCGGGCTGGGACCGGTCGGGCCCGGCATCCCCGGGGAACCCGCGTTGCTTTGGGCCGCGGGCGCGCCGGCTGGCGGCCGTTCGGAAGCGCCGGCTTCCTGGCGGCCCGTCATCTGCTCGGTCATCGGTAAGTCTCCATTGGCTTGCGGGGTCGGCGGCATAAAAAATCCCCTCGTGCCTGACGGCAGTCGAGGGGAGCGCGCAGTGAGCCGGCCTGGTCAGCTACCTGCGCGCCGGCCAAGTACGAGGATCTGCGGATGAGTCACGAGTACACCCTACTGCTGTTTGGAATCGAAACGTCAACCGCTGACGCGACTTGTCTCACATTCCGAGACGGATGGCTCCTCCGGCTCGGCTGCCGCGCCACCAGCAGACGTCCTGATCAGGGCTTCAATCCCGGGGGCGGCCATCGGCCTGGCGATGAGAAATCCCTGACCCTCATCGCAGCCCATCTCGCGCAGCGCGAGGAGCTGGCAGGGCTGCTCGATTCCCTCGGCCACCACCCGCAAGCGCAGGGCGCGCCCGAGCTGGACCACGGTCCGGGTGAGCAGCGTGAGCGTGTCGTCGTGGCCGAGGCCGGNNCGGTGCAACTCCGCCAGCCGGTCGATGATCAGCTCGTCGTCGGCGACCAGGATCCGCTCGTTCAGCTCGATCGTGAGCGCGGCGGCCGGCAGGCCGGTGTCGGCGAGAACGGCGGCCACGCTGGCGGTGAACGAGGGCGCGGTGATCTGCCGGGCGGACACGTTGACCGAGATCCCGACCTCCGCGGACGACCGCCGCCAGGCCGCTCCCTGCGCGCATGCCTCGCGGAGCACCCACTCGCCGAGCGGCACGATGAGGCCCGATTCCTCAGCGGCGCCGAGGAACTCACGCGGTCCCACCCACCGCCCCTCCCCGCTTTCCCCCTCCCCGATTCCTCTGTCCCCGCGCCACCAGCGGACCAGTGCCTCGGCGCCGGTGACACGCGAGCTCTCCAGGTTGACGATCGGCTGGTAGTGCAGCGTGAACTCGCCGTTGGACAGGGCCCGCTGCAGGTCGCTGACGATCTCGAGCCTGCGCACCACGTCCTCGTGCATGTGCGCGGCGTACACCTCCACCCGGTCGCCGCCGGCCTCCTTCGCCCGGGACATGGCCACGTCCGCGTTGCGCAAGATCAGCGCGGGAGGGTCATCCGGGGACCGGTGGTGATCCTGGGAGCCCCGGTCGACCTCGGCGAGAGCGACACCGACGCTGGCGGTCAGCGCGATCTGCTGGCCTGCCACCTGGAACGGTTCCGCCGCCACGATGCCGACCAGCCGTTCGGCGATCTCGGTGACCTCCTGGGCGGTCCCGGCCTCCTCGATTAGCACGGCGAACTCGTCGCTGCCCCAGCGCGCCACCGTGTCGTGGACCGGCACGACGGCACGCAGCCGCCGGGCGGCCTGGGCGAGGACGAGGTCACCCGCGCCATGGCCGACCGAGTCGTTGACCGCGGTGAAGCGGTCCAGGTCGCAGAAGATGACGCCGGTCCGCCGGGCGGCCGGCCCGGCGGCGGCGCCGGCCAGGACTTCCTTGGTCCGCTCCTCGACGTAGGCGCGGTTGGGCAGCCCGGTCAGCCCGTCGTGGAAGGTCAGGTGCGTCAGCTGCTGGCGCAGCGCCACCTGGTCGCTGACATCGCGGGCGCTGACGAGCATCTGGTTCGGTTCGCCCGGAGCCTGGTAGCGCAGCAGGGTGGACTCGACGTGATGCCACGTCCCGTCGGCCCCGCGCACCCGGGCCGGGAACCGGCCTGACCCTTCGGCTGGCTCGGCTCCGCGTCCCCTCGGGGACTCAGCGGAACCCGCGTAGTGGTAGCCGCCCAGCGCGAGCCGGGCCGCCACCAGGACCGTGCCCCGGTCCTCGGGGTGGACGAAATCGAGGAGCCGCTGGCCGACCAGGGCCCCCGGCGCGTAGCCGTAGTCCTGGACCGCCTGGCTCGCGTACCTGATGACGCCCTCGAGATCGCAGACCAGGACGACATCGCTGGTCCGGCTGGCCAGATCACGCAGACTCCGGCTTGATTCCCGCCAGATCCCGAGCACGAGCCCGTTCTCCCGGACGAGCATGAAGACCCGGGCCGCCAGCACGAGCACGCCCGCTCCGCCCGCCACCACCAGCGCGACTCCGGACGCAGGCGCGTCGGCCAGGCCGTTGGCGATCACCACCAGGGTGGCCAGCGACGCGGCCAGCGCGGCGATGACGGTGGCCGCCGCCGAGCTCGCGGTCCGGCGCGTCCAGCCGCCTTCGGTCACCTTCCAGGGGGCCAGGCCGAGCAGCAGCGCCGCGGCCACGGGCATCAGCAGCGCCGCGACACCCAGGTGCCCGCCTGACACCCGCTGGCCGACCCCGAGCGCGTCGCCGACGGCGATCACGAGCAGGGCCAGGTAGGGCAGCGTGACCCGCCGCCAGGCGGTGGTGACCATGGGCAGCAGCGCGCCGAGCACGGCCAGGTCGGCCAGCGGGTGGACCAGGGCCAGCAGGAAGGTCCCCGGTCGTTCGCCCGACCGGTGGAATTCCGCGCTGAACAGCGTTACCCATCCGATCACGAGCAGGGCGACCGCCATGACGTAACCGTCCGCGAGTCCTGACAGGACCCCGGCGCCCGCCGCGCCCTCGGAACCGTCCGGCCCGGCCGAGCCCTCGGACCGGTGCGCCGACCGGGTACTGGCCAGCCGCTGGACGCTGCTGTCGCCTTCCCGGCCCGCGGTCGTCAGGACCGCGATGCCGGCCGCGGCGGCGGCCAGCGCCAGCAACGGCAGCAAGTCGGTGAACGACAGTCCTGGAGCGGGGTTCAGCGCCCCGCCGGTGAGCTGGGTGACGATCAGCCCGGCGCAGTAGAGCGCGGCGGCGCCCGCGAGCCACCGGTAGGCCCGCGCGATCGTGCCGTCGTGGCCGCGGGCGCCGAGCCACAGGCTCACCGCCGCCGCGCACCACGCCAGCATGCCAAGCACGCTCATACTCGGTTTCCCGAGATGATCAGGCGCACCCGGACTCCTTCCGTTCCGCCCCGCCGTTCTTTGTACTCAACGCACGCCAGCCAGAAGCGGATAGCTTCATCACGCTTTCGTTACCTCGTCGTAACGAAAAGTCGCTGAAGTCGCGCGTAGCCGAACACCGGCGACCGGGAGTCCCAACCCCAAGAGTCCCAAGAGACGGCCTTGCCGGCCGGTCTGGCGCTTACTCTACGTACCCGAGGTCACACTTCGGTTGAGGAAGTGCGTCCAGCGGGAGACAAACTGCGGCGGAATCCGGGACTCCCGGGCCTTTTACGCTGTTCCGAGGGATTAGGGGATATGTGTGAATGATCACGGACTGGACGAGATCGCCCGACGCGGGCATGCTGGCTCCGCGGCCGACATGACAGCATGATTTAACTGATCAAGATTCCGGCGCCGTCGGAAAACCAGGGAGGCGCAGTGCGCAAGGTGCTGATCGCGAACCGCGGCGAGATCGCCGTGCGTATCGTGCGGGCGTGCCGTGATGCCGGGCTGGGCAGCGTGGCCGTGTACGCCGAGCCCGACCTGGACGCGCTGCATGCCACGATGGCGGATGAGGCCTATTCGCTGACCGGGACGACCAGCCAGGAGACCTACCTGGACATCGACAAGATCATTAAGGTCGCGGTCGAGTCCGGCGCCGACGCGGTTCACCCCGGCTACGGCTTCCTGGCCGAGAACGCCGACTTCGCCCGGGCGGTCGCGGGCGCCGGCCTGACCTGGATCGGCCCGCCACCGCAGGCCATCGAGGCGCTCGGCGACAAGGTGCAGGCCCGGCGGATCGCCCGCGAGGCCGGCGCGCCGCTGACCCCCGGCACCGAGGACCCGGTTTCAGGCGCGGACGAGGTCCTGGCGTTCGCCGCCGAACACGGCTACCCGGTGGCGATCAAGGCCGCGTTCGGCGGCGGCGGCCGCGGCCTCAAGGTGGCCTGGCGCGAGGAGGAGGTCACCGACCTCTACGAATCGGCGGTCCGGGAGGCCATCGCGGCGTTCGGCCGGGGCGAGTGCTTCGTCGAGCGGTACCTGGACCGGCCGCGGCACGTGGAAACCCAGTGCCTGGCCGACGCGCACGGCGGCGTGGTGGTCATCTCGACCAGGGACTGCTCGCTGCAGCGCAGGCACCAGAAGCTCGTGGAGGAGGCGCCGGCCCCGTTCCTGTCCGCGGCGCAGACCGAGGCCCTGTACTCCTCCTCCAAGGCGATCTTGCGGCTGGCCGGCTACGTGGGCGCGGGTACCTGCGAGTTCCTCGTCGCGCAGGACGGCGCGATTAGCTTCCTCGAGGTCAACACCAGGCTGCAGGTTGAGCACCCGGTGAGCGAGGAAGTGACGGGCATCGACCTGGTGCGCGAGATGTTCCGCCTCGCCGAGGGCGAGCCGCTGGGCTACGACGACCCGCCCGCCCGCGGGCACTCGATCGAATTCCGGATCAACGCCGAGGACCCCGGCCGGAACTTCCTGCCCGCCCCCGGGACCATCACCGCGTGGAACCCGCCGTCGGGCCCCGGGGTGCGGCTCGACGCCGGGTACGCGAACGGGATGACGGTCCCGCAGGTGTTCGACTCCCTGATCGCCAAGCTGATCATCACCGGAGCCAGCCGCACCGAGGCGCTGCAGCGGGCGGCCCGCGCCCTGGGCGAGTTCGAGATCGGCGGGATGCCCACGGTGCTGCCCTTCCACCGGGCCGTGGTCCGCGACCCGGCGTTCGCCGCCCCGGATGGCGTGCTGCGCGTGCACACCCGCTGGATCGAGACCGAGTTCAAGGCCGAAATGCCCCCGCAGGATCCCGCCGAAGTCGCCGAGGCGCCCGAACGCGACAAGATCACCGTCGAAGTAGGCGGCAAGCGCCTCGAGGTCGTGGTACCGGCCACCCTCGCCGGCCCCCGGGCCCCCGCATGGGGTCCCCGGGGGGCCCGGGGGGAAGGTTCCCCCCGGACGCGGGGGGGACAGGGGGGGGCGTCCCGCCGGGGCAAGACCGCCCCCCGGGGCCAGGGGAGCACCTCCAACACTCTCGTTAGCCCGATGCAGGGTACGATCGTCAAGATCGCCGTTAGCGAGGGGCAGCGGGTCTCGGCCGGGGACGTGGTCGTCGTGCTCGAGGCGATGAAGATGGAGCAGCCGCTGACCGCGCACAAGGACGGCACGGTCACCGGCCTGTCGGTCGAGGTGGGCCAGACCGTCAGCGCCGGTGCCGCGATCTGCCAGCTCGAGGACTGAGCAACGGTGACCAGGCTGCCCGGAGATCCGGGCGCGGGGGGCAAGGTGCGGTTCGCGCTCGGCGGCCGGCTCCCAGAACGCAACCGGGAATGGGTCAGGCACGAGCTGACCGACGCCGGGTGGCGCAGCCGTCTGATCATCCGCCACCTGATCGTCATGCTGCCGCTGTGCGCGGTGCTCGCGCTGCTGCCCGGAGCGGCGTGGATCCGGATCGCGGTACCCGGGTTGTTCCTGATCTGCAGCGTGGGCATCGTCGCGATGTACGCCGACGACATCCGGGTCTCCCGGCTGCGGCGGCACGGCCTCGAACCCCCCGACGACCCCGACCTGGGCCGGCCCTCGCACTGAGCGGTGCGGCGGTGGCATCGACGCCGTGGTCAAGCGGTGCGGGCAGGGGTGGAGGGAGTGCTGGGACGGGCGGGCGCAGGCGGGCGTGAGCCCAGGCGGCCAGCGTGGTCGGCGTCGTCGTGACGATGCTGCGTTTATCTTCGGGGACGAAGTCTGGGCGCATCACGGCCGACATGCCGACCATGCCCTCGATCTGCTTGTCGCCGAAGCCGCCCGCCCGCAGCGAGGCGCGCAGGGCGTCCGCGGAGATCGTCTCGGCGCGGATCGGGCGGCCGAGCGCCGCGGTGAGGATCTGGGCCACCTGGATGAGGGTGAGATCTTCGGGGCCATGGACGGCCTGGACGTTACGGCCGGACCAGCCGCCGTAAAGCAACCGGGCTGCGGCGATGTCGCCGATGTCACGCGGGTCGACCCACGGCTGCGGGTAGTCGATGGCGGCCGGTATGCGGACCAGGCCGTGACGCAGGGAGTCGAGATCGAGGTTGGTGTAGAAGTAACCGCAGCGCAGGTGAAGGACCGAGGATCCGGTGGCGTCGAGGACTTCCTCGGTGCTGGCCAGGCCGGCGATCTCCCCGATGCCGGTGCGCTTCTCCGCGCCGACGCTGCTGATGAATACGGTGCGGGCAATGCCGTTCTCGGTTACGGCGCGGGCCGCGGTGGCGCCGAGCTGGGCGTACCAGGCCACCGGGTCGGCGTCGGGGTCTGCCATGAACGGCGCGAGCCAGAACAGGGCGTCAGCGCCGCGAGTCGCCCGGACAACGGCGTCGGAGTCGGCCAGGTCCGTCCGGACGACGTCGGCCCGTTCGAGCACACGCGGGTCCAGCCGCGCGGGATGGCGAGCCAGAAGCGTGGGCCGGGCGCCCGCCTGCAGAAGCACCTGGACGACCCGTGACCCGATGTTGCCGGTGGGGTGGTGACGACAATTCTCATGAGTCCGCTCCTAAGCCGGGCCGCGAGGCGCGAGCCGGGATGGAGCCATGCCCGGTCATAGCCGCAATGTACCGAGGTGCGCCGACAATCTCGCCGGGGACGTTGAGTGACGTGGCTGACCACGCCAGGGACGGCGGCGAGTTGCCGGAGGCCGCACAGTTCTCGCGGGTTTAGGGGATGTCGCCGGTGAATTCCATTAGTTTCCTGGCGGCCTCGGTCAGGCTGCCGGACATGGACGGGTAAACGGCGAACGTGCGCGCCAGCTGCTCGACCGTAAGATGCTGCTCGACCGCGATCGAGACGGCCAGGATGAGCTCGCTGGCCCGCGGGGCCACCACCACGCCGCCGAGGACGACGCCGGTGCCCGGACTGCTGAACAGCTTCACGAAACCGTCGCTGACCCCGGCCATCTTGGCCCGCGGGTTGGTGGCCAGCGGCTGCTTCAGCACCCGGGCGGAGACCTCGCCCGCCGTGACCACCCGCTGCGACACGCCCACGGTGGCGATTTCGGGGTCGGTGAAGATGGTCGCGGCGACGTGGCCGAGCCGCAGCGGGCCCACCGCCTCGCCGAGCGTGTGCCACATCGCGATCCGGCCCTGCATCGCCGCGACCGAGGCCAGCATCAGCACGCCGGTGCAGTCGCCCGCCGCGTACACCCCGGTCGCCGACGTCCGCGACACCCGGTCGACCTCGACGAAACCGTGCGCGTCCACCTTCACGCCCGCCTCGTCCAGGCCGATGCCCCCGGTCCTGGGGATCATGCCCACGGTGAGCAGGCAATGGCTGCCGGTCACGGTCCGGCCGTCTTCCAGGGCGACCGTTACGGTGTCGCGATCGCGGCTGACGGCTTTTGCCCGGGACCGGCCGAGCACGGTCATGCCGCGACGGCGGAACACGTCCTCGATCAGGCTGGCCGCGTCCTCGTCTTCCTGCGGCAGCACCCGGTCCCGCGAGGACACCAGCGTGACGCGCGCGCCGAGCGCCTGGTAGGCGCTGGCGAACTCCGCCCCGGTGACGCCCGAGCCGACCACGATCAGATCCCGGGGTAGTTCGGTGAGATCGTAGAGCTGACGCCAGGTCAAGATGCGTTCGCCGTCGGGCTGCGCGCCTGCCAGGATCCGCGGCGACGCGCCGGTGGCGACCAGGATGGCGTCCGCTTTTATTTCCTCGTCGCCCGCTTTTACGATTCCTGGGCCGGCCAGGCGGCCGTGGGCTTTGATCACCTTGACGTCTTCGGCTACGAGGCGGGCGGCGATGTCGCGGGACTGGGCCCGGGCCAGGTCGGTGATCCGCTCGTACAGGCGGGCGGCGTTGACGTTGGCCAGCCCGCCGGTGGCGATGCCGAGACCCGGAGCGCGGTTCAGCATCGTCATCGCGTTGGACGTCTCGATGAGGGTCTTGGAGGGCACGCAGTCGGTGAGCACACAGGCTCCGCCGAGCCCGTCCGAATCCACCACGGTGACGTCGGCGCCGAGCTGGGACGCGACCAGGGCGGCCTCGTAGCCGCCCGGGCCGCCACCGAGGATCGCGATTCTGCGGCGTACCAAGGTAACTCTCCTGTCGCGAGTTTGGTCGCACTCAGGTATCAGGCGCGGCTTACCGCGGCGGGACGCCGTACCCTTGCTCCCGTGGCACTGTACGCGGCCTACGGCAGCAACATGGATCCGGATCAGATGCTGTTGCGCTGCCCGCACTCACCCCAGCGCGGAACCGGGTGGCTGGAGGGATGGCGGCTGACGTTCGGCGGCGAGGACATCGGCTGGGACGGGGCGCTCGCGACCGTGGTCGAGGCGCCTAGGTCCCGGGTCTTCGTGGTGCTCTACGACATGTTCGAGACCGACGAGAAGGAACTCGACAACTGGGACGGGGTCAGCCTCGGCTACTACCGTAAGGCCAAGGTCCGGGTCGAAACCCTCGACGGCAACGTGCTGGCCTGGCTGTACGTGCTCAACTTCTACGAGGGCGGGCTGCCGTCGGCCCGGAACGTCGGCATCCTCGGGGACGCCGCCGAGAAGGCGGGCGCTCCGGCGGACTACGTCGCGGCGCTGCGCGCCCTGCCCTGCGGAAAGCCCGGCGACTCGAACACCGACCTCGGACCGCCCTGGACCTGAGCAGGTGCTGGGCTGGTTTCGCGGGTGCTGGCTGGTTCGCGAGGTGCTGGGCTGGTTCGCGGTGATACTGATGCTTGCCGTGGTGCGCAAGCGCTTGTAGTGCGTCTGGGGGCGGGACGACCGCGTAAGGTTCCGGCGAACTGGGCGCCGGATGGCGTTCGCCAATCTCGCAAGGCCCGGATCCACCACTTAAGCGGAGAGTATTTTGCGTTGTTCGTCGCTTATGTCCCTATATGTTAGATAAGTGACCGGCGGGTGGCGGTTAGACCAGGCAGACGATCAGCAGGATCAGGGCGGGGATGAGGATGGCGGCGAGCGCGGACCGGCTCCAGGTGCTCTTGAGCGGCTCGAGCCATCCGGTGGGCCCGAGCATTCCAGCGGCCGCGCCGATAGGAGTGGTGTCGGTGGCCGGGGTCGCGGCGGCGATCTGGGCGGTGCTGGTGGCCCAGACGGTCTCGGCTTGAGCAGCGGTGGCGCGCGCGCTGAGCAGGCGGACGATCTTTTCCGCTTCGGCTTCGGCGGTGGAGGCGGGGGGGCTGGTCGTGCCGCCGTCGAGCATTCCGCCGCCGTAGAGCATTCCGCCGCCGTAGAGCGGGCCGCGGCCGGAGGGCGCGCCGAAGGACGAACGGCGGGGGCGGGAGCCGCGGCGCGCCTTCGCATCCGCGCTGAACTGGCGCCGGCGCGAGTAGTGCACGGCCCAGGAGCTGATGATTTTGGTGTGCTTGCCGGGGCTGCCCGGTGCCCAGTCACAGTGCACCCGGAGCAGATCGGCCAGATCCACCTTGGTCACGCCCGCCCACCCGATCCGGTGATCGCACAGCGGGTTCCTGACCGTTATGCCGGCGTCATCGGCGATGATGCGGGGCCGCTGCGCCGTGACGTAGGCGAAGCCGGTGGCCAGCAGCAGCAGGGCCGCCGCGACCGCGGAGATATGGTCGTGGCCCTGCACGGCCAGGTCGACCCAGTTGGCCGCGGCGAACAGCAGCCACACCACCCAGACGACCAGGGCGGTCGTCGAACGGAACGTCTGTACCGTGCTGTCAGCGCCGCCTCGGTTGCGGCCGCGTTTCCGGCCGCCCGCGGCGGCCAGGCCTGGAGCGGTCCCGGACTGAGCGTCTGGAGGAATGCCGCTCCAGGGCGAGCCGCCTGAGGAGGAGGATGAGCCGCCTGACGAGGGGTTACCTGACGGCTGGTTAGCTGACATGCTGCCTGACTGCCATGCTGCCGCGCTTTCCACGATGAGGCCGCCGGGTGGGCGGACTCATCTAGAGTAACGGCCGCATAGCAGTGCAGCCAGACGGTGCGGGCCGGTGCGGTGCGGGCTGGGTGGGGGGTGGGTCGGTGTGGGGTGGCGGGCGGTGCGGGGCGGGTTAGGGGCCGGTGACGCCGGGGAGGGGCTGGGCGACGATGGCGCCGTCGTCCCATAGGGCGGTGATGGCCGTGGCTGCCATGACCCGGACGCCGACGCCGATGGCGCGCTCGTCGACGTCGAATGTCGGCTGGTGCAGGTCGTAGGACGCGGTCGAGCCGGGTACCCGGGTGCCGAGCCGGGCCAGCGCGCCGGGGACGGACTCGAGGTACCAGGCAAAGTCCTCGCCGCCGAGGCTCTGCGCCGTCTGCACGACCGAGCCCGCGCCCAGCACGCCGAGTGCCGCGGCGGAGATCATGGCCGTACTGGCCTGGTCGTTGACCGTGGGCGGCACGTAGCGCTGATAGCTGAACTCGGCGTTCAGCCCGTACGCGGAGGCCACCGAGTCGATGAGCCCCTTGAGCAGGTCGGGCGCCGAGTGCCAGGCCTCGTCGTCCAGGCAGCGGACGGTCCCTTCCACGACCCCGCTGTCGGGGATGGCGTTGGCCGCGGTCCCCGCGCTGACGCGGCCCCAGACCACGCTGAGGCTGGACCGCGGGTCGACCCGGCGGGACAGCGCCGCGGGCACCTCAGTGATGATCTTGCCGAGGCCGTAGACCAGGTCCGCGGTCAGGTGCGGCCGGGCGGTATGCCCGCCGGGCCCGGACACCCGGACCTCGATCTTGTCGCAGGCGGCGGTGATCGCACCGGAGCGGACGCCGAGCTGGCCGGCGTCGAGCCGAGGGTCGCAGTGCAGGGCGAAGATCCGTCCGACCGAGGCGATGCCGCCCGCCGCGAGCACATCAAGCGCGCCGCCCGCGGACTCCTCTGCGGGCTGGAAGACCAGCCGGACCCGCCCGGGCAGCAGGCCCGCCGCGGCCTGGCCGGCCAGGAACAGGCCGGCCCCGAGCAGCACCGCGGTGTGCACGTCGTGGCCGCACGCGTGGCAGGCGCCCGGAACCGTGGAGCGGTAGGGGACGTCCTTCTCGTCCGCCATGGGCAGCGAGTCGATGTCGGCGCGCAGGGCCACCACGGCCCGTTCGGAAGATTGATTTTGCTCGGGGTAGTTAGGCGGGACGATGTCCACGAGCAGGCCGGTGCCCTTAGGCAAGATCACCGGCCGGAGCCCTTCGGCGGCGAGCCGAAGCGCGATCCGGCGGGTGGTCCGGTGCTCGGCGTGGGCGAGCTCGGGGTGCGCGTGCAGGTCGCGGCGGAATTCGATCAGCTCGGCCTGGTGTCCGGCGAGGAACACGTCCAGATCCGCGCGCAGGTCATTGCCTGCCATGACCACCACCACCATCCCCCAGCCAGAACCTGTCCTGCTCGAACTCGCTCACCAGCGCGTCCACCACGCTGATGAGGTCCCCGGTGCGAGCGTAGACGGCCCGCTGCCGTTCATAAGAGGCGCCGTGCTCGAGCACGTCGCGGGCCACGGAAAGCTCGTCGGAGCAGCCGAGCCTGGCCGCTACCGGCTCGAGCTCGGCGATCAGCTCGTACAGCTGGTCGCGCAGCGGCGCCGTAGCGCCGGTCTCGTCAGTGATCACGATCGCGTCCAGCCCGTACCGCGTTGCGCGCCACTTGTTGTCCTTGACTACCCACGACGAGGGGGCGGGCAGCGTGTAGCCGCGGTCCAGCTGGAAATCGAACAGCTGGACCAGGCACTGCGAGAGCGCCGCGACCATGCCCACTTCGCGTAGCGTCGGCACCCCGTCGAACATGCGGATCTCGACGGTCCCGAAGTCCGGGTGCGGCCGGATGTCCCACCAGACCTCCTTAATGCTGCGGATCGTCCCCGCACGCAGCAAAGTCTCCATGTAATCCTCGAACTGTTTCCAGTCCGCCAGCCGGTGCGGCGTCCCCGCCGTCGGCAGCGCGCCGAATGTCACCGACCTGCTCGAAGCAAGTCCGGTGTCGTACCCGCACCAGAACGGGCTCGACGCGGTAATTGCGAGAAAGTGCGGAAGATAGGCGGCCAGAGCATTGACGATCGGAATCGCCTTGCTTCCGTCACGAATCCCCACATGAACATGCACGCCGAAGGTCTGAACCCGGCGGGCAAGCCATTGCATTTGCTCGACAAGCTCCGCGTAGCGCTGATTAGGCGCCATCGTCGCGTCGCGCCAGTCGCTCACCGGGTGAGTCCCCGCGCATGCCAGTAGGATACCGTGATCCGCCGTCATCCGCTGGAGTTCTGCGATCGTCTCGGCGAGGTCATCTTTCGCCTCGGCCACCGTGCTGCAAATGCCCGTAACCAGCTCGAGCGTCGACTGCATCAGCTCATGTCGGATTCGCGGGTGCTCGCCGGTATCGTCAATCACGGGCAGCGAGTCGAGCAGCTTGCCGGCTTCCTGGCGAAGAAGCTTAGTCTTGGCGTCGATAAGCTGTACCTCCCATTCGACGCCAAGGGTTGCACCACGAGAAGGATTCCACTCGATAGCCAATATTCAGCCTCCGTGCCCGAAATTGTTAAACTTGTCAAATTCTTTCGGGCTGGTAGTCGCCCCATACGTCTCGCAACGCGTCGCAAACCTCACCAAGAGTCGACCCGAAGCGGGTAAAGCAGGTTCCCGGCGCCTTCCGCCGTTGATTTGAAGGCGGATAGCGAGCGGCCGACCGCGGTATCGTCCCTTTGCTTTCGCAGGGAGGCCAGCCGGGCCGCCCGTTCGGCTTCCGGGGCTGGGTCGAATCGCGGCGGCCGATAGGGCTGCTCGCCGTCGGCGGTGAACCTGTTCACCCCGACGATGACCCGACCAGCCGCGTACGGCCGCATCGCCGGCGGGCGGTCGGCATACACCCGTGGATACATTCCGCGAGTAAACGGATACCTCCCCGGCCTGCCGAGCCTGCGATCCGGGCGAAAGTCCGTAAGCTTGCCGTCGTAGACGGGATCGAGGGGAAGCCCTGACTCAGACGTTCGCTCCATGTGGACAGGTTACTTCGGGGTGACCTCGCGACTCATGTTCAGACCGGGGAGGCTCATGCCGGACTGGCTCATCGCGCGGGCCGCGCTCGCCGTCGCGGCGGCCGGCCTCGCGGTCGCTGCGGCCGCGGCTCCTGCCGCGGAGGCGGCCACCGCGGGGACCATCGGGGGGGCTCAGCTGGCCGGCCGCGGCGTGATCGTCAACTACGGGTCGAGCGGGGCCCCTAAGCTGCCGGGGGTGAAGGCGTCGGCGTTCGTCATCGCCGACGCTGGCACCGGTCAGGTGCTCGCGGCCAAGGACCCGCACGGATGGTACCGGCCGGCCAGCACGCTCAAGGTGCTCACCGCGGTCTCGCTGATCCCGCTGCTCAACCCGAACGCCACCGTGGTCGCGAGCAAGCAGGCCACCTCGGTTTCGCCGGACGTGGTCGGCCTGATCGCCGGGCACGCTTACAAGATCTCTGACCTGTTCACCGCGCTGCTGACGATCTCCGCCAACGACGCCGCGGTGGCGCTGACTCAGGCCACCGGGTCGTTCGGTAAGGGCATGGCGCTGATCAACGCGGAGGCGCGGCACCTGCAGGCCGACGACACCGTGGCCGTCGAGCCCAACGGNNCGGCCAGCACACCTCCGCCTATGACATGGCCCTGATCGCCCGGCAGGCGCTGCGACTGCCCGCGTTCTTGAAGTACGACCGGACGATAAGCGCGACGTTCGGCGTCAGCAAGAAGAAATCGGTCACGCTGGACAACCAGGACTCGCTGCTGACCAGCTACCCGGGGGCTATCGGCGGCAAGATCGGCTGGACCAGCGCGGCGGGCGCGACCTACATCGGGATGGCCAGGCGGAACGGCGTCACGCTGATCGTGACCCTGCTGCACTGCCCGGCGCTGACCGAGATCGACTCCGCCAAAAGCCTGCTGAACTGGGGTTTCGCGGCCGTCGGCAAGGTTACCCCGGTCGGCACGCTGGTTAGCGCGGTACAGCCGGCCGCTCCGGCGCCGGTCCGGTCGGTCCGGTCGGTCCGATCGGCGGCGACCCCGGCCGTCGGACGGCGGGCGGCGGTCCGGCCGCCCGCGGCGGCCGCCGGCCCTTCGACGCTCGCCACCGCCGGGTACAGCGGGGCGGGAGTGCTCGTCGCGGGACTCGGCTTCGCTTACAGCCGCCGCCGACGAGACCGGGCCATACCCGTCGCGGCGAGGTCGCCGCTGGTACCGGACGCCGAGCCCACGGACCTATCCGGCGGGCGCCACCGCTGACCTATCCGCCGGGCGTCCGGAGGTGCATGGACCGGCGCGGACCTATCCGGCGGGCGCCAGGAGGCCCATGCGCTCGCGGGTGGCCGCCATGGTCTGGCCGGCGACCTGGCGGGCTTGCCGGGCGCCGCGGGCCAGCACCCGGTCCAGGCCGGCCTCGTCGGCGAGTATCCGCTGCGTCTTCTCCCTGATCGGGGAGAAGGTGGCCACGATCAGCTCGGCCAGGTCCTTCTTGAATCCGCCGTAGCCGGCGCCGTCGTATTTGACCTCGAGAGCAGCGACCGGATCGCCGGACAGGGCCGAGTAGATCCGCAGCAGGTTGGTCACGCCCGGTTTGGCGTCGGCGTCGGCGCGGACCTCCGAGCCCGCGTCGGTGACCGCGCGGGCGATCTTCTTGCGGATCACGGCGGGATCATCGAGGACGTCGATGATGCCCTGCGGCGCAGAGGACGACTTGCTCATCTTGGCCGTCGGGTCCTGCAGGTCGTAGATCTTGGCGACATCGGCGAGGATGTAGGGCTGCGGGGGCACGAACGTCTGGCCGAACCTGTGATTGAACCGCTGGGCGAGGGTCCGGCTGAGCTCTAGGTGCTGCCGCTGATCCTCGCCCACCGGAACCTGGTCGGCCTGGTAGAGCAGGATGTCGGCGGCCTGCAGGATGGGGTAAGTGAACAGGCCGACCGAGGCCTGGTCCTGTCCTTCCCTGGATGACTTGTCCTTGAACTGGATCATCCGGCTCGCCTCGCCGAACCCGGTCAGGCAGCCGAGGATCCAGGCCAGTTCGGTGTGCTCGGGCACGTGGCTCTGGACGAACAGCGTGCACCGGTCCGGGTCAAGCCCGGCACCGAGCAGCTGAGCGGCGGCGACCCTGGTCCGGCGGGAGAGCTGGGCCGGGTCCTGCGGCACCGTGATCGCGTGCAGGTCGACCACGCAGTAGAAGGCATCGTAGCTATCCTGCAGCGCCACCCACTGCCGCAGCGCGCCCAGGTAGTTGCCGAGGTGGAACGAGTCGGCGGTGGGCTGGATGCCGGAAAGCACACGGGGCCTAGGGTTGTCGGGCGGAGCCATGCGCAGGAGTCTAGCGGCGAGCGGGCGGGCCGGAATCGGCGACGACCACCTCGACCCGCTGAAATTCCTTCAGGTCGGAGTAGCCGGCCGTGGCCATCGTCCGGCGCAGCGCGCCCATCAGGTTCATCGAGCCGTCGGGGACGGTGGACGGGCCAGTCAGGATCTGCTCGAGCGTGCCGATCGTGCCGACCCGCACCCGGGCCCCCCGGGGCAGCTCGGTGTGGTTAGCCTCGCTGCCCCAGTGGTAACCCCGGCCGGGCGCCTGCGCGGCCCGGGCCAGCGGCGAGCCCACCATAACCGCGTCCGCGCCGATGGCCAGGGCCTTGGCGATGTCACCGCTGCTGGTCATGGAGCCGTCGGCGATCACGTGCACGTAGCGGCCACCGGACTCATCCAGGTAGTCGCGGCGCGCCGCGGCCACGTCGGCGATCGCGGTGGCCATCGGCACCGCGACGCCGAGCACGGCTACGGTGGTGTGACCGGAGCCGCCGCCGAACCCGACGAGCACCCCGGCGGCGCCGGTGCGCATCAGGTGCAGCGCGGCCGTGTAGGTGGCGCAGCCACCCACCACCACGGGGACATCGAGCTCGTAGATGAACTGCTTCAGGTTCAGCGGCTCAGCCCGGCCGGACACGTGCTCCGCCGATACCGTGGTGCCGCGGATCACGAAGATGTCCACGCCCGCGTCCACGACGGTCTTGGCGTACCTCGCGGTGCGCTGCGGCGACAGGCTGGCCGCGGTGGTCACCCCGGCCCGCGCGATCTCCTCGATCCGGCGCCCGATGAGGTCCTCGGAGATCGGCTCGGCGTACATGGCCTGCAGCCGCCGGGTCGCGGCCTGCTCATCCAGCTCGGTGACCTCGGCCAGCAGCGGCTCAGGGTCCTCGTACCGCGTCCACAGCCCTTCCAGGTCGAGCACGCCGAGCCCGCCGAGGCGGCCGATCTCGATGGCCGTGGCGGGCGACACGACGCTGTCCATCGGGCATGCCATCAGCGGCAGCTCGAACCGGTAGGCATCGATCTGCCAGGCGATCGATACCTCCTCCGGGTCCCGCGTGCGGCGGGCGGGCACGATGCCGATCTCGCTGAGCGAGTACGCCCGGCGCCCGGTCTTACCCCGGCCGATCTCCACGTCGCTCATTCTTTCTCCCTCGCTCGCTCTATCCTCGCTCGCCTCCGGGGCGCCTTTAGGCGCCCTTTGGCTCGCTCAGGACTGGGGGCCGTTCCGGCCCGCCCGGCCGCCGTAGTTGGGGGCCTCGACGGTCATCTTGACGTCGTGCGGGTGGCTCTCGGTCAGCCCGGCCGCGGTGATCTGGATGAACCGCGCGTCTTGCAGGTCGGCGATGGTCCGGGCGCCGCAGTAGCCCATGGCCGCGCGCAGCCCTCCGACGAGCTGGCCGGCCACGGCGGACAGCGGACCGCGGTAGGGCACCTGCCCCTCAATGCCCTCAGGCACGAGCTTGTCCTCACGCAGCACGTCGTCCTGGAAGTACCGGTCCTTGGAGTAAGAACGGCCGCGCTCCCGGTTCCGCAGCGCGCCCAGCGAGCCCATGCCCCGGTACAGCTTGTACTGCTTGCCGTTGATGAAGACCATCTCCCCCGGGCTTTCCTCGCACCCGGCGAGCAGGCTACCGAGCATGACGGTATCGGCGCCCGCGGCGATCGCCTTGGCGATGTCGCCCGAGTACTGCAGGCCGCCGTCGCCGATCACCGGAACCCCGGCCGGCCTGGCCGCCTTGGCCGCCTCGTAGATCGCCGTCACCTGCGGCACCCCCACGCCTGCCACGACCCGGGTGGTGCAGATGGAACCGGGCCCGACGCCGACCTTGATACCGTCCGCTCCGGCGTCCACCAGGGCCTGGGCCCCGGCCCTGGTGGCGACGTTGCCGCCGATCACCTCGATGTCGGAGTTCGCCTTGATCTGCGCGACCATGTCCAGCACGCCCTGCGCATGCCCGTGCGCGGTGTCCACCACGAGGAAGTCGACCCCGCTCTCGATGAGCGCCTGCCCCCGGCGCTTGGCGTCCTCGCCGACCCCCACCGCGGCCCCGACGACCAGCCGCCCGGCGGGGTCTTTGGTGGCGTAGGGAAATTTCTCGCTCTTGGTGAAGTCTTTCACCGTGATCAGCCCGCGCAGCCGGCCGGCGTCATCGACCAGCGGCAGCTTCTCCACCTTGTGCTGGCTCAGCAGCCGCAGCGCCTCCTCGGGCGCCACCCCGACCGGAGCGGTGACCAGGGGCATCGGGGTCATCACCTCGACCACCCGGCGGCTGTGGTCGGTCTCGAACCTGATGTCCCGGTTGGTGACGATGCCCAACAGCACACCGTCAGGGCTGGTCACCGGCACACCGGAGATCCGGTAGCGGCCGCAGAGCCCGTCTACGTCGGCGATCGTGGCATCTGGCCCGCAGGTCACCGGGTGGGTGATCATGCCCGCCTCTGAGCGCTTGACCATATCGACCTGCTGCGCCTGCTCCTCCACGGAGAGGTTCCGGTGCAGCACGCCGACACCGCCCTGGCGGGCCATGGCGATCGCCATCCTGGCCTCGGTGACGGTGTCCATGGACGCCGACACGAGGGGCACGCGGAGCTGGTAACGGCGCGTGATCCGGGTGGTCGTGTCCGCCTCGCTGGGCAGCACGCAGGAATGCGCGGGCAGCAGCAGGACGTCGTCGAAGGTCAGCCCGACCGGCCCGAACTTATCCCAGGGGGGTTCGGGGGGATAGGCGCCCGCGGAGAAAGACGGGTCCGGGCGTACTTGATCAGTCATGGCACCTTCACCGGGAGTCGCAGCGGGGATGCTCTCATCCTAGTAAGCCGTCGCGGCGGCCGGCCCCATGGTCTGCTGGTTCGGCCGGCACAGCATGGAAGCCGGGCTCCACAGGGTGGAACCCGGCTTCCATGTTTCCTACCGCTGGACCCGGCTAGGGCTTCGCGTAGGGGGTAAACCTAGTGCGAGTGACCGTGTCCGTGGCCGCCCGCCGCGGGAGCGTCCTGCTCCTCCGGCTTCTCGACGATCAGGGTCTCGGTCGTCAGCAGCATGCCGGCGATCGACGCGGCATTCTGCACGGCGGACCTGGTCACCTTCACGGGGTCGATGACGCCCTGAGCGATCAGGTCGCCGTACTCACCGGTGGCCGCGTTGTAGCCGTGGCCCGCGGGCAGGGTAGCGACCTTCGCGGCCACGACCGAACCCTCCTGGCCCGCGTTCAGCGCGATCCAGCGGCACGGCTCGGACAGAGAGCGCTGGACGACACGCACCCCGGTCAGTTCGTCGCCGGTACGGCCGAGGTCACCGAGATCGACACCCACATGCACCAGGGCGCTGCCGCCGCCGGCGATGATGCCCTCTTCGATGGCCGCCCTGGTGGCGGAGATGGCGTCCTCAAGGCGGTGCTTCTTTTCCTTGAGCTCCACCTCGGTAGCGGCACCAACCCGCAGGATGCAGACGCCGCCGGACAGCTTGGCCAGCCGTTCCTGCAGCTTCTCCTTGTCCCAGTCGGAGTCGGTGTTCTCAATCTCGGTCCGGATCTGCCTGATCCGGTCCTCGATATCGGCCTTGTCGCCGGCCCCGTCCACGATCGTGGTGTCGTCCTTGGTGACGACGATCCGGCGAGCGCGGCCCAGGCTCTCGAGCCCGACCGTCTCCAGCTTGGTGCCGAGTTCCTCGGTAATCACGGTGCCGCCGGTCAGGGCGGCGATGTCGGCCAGCATGGCCTTGCGGCGGTCACCGAAGCCGGGCGCCTTCACGGCGACCACGTTGAGCAGGCCGCGGAGCTTGTTCACCACGATGGTGGCCAGCGCCTCGCCCTCGACGTCCTCGGCCACCACCAGCAGCGGCTTCTTCACCTGCGCGATCTTCTCAAGCAGCGGCAGGAAATCGGCCATGGACGAGATCTTGGACTGGTGGATCAGGATGTACGCGTCATCCAGGACCGCCTCGAGACGCTCGGGGTCGGTGATGAAGTACGGCGAAATGTAGCCCTTGTCGAACTGCAGGCCCTCGGTGAACTCAAGCTCGAGGCCCATCGTGGGCGACTCCTCGACGGTGATGACACCGTCCTTGCCCACCTTGCTGAACGCCTCGGCGATCAGTACGCCGATCTTCTCGTCCTGCGCGGAGATCGTCGCGACGTGCGCGATCTCGGTCTGCTCCTCCACGTCACGGGCGGACTCGAGCAGCCGTTTGGAGACTTCGGCGGCCGCGGCGTCCACACCGCGCTTGAGGTCCATCGGGTTGGCCCCGGCCGCGACCGAACGCAGTCCGTAGTGCACCATCGCCTGGGCCAGGACCGTCGCCGTCGTGGTGCCATCGCCCGCGACGTCGTTGGTCTTGGTGGCGACCTCCTTGGCGAGCTGGGCACCCAGGTTCTCGTACGGGTCTTCCAGCTCCACCTCCTTGGCGACGGTCACGCCATCATTAGTGATGGTGGGGGCGCCCCATTTTTTATCGAGTACGACGTTGCGGCCCATCGGGCCGAGCGTCACCTTCACGGCGTCGGCGAGCTTGTTGACGCCGCGCTCAAGCGAGCGGCGGGCGTCCTCGTCGAACTCCAGGATCTTGGGCATTTACTACCTCAACCTACGGTTGGATCGAGTTCTCAGTTGATTCGAGTTCTCAGTTAGCATGCGGTTAGCGCATGCTCACGGGCCCCGGCGGCAAGAAAGTCGGCTATTCGCCGATCGCCGGCCTCCGGAGCCCGCGAACTACTACTACTTGTCGATGATGGCGAGTACGTCGCGGGCGGAGAGCACTAGGTACTCCTCGCCTGAGTACTTCACCTCGGTACCGCCATACTTGCTGTACAGCACCACGTCGCCGACCTTGACGTCGATCGGCACACGCTTGGTTCCCGCGTCGTCGAAGCGACCCGGGCCCACCGCGAGGACTTCGCCCTCCTGGGGCTTCTCCTTCGCGGTGTCCGGGATCACAAGTCCGGACGCTGTGGTCTGCTCCGCCTCGAGCGTGCGGACCACAATTCGGTCTTCGAGCGGCTTGATTACTACTTTGGTGGCGGTCGTCACGATCTGACCTCCCCCTCCGGAAAGGCTAATGGTGAAATTGCTAGAGAGGGCGAGCGCGGCTGCCTGTCGTCGCGGGTGCCAGACTGCCTCGTCGCGTTAGCACTCTACACGAGCGAGTGCTAATCCCGAACAGTAGCGGCAGCAGGCGAACTCGTCAAACGAGCGCGCCGGCCGCCGCCGGCATTCTTACTTTTCGTACGTATCTGATCACAGAAAGACACTAGGGTCGGCGGGTCGTTCGGCGCCAGCGTTACTCTTCGAGACCGATGGTAACCAGTGGCGGTCGGCGTTTGCGAGGGATGCGAGAGTTAGGGTGAACGGTATGTCCAGCGGGAGGTTGGAGCGGGCGCACGCCGCGGAACTTGACGCGGCGGACCCGCTGGCCGGGTACCGCGACCGGTTCGCGCTGGACGATCGGTCGCTGATCTACCTGAACGGCAATTCCCTCGGCGCGCCGCCGCTGGCGACCATGCGGCGGCTTGAGAGCGTGATCCGGTCCGAATGGGGCGGCGCCCTGGCCAGGTCGTGGGACCACTGGGTGGATCTGCCCGGGCGCGCGGGCGACCTGGTCGGCACGCTCATCGGCGCGGCGCCAGGACAAGTCGTGGTCACCGACAACACCACGGTCAACCTGTACAAGCTGGCCTGCGCGGCACTCGACGCGCGGCCGGGGCGGCACGCGATCGTGACCGACCAGGACAACTTCCCCAGTGACCGCTATGTGGTCGAGGGGATCGCGGCCCAGCGCGGCACCAGGCTCAGGATGCTGGCCACCGACATCGACGAGGGCCTGGCGCCCGACGCGGTACGCGAGGCGGTAGACGAGGACACCGCGCTGGTCAGCCTGTCCCACGTGGCGTACCGCAGCGGCGCGCTGGCCGACATGGCCGCCATCACCAAGATCGCGCACGAGGCCGGCGCGCTGATGCTGTGGGACCTGTGCCATTCGGTCGGCGCGGTGCCCGTCGAGCTGGACGCCTGCGACGCGGACCTGGCCGTCGGCTGCACCTACAAGTACCTCAACGCCGG
This sequence comes from Actinomycetota bacterium, assembly GCA_003168295.1. The sequence goes on from PMST01000572.1 coordinate 23,797, forward strand.
TCCCGGCGCGCCCGCTTTCCTTTACGTCTCGGCCCGGCTGACCGAAGTGCTGCGGCAGCCGATCTGGGGGTGGTTCTCCCAGCGCGACCAGTTCGCCATGGGACCCAGGTACGACCCGGCGGCCGGAATCGCGAAGTTCATGACGGGAACGCCGTCGATCCTGGGCACAGCCGCGGTGGAAGAGGGAGCCCGGTTGCTGCTCGAGGCCGGCCTCGACGCGATGCGCGCCAAGAGCGTGCAGCTGACCAGCTACCTCATCGACCTCGCCGACGCCTGGCTGGTCCCGCTGGGCTGCGCGCTCGCCACCCCCAGGCAGGCCGCCCGGCGGGGCGGCCACGTCACCTTCTGCCATTCGCGCGCCGAGCAGATCGTCGGGCAGCTGGCCGCCGCGAACATCGTCACCGACTACCGCACCCCCGACCGGTTCCGGTTTGGTCTGTCCCCGCTGACCACGCGCTTCACCGACGTCTGGACCGCCGTCGGCGCCAGCCGCGACATCATCGAGCACCAGGGATAGAGGCCGGCCATGGACGAACCCGTCACTTACTCCGGTTACCTGCGGCTGGATCAGCTGCTCTCGGCTCAGCAGCCCCGGTCGGGCGAACACGACGAGATGCTGTTCATCGTCAT
>PMST01000157.1 GCA_003168295.1 Actinomycetota bacterium
CCGTCGCCGGCGTGGAACACGTTGGCCACCCGGACGCCGGCCGCGTCCGCCAGCGACGCGATCGTGGCCAGCACGGCCCCCAGCGAGGTCCGCGGGACCACGCCGTCCTGCACGATGAACGACGGGCTGATCCGGCCCACCGCGGCGAAGGCGGACTTGCGCCCGGCCCAGATGACGGCGCGGTCGGCCGGGTCGTCGGCCGCCCTGATCTCGGTCGCGCCCGCCGCTTCGCACAGGGCCCGCACGGTCGAGAGCTCGGCCTCGACCTCGGCGGCCGGGCCGTCCAGCTCGACGATCAGCACCGCCCCGGCCCCGGCCGGGTAGTTACAGTGCACCGCGGCCTCGGCCGCCGTGATGGACAGCGCGTCCATCATCTCGATGGCGGCGGGCACGATGCCCGCCGCGATGATGTCGGAGACCGCCCGGCCGCCGTCGCTGGTGGTGGCGTAGGCGGCGAGCAGCGTGTGCACGACCTCGGGCAGCGGCAGCAGCTTGACCACGATCTTGGTGACGATGCCGAGCGTGCCCTCGGAGCCGGTGAACGCGCCGAGCAGGTCGTAGCCGGTGGTCACGCCGGTGCCGTCGCCGAGCCAGGTCAGCTCGCCGGAAGGCGTGACGATCTCAAGCCCGGTCACGTGGTGCACGGTGAAGCCGTGCTTGAGGCAGTGCGCCCCGCCGGAGTTCTCCGCCACGTTGCCGCCCACCGAGCAGACCACCTGGCTGGATGGGTCAGGCGCGTAGAACAGCCCGAACGGCGCCGCCGCCTTGCTCACGGACAGGTTGGTCACCCCGGGCTCGATGACGGCCCGGCGGCTCACCGGGTCGATCTCGAGGATCTTCCGCATCCGGGACATCACGATCAGGACGCCGCCGGCGTGCGGCATCGCGCCGCCGGACAGGCCGGTGCCGCTGCCGCGGGCCACGAACGGCACCCGCGCCCGCGCGCACTCGGTCACCACCGCGGCCACCTCACCGGCCGAGCTCGGCAGCACCACCAGGGCCGGGACGCTGCGGTGCGCGGTCAGGCCGTCGCACTCGTAGGTCCGCAGCTCAAGCGGATCGGTAATGACGTTGCCGGCACCGCAGATATCCCTCATCCGCGGCACGAGCGCCTGGATGCTCCCCGCCATGTGGCACCGCCTAACTGCAAACCCGTTCCCTGATTGTCCCCATTTCCCGTTCCGGCGACCGCGAATCCCCTAGGGCATCCGCTCGTAGGCGGGGATGGTGAGAAAGTCGGCGAAGTCGTCGGCCAGGGCCACCTCGGTAAACAGCGCGACCGCCTGGCCGTATCGTTCCGCGTCGAAGTCCTCCCCGGTCAGCGCCCGGATCTTGGACAGCTCATCGTCGATGAGCCGCTCGACCAGGTCGCGCGTCACCAGCGTGCCGTCGTCCAGACGGACGTCGTTGTGGATCCACTGCCAGACCTGGGAGCGGGAGATCTCCGCCGTGGCCGCGTCCTCCATCAGGTTGAAGATGGCCACCGCCCCGTTGCCCCCCAGCCAGTTGGCCAGGTACTGCAGCGCGACGCTGATGTCGTTGCGCAGCCCCGCCTCGGTGATCACGCCGGGGGTCTTGCTCACCGCGAGCAGGTCCTGGGCGGTGACGCTGACGTCTTCGCGGAGCTTGCCGAGCTGGTTCGGGTTGGTGCCGAGGACGCCGTCGAAGATCTCCTGGCACAGCGGGACCAGGTCCGGGTGGGCGACCCAGGAGCCGTCGAAGCCGTCCTGGGACTCGCGCGTCTTGTCCTCCCTGACCTTCGCCATGGCCTTGGCGTTGACCTCAGCGTCGCGCCGGCTCGGGATGAACGCGGCCATGCCGCCCATCGCGTGCGCCCCGCGCCGGTGGCAGGTCTTGACCAGCAGCTCGGTGTAGGCGCGCATGAACGGCGCGGTCATCGTGACCGAGTTGCGCTCGGGCAAGACGAACTCGCGGCCCCGGGTGCGGAACTTCTTGATCACGCTGAACAGGTAGTCCCAGCGGCCCGCGTTCAGGCCCGCCGAATGGTCCCGCAGCTCGTACAGGATCTCTTCCATCTCGAACGCCGCCGGGATCGTCTCGATCAGCACCGTGGCCCGGATCGTGCCGCGCGGGATGCCGAGCGCGTCCTGGGCCAGGTTGAACGCGTCATTCCACAGCCGCGCCTCGAGGTGGCTCTCGTTCTTGGCCAGGTAGAAGTAGGGTCCCTTGCCCTTGTCCAGCTGGCGCTGCGCGCTGGCCGCCATGTACAGGCCGAAGTCGACCAGGCTGCCGGACGCCCGCTGGCCGTCGACCAGGATGTGCTTCTCGTCCAGGTGCCAGCCGCGCGGCCGGACCACGATCGTGGCCAGTTCGTCATCCGGGCGCAGCGCATATTCCTTGCCTTCGTCGCTGGCGTAGTCAATCGTCCGGTCCAGCGCGTCTTTGAGGTTGAGCTGGCCGGTGATCATGTTGTCCCACAGCGGGGTATTGGCGTCCTCGAAATCCGCCAGCCACACCTTAGCCCCGGAGTTGAGGGCATTGATCGTCATTTTCTTGTCGGTCGGCCCGGTGATCTCGACCCGGCGGTCGATGAGGCCCGGTGCGGGCGATGCGACCCGCCAGCTCGGGTCGTCGCGGATCGATTGCGTCTCGGGGAGAAAGTCGAGCATCTCCCCGCCGGAAAGCTGCGCCTGGCGGCGCCGGCGGGCGGCAAGCAACTCGGCCCGGCGCGGGCCGAGTTCGGCGTGCAGGACGGCGATTAGGTCGATGGCCTGCGGCGTCAGGATCTCGTCGTAGCGATCACCGTAGGGACCTGTGATCTCGACGCGTTCGGTTCCCGGCATGTCTGAACTCCTCCCGACTCGTCCCTACATCCTAGGCGCACGGCCGCGCCCCGATGCGGCCGGCTCAATCCAGAACGTAAACTCCAGCGCCCGGCAATGGCACTTATCGCTATTTCTCGGAATGACCGCGACGCCAGGCGAGAAAAGAACTTTTGCCATTAGAGTCTGCGCTAATTCGTCGGCCGGCCGGTCAACGTCGGCCCGACAGGCCAGCTCCTCGAGGGCCGAAGTTACCGCGGGGCGGACCGAAGTGATAAAATTGGATGTCCCTGTCGCCGCATCCCGCAACCAACGCCAAACATCAATTAGAATTCAGCGAAAGTATACCAAGAAATATGACGCTTAGTCAAACCAATTCGGCCGACCCGGCGGCCGTTGGCGCCATCGGTCAGGAGCAGGCTTACCTCGATGTGCTTTATCGCCTGCTGGATGTGGCGAGGGAGCGGACCGAGCGGGCGCTCACCCAGACCCACGCCCGCGGCGCCGCGGGCGGCACGTTCCAGGCCCGGGTAGAGCGCGAGGTCACGGCGGCCGAGCAAAGCTGGCGGCTGGCCCAGCTGAACGCGGTGGAACACGGCCTGTGCTTCGGCCGCACCGACGCTGAGCCCACCGCTGAGCGGGCGGGCACGTTGTATATCGGCCGGATCGGGCTGCGGGACGAGGACTACGAGCCGCGCCTTATCGATTGGCGCGCGCCGGCCGCCCAGCCCTTTTACGCCGCCACCCCGAGTGACCCGAACGGCTTGATCAGGCGCCGCCACATTTACACCAAGAATCGCACCGTCACCAGCGTCGACGACGAGGTCTTCGACCTTGACCGGCTATCGGAACCGGACCGGAAAAGCCTGTCCGGCGAGGCCATGCTGATCGCCAGCATTACCGCCGGGCGCACCGGCCGGATGAGTGACGTCGTCGCCACCATTCAGGCCGAACAAGACCGGGTGATACGCGCGACCCTGGCGGGCGTGCTGGTGGTCCAGGGCGGCCCGGGCACCGGCAAGACGGTCGCGGCGCTGCACCGGGCCGCGTACCTGATGTACACGCACCGCCGGACCCTCGAGCGCCGCGGCGTCCTGGTCATCGGGCCGAACGCCATCTTCCTCCGCTACATCAGCCAGGTGCTGCCGTCCCTCGGCGAGACCGACGTGGTGCTCAGCTCGATCGCCGAGCTCTTTCCCGGGGTCAAGGCGGCGCCCGATGACAATCCAGAAGCCGCCGTGGTCAAGGGCGACATCAAGATGGTGAACGTGCTCCGCCGCGCGGTGCGCAACTACCAGCAGGTGCCGTCCGGCGACCTGGAGATCACCGTCGACGGCCTGGCGATGACGGTGCCGAGGGAGCGCAGCGTGCGCGCCCGGGACCGGGCCCGGGGACTGCGCAAACCGCACAACGTGGCGCGCAAGGTGTTCATCACCGACATCCTCAGCGCGCTCGCCGCGGCCGAGGCGGCCGCCCTCGACCGCGACCTCGACCCCGAGGATATCCCGCTGGCCCGGGCCCGGCTGTGGGACGAGCCGCCGGTCCGGGCCGCGTTCGACGCACTGTGGCCGTTCCTGACCCCGCACCGGGTGGTCGCCGGGCTGCTCGCCGCGGAAGGTGCACTGCGCCGGGCCGCTCCTAGTTTTTCTGCCGCCGAACGAGCCTTGATCCTGCGTCCGGATACCCCTGACGCGTGGACCGTGGCGGACGTTCCGCTGCTTGACGAGGCGGCGCAGTTGCTCGGCATCGATGACTCGGCGGAAAAGGCCCGCCGCCGGGCCGCCGAGCGGGAACGCCGGGCCGAGGAGCAGTATGCCCAGGGGGTGCTCGAGATCACCGGGCTGGCCGACCAGGGTTTCGTGGACGCGGCCACGCTCGCAGAGTGGAACCGCGACGCCGGCCAGCAGCTCACCACGGCCGAACGAGCCTGGGCCGATCCCTCCTGGGCCTACGGCCACGTGATCGTGGACGAGGCGCAGGAGCTGTCCGCGATGGCGTGGCGGATGGTGATGCGCCGGATCCCGAGCCGGTCGCTGACGGTGGTCGGTGACGTGGCCCAGCGGGGGAGCGTGGCCGGGGCCCGCTCCTGGGCCGCGGTCCTGGACCCGTACGTCTCCGGCCGCTGGCACGAGGAACTGCTGACCGTCAACTACCGGACGCCCGCCGAGATCATGTGGGTAGCGGCCGACGTGCTGGCGTCAGTCGCCCCCGGCGAGCGCCCACCGGAGTCCGTCCGCGAAGAGGGCGTCCCCCCGCGCGCCGTCCACGGCCTGGCCCGGGTTCCCGAGGTGGTGACCGCCGAGCTCGCCGAGATGGGCGACGGCGGCAAGCTCGCGGTGATCGCGCCGGCGACGCGGATCGCGGAGCTGGCGCAGGCGATACCCGCGGCGGTTCCCGGCGACCGGCCCCAGGTACTCGACTCCGCGGTCGCGCTGCTGACCGTCAACCAGGCCAAGGGACTCGAATTCGACCGGGTGGTGCTGGTCGATCCGGCCGGGATACTCGCCCAGTCGCCCGTGGGCGGGCACGACCTCTACGTCGCCATCACCCGCGCCACCCACCGCCTCACCGTCGTCTACGACGGTGAGCTGCCCGCCTCGCTGCACCGCCTGGCCTCCTAGGGTGGCCCCTGAGCATGCCTCCTAGGGTGGCTCCCGAGCATGAGGTACTTCGGGTGCTGGCCGCCCGGGCCGGTACCGACGGCCGCCCGTACGGCGACGGCCTGCGGGTGGCGCTGGCCATCGAGGGCGGCGGGATGCGCGGCGTCATCTCCGCTGGCATGGCCCTGGAGCTGCACGAACGCGGTCTGGTGCCCGCCTTCGACGCGGTCTACGGCGCCTCGGCCGGCGCGATCACCGGCGCCTGGCTGCTCAGCAGCCGGCCGGAAGGCCTGCTCGGCTGGACCGAGACCGCGTACGCCAAGACGCTGATCCGCCGCTCCGGGCTGCTCCGCGGCCGGCCGGCCGTCGACGTCCGGTCGCTGATCGAGGAGCTGTACCAGACCACTTTCCCGATGGACTTCGCCTCGGTGCTCGCCAGCCCGGTGGAGTATCACCCGCTGGCTACCGACGTGGTCACCGGGTCCTCGACCGACCTGCACCCGTTCGTCGGTAATCCCGCGGAGTTGCGGCTGGCCCTGCGCGCCAGCGCCGCGATGCCGCTGCTCGCCGGACCGCCGGTGACCTTCGCCGGCCGCCGCTTCTACGACGCGGGCGTGTCCGAGTCGGTCCCCTACCGCACCGCTCTCGCCCAGGGCGCCACGCACATCCTGGTGCTCCGCTCCCGCCGCGCCCCCCTGACCTGGCCGGACGCTGGTGCCCCGTCGCGTTCGGTCCGGCTGATCGCCCGCACCACCCTGCGCCGCGAGACCCCGGCCCTGCGCGCGACCTTCCTGGCCCGCGACGCCCGCCTAGCCGCCGACGACCGCCGCCTAGCCGCCTACCAGTCCGCGTCCGCCCCGTCTGACCTCGCTCCCGCCGGCAACGTCCCCGCGTCCGCCGCTGCCGCCGCCGCGTCCGTCCAGCCCGCCGTGTTCTCCATCCGCCCGGCCGCCGACTCGCCCGAGGTGAGTCGGCTGGCCACCGACGGAAAGCTGCTTCAGGCCGCGTTCGAGGCCGGCCGCGCCGCCACCCGCGCCGCCTTCGGTTGAGTGTCCGCCACCGGCGGCACCCAGCAGCATCTCCCTGCTGGTTTCACGGGCACCGGCCCGGATGCTTATCCCAAAAATCGGGTAAATGTCCCTAATCCCTATAAACAGGGCGCGTCCTAGTACTGCCACTCCTTGGTCGGACCGGCCCTATGTCCATCGGTCCGGTGGTATCCGGCCCTATGTTCCACCGGTCCGGTAGCCCCGAGGCCTCGCGGCGGCCGGAGCGGGCCGGGGAGAGGCTACGGCGGTTTCTCGTAGGGTTGGCGGGGGTGGAGGGGCTGCGGGGAATGATCCGGGCAGGACAATGCGGGGACAGCGGGCGAGACCATGGGAGGCAGCCGGCCTGGGGATCACGAGATTGGTGCTGCCCTACCAGGGGAGGGCGCCGTAGGCGCCTCGGGGACTCCACAGGTAGCCCCACACGGTGCCGCTGGGGCCAGAGGCGTCCAGAGTGGCCAGGTGCACGCTGACCTCCGCGCGCCTCCGCGGCCGAACGGAATCCGCTGTTGCCGTTGAGATCCGTCGCGGTGTACCCAGCTGACGCGCGGTCTCGAAGCCGATTCCCTTGTTGGCCCCGGTGATCAGGGCGATAGTCGTGTCCATGCCACCGACGCTAGGCGCGGGCCACGTCCAGCGGCAGAGACCGGCCACGCCTGGGACTAGCGGTACCACCTTGAACGCTGCGACAAGGCGCGAGCAGGAGCGACACTAGGGGACATGACCACGACCCGCCGCGACCCGGCCGAGGTCGAGGCGCGCGGACCGATGCTCAAGCACGTCAGCCACCCGCTGGCCGGCCCCCTGGAGTTCGAGTGCCAGGTCCTGCATATCGCGGCCACCGGCCAGCGCCTCATCGCCTACTGCGCCGCTCCCGGCTCGGCCACCGCGATCGCCTTCAAGGACCTGGCCGCCCGCGTCCCGCTGTCCGCCTGAACCAGCCCTAAAGGTGTACACCACGGGCCTGCGAAAGGTTGACCGGGAAGAGGCACCAGTGCCCGTTCGGTAAAAACAGGCGGCGGAAGCGGAACCGTGGGGCACATATGACGCGGCCCCGGTGTTATTCAAGTGCGGTGTCGCGTACCACGTGGCACCATCGGGGGACGAGTAAGCATCAATGTCGGAGGACAATGAGCACAGTCTTTGACGACCAGCACGACCAGCACGACCTGAGCGACATGGACCTGGAGGACCGGCACGCGCTGCGGCGGGTGGCGGGGCTGTCCACCGAACTGCAGGACGTCAGCGAGGTCGAGTACCGCGCGCTGCGGCTCGAGCGGGTCGTGCTAATCGGGGTCTGGACCGAAGGCAGCCTGGCCAGCGCGGAGAATTCGATGCGCGAGCTAAACCGGCTGGCGGAGACGGCGGGTTCAGAAGTGCTCGACGGTCTCATCCAGCGACGCAGCCATATCGACGCGGCCACCTACGTGGGCTCGGGCAAGGCCCACGAGCTGGCCGGCATCGTGGCCTCGACCGGTGCCGACACCGTGATCTGCGACGGCGAACTGACCCCGAGCCAGCTGCGGCGGCTGGAAGGCATCGTGCAGGTCAAGGTCATCGACAGGACCGCGCTGATCCTGGATATCTTCGCTCAGCACGCCCGCAGCCGCGAGGGCAAGGCCCAGGTGGAGCTGGCCCAGCTGCAGTACATGCTGCCCCGGCTCCGCGGCTGGGGCGAGTCGCTGTCCCGGCAGGCAGGCGGCCGGGTGGCGGGCGGAGGCGGGATCGGAACCCGCGGCCCTGGCGAGACCAAGCTGGAGACCGACCGGCGGCGGCTGCGGGCGCGCATCGGCAAGCTGAAGCGGGAAATCTCGGGCATGTCGACCGGCCGGAAGGTGCAGCACGCGCAGCGCCGGCGTCACGAGGTGCCGTCGGTGGTCATCGCCGGTTATACCAACGCGGGCAAGTCCAGCCTGCTGAACGCGCTCACCGGAGCCGGGGTGCTGGTGGAGGACGCCCTGTTCGCCACGCTCGACCCGGCGGTCCGCCGGGCCCAGTCGCCGTCCGGGCGCGATTTCACCCTCACCGACACCGTCGGATTCGTCCGCCACCTGCCGCACCAGCTGGTCGAGGCGTTCCGGTCCACGTTGGAGGAATCGGCCGACGCGGACCTGATCCTGCACGTGGTGGACGGGGCCGATCCGGAGCCCGAGGCGCAGATCGCCGCGGTCCGCGGCGTGCTCGCCGAAATCGGCGCGGCCAAGGTGCCAGAGCTGGTCGTGGTCAACAAGATCGACTCGGCCGATCCCGTCGTGCTGCAGGGGCTGCGGGCCCGCGAGCCGGGCAGCCTGTCCGTCTCGGCGAAGACGGGCGCCGGCATTCCGGCCCTGCGGGACGCGATCGAGGCCGCGCTGCCCCGGCTTGACGTGCAGGTCAAGGTGGTCGTGCCGTACAGCCGCGGTGACCTGCTGGCACGCGCCCACGCCGAGGGTGAGGTGGTGACCGCCGAGCACACGCCGGACGGTACCCTGCTGCAGGCGCGGGTCCTGCCCGGTCTGGCCGCATCGCTGGAAGCGGCGGCCCTGGCCGCGGTTGCCCCGGCGCCGTAAAGCGACCCCCGCCTTCGGGGCTAGACGATAGTGTCTATCAACTCGTGATAGTGGTCACGTTGGTCGCTCTTTTTCGTTCCGACTAAGGGCGGCTAACCGCGCAAGCCGATATGGTTCGGCATTTTGCCCAAAGGCTTGTCTGCGGTGGTTGTGGTGCAATACCGTGTCTTGATCGATACGTTTGTTGCCGCACCCGCCCGGCACTGATCTCTGGCGTGGTGCGCAGCGTAGCTAGTTCAGTGCAGGCCGGTTCCCGGTGTGCACGTGTCATAGCAGGTGACGGTTCATGGCGGGTGGGGTGGCCAGTCCCTGGGGGCTCATGGGTGAGCGCCAGTGACAGTTCGCTTGCTGACCAATATCGGCCG
>PMST01000538.1:0-2812 GCA_003168295.1 Actinomycetota bacterium
CCGGACCGACCTTGACCCTGATACGTCCGGTCACGACTTCCCCGTCGAACTCCTCGACGGTCGCGCCGGGCATGCACGGCGCGATCCTTTCCACGTCGAGCAGCACCTCCCAGGCACGGTCCGGCGGGACGGGAACGATAAAGGAGTGGTCGAGCTCCATGCTCATCAGCGAGTCACTCTCTCTGGCTGGATTCAATCAGTGAATTATGCCCGCTATCGATTCGCATCAGCAAAGACGCCGACGGTTGGTTCACCGGACCGGGCGGAAGACCGGCGGTCCATGGGCCGCGGAAGCACCGGCGGAACCAAGCCGCTCAGGCGGTGTCCAGGACCTGGAAAGCCTCGGCCAGGCGGCCGTCCGGAAGACCCGCCTGCTGTGCCATGGAGGCCAGCCTAGTCCGGAGGCCTCCGGCCAGATCGTCCATCTGGCCGGTCTGGCTCTCATGGGCGCGCAGGGCCGCGACCTTGCGCACGAACGTGTCGGTCACATCCACGTAGTGATTGGGTATCCCGCCGGCGATCCAGACCTCACGGACGGTCCAGGCGGCGAGAGCTTCACGCTCGCGGAGTTCGGGGAACGCGAACGGGTTGCGCGCATCCGGGTAGACGGCGTCCAAGGCGGCGGAGCCGACCGCGCGGTGGTCGGGGTGGCCGACGCCGATCCTGTTGTAGTTCCGCTCCGGGCTGGGAACCACGACGCGATCCGGGCGCACCTGCCTGATCACCCGGGCCANNGGCATCTCGTCCCGGGGGAAGTCCTCGTCGAAGCCGCCGGCGTCGCCGTCGGTCACCACGCAGTAGATGACCTCGATCCCGGCTTCGGTCCAGCGCGCCACCGTTCCCGCGGCGCCGAAGTCGACGTCGTCCGGATGCGCGGTGATGGAAAGCACCCGCGCGATCTCGGCGTCATCCAGCACGTCCGCCATCTTAACGGGGAGCCGGCCGACCGACGCCGGGTCGGCCAGGTCAGAACTCGTCGGGCACCAGGGTCGGGGTACCCCTGGTCAGGGTCTGCTTCTTGAAGAACGCGGGCGCGGTCAGCCGCATGAAGATGAATCCGAGCACGCCGACCAGCGCGGACACGACAGCGATGATGAAGATGCCGCCGATCTGCCAGCGCAGGCCCGGTACGGTCCAGAAGGTGAGGCTGTTGGTCGCCACCCAGTCGCTCTGCAGGCTGTAGATGCCGGCCGCGTACATGATCAGGCCGCCGAGGAAGGGCAGGATGCCCTGCATCAACAGATTGCGGGCGCTGCTGGTCAGGGTCTTCCGGTAGTACCAGACGCAGGAGAAGGCGGTGAGCCCGTAGTAGAAGGCGATGTAGAGCCCGATCGCCGTGACCGCGTCGCCGATCGGGTTGCCGTCGGCAATGTAGTTCAGGATGACGTAAAGGATGATCGAAACGGTTCCCATCACGATGGTGGACACGGTCGGCGTCCGGTACCGGGGATGGACCTTGGCGAAGGCCGAGGGGATGGCCTTGTAGGCGGCCATCGACAGGGTCGTGCGGGCGGTCGGCAGGATTGTCGTCTGCGTCGAGGCAGAAGCCGAGGTCAGCACCATCAGGATCAGCAGCCGGGACAGGACCGTGCCGAACCCGCCGGTGCCGAAGATCGCCGAGCCCGCGACCGACAGCACGTCGAACTCGTGCGCGGGGTTGGTCAGCCCGATGCCCTTGGTGCCGATCCCGGCGAACGACTGGATACCGAAGATGACGATCACGTAGGTGAGGAGCAGGATCACGGTGGAGATGATCGCCGCCCGACCCGGCGTCTTGGCCTTGTCCTTCGTCTCCTCGTTGACCGAGACCGCGGTGTCCCAGCCCCAGTAGATGAACAGCATCAGGATGATCCCGCTGACGAAGGCGGACAAGGTGATATGAGTCGGCAGCAGCCAGCCGAAGCTCGGTTGGACCGCGGTCGCCGGGGGGTGGCTACCGGTGGCCTTGACCAGCGCGGTCACCGCCAGCACGAGGAGCATGATGATCTCGATGGTCAGCAGGATGCGCTGGAACCACGCGGAGACCTCAATGCCCCGGTAGCAGATGTAGGACATCGCGACGATCCAGCCGACGCCGACCAGCAGCACCCAGATGCTGGTGGCGTTGTCGCCGATGCCGTCCGCGCCGAAGAGCAGGAACATGTACTGCCCGGCCACCTGGGCCAGGCTGGCCATGACCAGGATGTCCGCGGCCACGATCCCCCAGCCGCCCGCCCAGCCGGTCTTGGGGCCGAACGCCCGGGTCGCCCAGGTGAACGTGGTCCCGCAGTCCGGGTCGGCCTTGTTCATCTCGCTGTAGCCGATCGAGCAGAGCAGCATCGGGATGAAGGCCAGCAAGGCGACCGAGGGCGACTTGAGCCCCACCGCGAGCGCCACGAAGCCCAGCGTCGCCGCCAGGCTGTAGGCGGGCGCCGTCGAGGCGACGCCCATCACGATGCTGGAAACCAGGCCGAGGGCACCGCCCTTCAGGCCTTTGTCTTTGTATTCTTCGACCGGCTGCAGATCTGACGTGGTGCTAGTGGCCATGTCTCACCCTCCTGGCTGTAACCCGGAATCACCGGGCCGGAACGGCGGCCCCCGATCGGCCGGACCGTTGCCGCAAGATGTCATCGGCGGGGTGTGACGGCGACGTCAGCACCACTAAACAGTACGGTTCTAGCACAAATGATGTGTTCCGGCAACGATATCCGTAGTAACGGCTCGATATCACGGCTGGTCTCGTCTGCTGTTCTACGAGAAGTATGCCAGCAAAGGTCTACGATCAACCCATGCGGATACTGCTGGTGGGCGCGGGCGGGGTTGGCACGGCATT
>PMST01000538.1:2964-19178 GCA_003168295.1 Actinomycetota bacterium
CAGTTCGCGATGGCGCCGGCCTGGGAGTGGGCGTCCAGGCTCGCGCTGGTGGGCATGGGGGTGGAGCCGGGGCTGTCGGACGTATTCGCCCGTTACGCCGCCGATGAGCTGTTCAGCGAGATCGACGAGCTCGGCGTCCGGGACGGTTCGAGCCTCGAGGTGGCCGGCTACGACTTCGCCCCCACGTTCTCCATCTGGGCCACGATCGAGGAGTGCCTGAACCCGCCGGTGATCTGGGAACGCGACCGGGGCTGGTTCACCACCGAGCCGTTCAGCGAGCCGGAGGTCTTCACCTTCCCGGCCGGCATCGGCCCGGTGGAATGCGTGAACGTCGAGCACGAGGAGGTGCTGCTGATGCCGCGCTGGGTCCAGGCGCGGCGAGTCACCTTCAAGTACGGACTCGGGTCCGAGTTCATTGGTGTCCTGCGCACCCTGCACAAGCTCGGCCTGGACAAGACGAAACCGGTAAGGGTCGGCGCCGCGACCGTGTCGCCTCGCGACGTGGTGGCCGCGTGCTTGCCGGACCCGGCCACGCTCGGGGACGCGATGAGCGGGCTGACCTGCGCCGGCACCTGGGTGACCGGCACGGGCACCGACGGTGCGCCGCGCGATGTCTACCTGCACCACGTGGTCGACAACGCGTGGTCGATGGCCGAGTACGGGTCCCAGGCGGTGGTCTGGCAGACCGCGGTCAACCCGGTGGTCGCGCTTGAGCTCATGGACTCCGGCGCTTGGTCCGGGGTCGGGGTGCTTGGTCCCGAAGCGCTGCCCGCGCGGCCGTTCCTTGACCTACTGGCCGATTATGGCTCGCCGTGGGCCTGCGAGGAACGAACCCCGGCGGACCGGTGAGACGACACCCGGCTCAGCTGTCGGCGAGGATCTGGCTGAGCACCTTCGTGGTGTTCGCGGCGGACTCTGCCTGCAGGCAGAGCTGCTCCATGACCTCGAGGTAGCTGTCCACCTCGACGGGCTTGTCCAGGTAGAGCGCGCTGGTCAGTTGCTCGATGTACACGACGTCATGCAGGTCGGGCTCGGCGAAGCGCAGGATCGTGAACGGGCCGCCCATAGCGGCGTGCGCGCCCGCCAGGAACGGCAGGATCTGGAGGGTGACCGCCGGGTGTTCGGCCACCTCGATGAGGTAACGCAGCTGCTCGCGGGTCACCTCCCTGCTGCCGACGGGGCGACGCAGCGCGCCCTCGTCGACGACGGCCCACAACTGCGGCGCGTCCGGCCTGCGGAGGATTTCCTGGCGGCTGGCCCTCAGCTCACCCCGCCGGGCGATCTCGTCTTCGTTAGCCGCCGAACCCTGCCGGATCAGCGCGCGGGCATATTCTTCGGTCTGGAGCAGACCGGGCACGAGCTGGACTTCGTAGGTCCTGATGACCGATGCCGCCGCCTCCAGGCCGACGTAAGGCTCCAGCCAGCTCGGCAAGATGTCCGAGTAGGCGTGCCACCAGCCGGGTGTATTGGCCTCCCTGGCCAGGTTCAGCAGCGCCGCGCGTTCTTCGCTGTCGGTTACGCCGTACAGCGTAAGGAGATCGCCCACGTCCCGCTCCTTGAAGCCGACCCGGCCGTGTTCCATTCGGCTGATCTTGGAGTGAGAACCCCGGATGGCCTCGGCGGCCTGTTCTGCGGTGATTCCGCGTGACTCGCGCAGCTGGTGCAGCTGACTGCCGAGCACGAGCCGCTGAACGGTCGGACCGCCCGCCCGCGTACCGAAAATGCTGGGAGGCACGTCCCAGGCCGAGTCTTCCGATGAGACCATCGGCACTCCTCGCATCGTCGTCACCCTAGATCTTGGCGGGGTGGGGACCAGTCTCCCATGTGATCTAACGCCTGCGATAGAGGGTTCTGTGACAATTCAACAGAAGTCCTGATCTCTCCGTATTCTCGCAGGTCGGAAGGGTCCAGTTTGTTGATCCGTTACTACCGTGTCGCCGCGTGCCGGCCGTTAACAGGGTTTATTGGGGGGTTAGCCGACCGGTCTTGGCGAGTAGCTGATCAAATTGCCCATCCTTGGCTCCCGCCAGGAATGCGGTGATCTCTGCCCGAGTGTAGAGCAGGACGGGACCGGCTGGGAACCGCGAGTTGCGCATCGCGAACTCGCCGCTGGGCAGCGCGGCCAGCTCGACGCAGGCGCCATTCGGGTTGCTGTGCCAGCTCTTGAGCCAGCGGACGTCGCCGAGCTCGGCGGCGAGCATGCCGTTGTAAGTCATGGCCATATTTATCCCCTTCCGACAGGTCCAATGCGCTCCAGGCCTGAAAGGTTCACTCACTGTAATTCTTATGTCCGCAGCTGGTGAGTAAGTGCCTGATGCGATTCGTCTGCCTGCTGGCCCCCGTGCGCCTATCTGGAGACCTGTGCACAAAGCGAATGAACGTGCATCTGGTCTTGCATTTGCACAATATATCAGGCACCATAGCTTCAGGCACGCAGATAACACCGTGACGGGCCAACCGTTATAGGCCCGATGACATGCAGGAAGCTGTTGCGTTGGTACATCTCAGTATCGCTACCGGTAGCGGGGATGACGACGAAGAAGTCAGCGTCTGGCGGCCCGCGGTCGGCGGTAGCATGCCGCGTCTGCTGCCCGTGCCGTCCGCGTGGTGGGAGACCCCGGCGGTTACTTCCCGTGCCCTCAGCGCCCGGCCGGAAGAGGCCAGGACGGCCCGCTACTTCGTCCGGGAGCTGCTCACCTGCTGGGGCCTAGAGGCGCTGGCCGATGACGCCGAGATGATCATCGATGAGCTGGTGGTCAACGCCGTTCTGCACGGCACCCGGGCCGGCCTGATCCGCGCCAATCCGGGTGCTGGCCTGACCGTGCTCCGGTTGTGCATGCTCAGGCGGGTCGGCGAAGTCATGCTGGCGGTCATCGATCCAGCCAATGAGATGCCGATGCCGCGGCAGCCCGACTGGGGCTGGGAAAGCGGTCGCGGCCTGCAGATCGTCGCAGCACTTAGTCACGTGTGGGGCTGGAGCCCGATCGCCGGGCACGGCAAGGCGGTCTGGGCCGTGCTCCGCGATCCTTGAGGCTAGGCGATCCCTGAGACAGATTCCTGCGACGCCGTGGCCAGGACGTGCTCGACCAAGGCGATCAGCACCTCCTTGGCTGATTCCCGGCTGCGCGCGTCGCACAGGACCATCGGGAGACCTGGCTCAAGGTCCAAGGCCGTCCTGACGTCTTCGATGGCGTACCTCCGGGCGCCGTCGAAGACGTTCAGCGCGACGATGAACGGTATCTCCCGGCGCTCGAAGTAGTCGATCGCGGGGAAGCTGTCGGCCAGCCGCCGGGTATCGGCGAGGACCACGGCCCCCAGCGCGCCGATCGCAAGCTCATCCCACATGAACCAGAACCGCTGCTGGCCGGGTGTGCCGAAGAGATAGAGCACCAGGTCACTGCGCAGGCTGATCCGGCCGAAGTCCATCGCGACCGTGGTCGTCGTCTTGGCCTCGACGCCTTGGGTGCTGTCAGTGCGCACGCTGCCCTCGGACAGTAGTTCCTCGGTCCGCAGCGGCTTGATCTCACTCACCGCGCCGACGAGGGTGGTCTTGCCCACCCCGAAGCCGCCGGCCAGGAGGATCTTTATCGCGCGGGGCGGGGGCGGGCTGCTTGGCTGGCCGCCAGCCTGGTCATAGGCCCCGTAGTCCATTAAGGACCTCCCTGAGAGTGTGCGTGTCGATCCGCGTCGCCGGCGTGACCGGGGTGCTGATCGCGACCAGGCCGAGTTCCCGCAGGTCGGCGAGGATGATACGGACGACACCAAGCGGAAGATCAACGTCAGAGGCAATGTCTGCGACGGTGGTCGGCGCCCGGGCGAGCTGCAGCACGTTCATGTGCTCGGGCGCCATCGACGAAGGGTCGGCGACCCGGGCTCGCGTGGCCATGACCGTCGCGACCAGGTCGAACGATGCACCCGTATGCCTGGTCCGGCCCTGGGTGAGGGCATAAGGCCGGACCACAGGTCCGGCCTCGGCATCCAGCCATCGTTCGTCGTCAGCCGGCATGACGTCTCGTTACGCCCAGCCGGTGGGGGCGGACGTGCGCGCGTTGACCCGGATGTGTTCTGAAGATCTGGAGATCAGGACGGCCATCTCATAGGCGACCAGGCCGAGATCGCAGCCCGGCTCGGCGATAACCGCGAGGCATGTCCCGCTGCCCGCGGCGCTGACGAGCAGGAATCCTGACTCCATCTCGATGATCGTCTGCCGGACCGAGCCGCCGCCGAAATGCCGTCCGGCGCCGCGGGCCAGCGATTGGAATCCGGCCGCCAGCGCGGCCAGATGCTCCGCGTCATCGCGCTCGAGCGTGCTCGATGCGCCCAGCGCGATGCCATCGGCGGACAAGATGACGGCCTTGCCGATCGGGGCGACCCGCCGGACGAGATCATCGAGCAGCCAGTCGAGCCGGCCCATCCGGCCTGGCGTGCCGATATCAGGTTCCATCGGCTTCCCCACCTGCTTGTTCATCCTCGGTTGAATCGTGGCCTCCGCTATCCGAGGCGGTCGGCGGCGCGGATTCGGCAGCAGGGCTCGCGCCGTGCTCCGACCGTCCCTCCTGCCAGCCGCGCTGAAGAGCCGACACGGTCCGGCGGATTTCCGCGGGCGTGGGCCAGCTCGACGGGCCGCCGCTGGCCATGGTGACCCGGCGCTGCGGCGGGTCAGCACGAAGCTGGGGAGCCAGGCTCGCCTGCCTGACCCGCCGCGGAAGCTCCTGGCTGTCGCCGTTCGCGTCACGTGACTCCGGTCCAGACTCGTCGGGCAGCGCCGGAAGAGGACCGGTCTGGCGGGAAAGCTTCCCCGGGGGGGCCGAGGCCACCGGCGTCATCGGGGTGGCGGGCGCCGCCAGCATGCCCGGAACGCCCGGGTCGAGCCCGTCATCACCGGAACCGGTGGTCTCGGCGGAGTGCTGGCCGCGGTGCCGCGGCGCGAATACGTCGAAGGCAGGCGGCATCAGCACCGGCTCCGGCACCGTTCCCGGCACCAGTATCGGCTCCGGCACCGTTCCCGATACGGGGCCCTGGGCCGCCAGCCCCTGGGCGGCCAGCCCCTCGGATCGCCGCAGCGGGCCCGAGATGCGGATCGCCGGCGCCGGTGCGAGCCCGGGCAGGTCGTCGAGCCCGGGCAGGCCGTCGAGCTCGGAAAACGCCCGGGAGGGGTCCGCCTGGGCTCCGGCGTCGCCGTTGGTCGCGACCTGCGCCATGGCGATCGCCGCGGGCTCGCCGGCCAGTGCGGGCCGGAACGCGTCCTCGGTCACCACCAGCTGGCGCGGTATCAGCACGATGGCCGCGGTGCCGCCGTACGGTGACGCCTTGAGCGTGACCCGGATGCTGTGCCGCTTGGCGAGCTGGCTGACGACGAACAGGCCGAGCTGCTCGCTGTCGGCCGGGTTGAACTCGGGCGGCTCGGTCAGCCGCTCGTTGAGTTCCGCCATCCGCTCCGGGCTGATCCCGAGCCCGCGATCCTCGACTTCGATCGCGAATCCGCTCGCGACGATATCCCCGGACACCCGAACCGAGGTATACGGCGGCGAGAGCGTCGTGGCGTTCTCGATGAGCTCGGCCAGCAGGTGGATGACGTCGGCCACGGCCGAGCCGGAGAGCCCGGCCTGGCTCCTTGTCGCCACCGCGACCCGGGCGTAGTCCTCGACTTCCGCGATGGCGCCGCGCATCACGTCGATCATCCGCACCGGGTTGCTCCAGGACCGGCCCGGTGGCGCGCCAGCCAGGATGACCAGGCCTTCCGCATGCCGGCGCATCCGGGTGGTCAGGTGATCGAGGCGGAACAGATCGTCGAGGGCCTCGGGGTCGGTGGCCCGCCGTTCCATCTGGTCGAGCAGGGTCAGCTGGCGGTGCAGCAGCGACTGGCTACGCCGGGCCAGGCTGCGGAACACGTCGTTGAGCCCGCGCCGAAGCCTGGCTTCCTCCACCGCGGCCCGGATCGCGGTCTGCCGGACCAGGTCGAAGGACTGCCCGACCCGGTCGATCTCGTCCCCGCTGGCCCGGCCAGAGCTGGTTCCGCCGGGGCCGGCCTGCAGCGGCGCCGCCTCGTGCTCCACGTCAACGTCCTCGCCTCGCCTCAGCCGGCCGATCACGTCGGGCAGCTGGTGCTGGGCCACGGTGAGGGCGGAGCGTTCGAGCCCGCGCAGCCGCCGGATGATGCCGCGAGCGACCAGGGTGGTCACCACGATGGTGAGGAGCAGCGCGAGCAGGGCGATGCCGCTCGTCACCGCGACCCGGATCCACGCCGACCGGCTGGACTGGTGATCGGTCACCAGCTCCGCCTGCGAGACCGCGACGCCGCCCTTGAAGTAGTCCTGCAGCAGCGTGCCCGCCGTCTGCTGCCACTGGGCCGGCGTGGTCGGCAGCTGGCTGATCTGAGCGCCTCCGGCGAGGGCCTGCTCGATCGCGGCGAGGTTGGCCTGCGCGGCCACCGAACCGTTCTGCGCGGCGTTGTAGACGCCCAGGTTGACCGGGGTCAGGATGGACTGCGCGGAACCGAGGTCGGCCTGCCGCGTCGCCGCCGCCTCGGTGAACGCGATGCGGTCGTTCTTCGTCATCCGGTCTCCGGCCAGCATGCCCCCGAGCAGCGCCCACTCCTGCGAGAGTTCCTCTCTGGCCTGCACGGTCGCGATCAGGCCCAGCGCCTGGCCGACCGCCGTGGCGTTGGTCTCGCTGCTGGCTTCGGTCAGGAACAGCGCGGGCTCGGCGGCGATGCCCTGGCTGTAGGCGGTGAGCGCGGCCAGCGGCTTGACCGCCCGGTCGCGGACTTCCCCCTCCAGGAGCGTGAGCTTGCCGAGGTTGCCGAGCATGGCGTTGATCGCCGCCGCCTCGCTGGAGGTCTCGCTGCGCACCGTGGCCGGGGAGGTCATGGCCGCCCGGAACGCCTTGGAGTTCTGGCTGGTATTCGCGACGGCGTTGTCGTAGGCGGCTAGGTTGGCCGGCGTGGGCGCGAACAGGTAGATCACCGCGGCCGCGCGCTCGGCCTGCAGGTAGTTGACGAAGTTCGCGGTCGGCAGCGAGGTCTTGTTGATCAGGTTCGGGGCCCGGTCCAGGTCGATAGCGTTGCTGACCGAAGTGCCCGCCACGTAGGCGAGCAGTCCGACCATGGCGACGAGCGGGATCGCCACCAGGAAGTAAATGCGGAGCCGTATGGATCGGCTACGCGATCCCATGACACCCCCATGGTCCAGAGGCTAGGAATGCGCGTTCCCCGTCGCATTCAACTATCGGTCAAGACGGCCAGAATAGCCCATAGCACGCATCCCCCGGAGCGAGAAGGACGATATATCTCACTACCTGGGGACGTATAAGCCTAATGTCCCTATTGTAACGTTCTCCCAGCTAGTGACGTAATATGACTACTGGTGCCGACGAGGCGGCGAGACGCCCGCCCTGCTTTTTGTCGGTGTGAGCGCCTACCCTATGTGGGTGGCCGCCCTCGCAATAGATGCCCTCCTTGACGGACTCAATCCAGAGCAGCGCGCTGCCGTGGTGCACGAGGGCAGCCCGCTGCTGATCGTGGCCGGCGCGGGCTCGGGGAAGACCCGCGTGCTCACGCACCGGATCGCTTACCTGCTGGCCGCGCGGGACGTGGCGCCGCACGAGATCCTGGCCATTACCTTCACCAATAAGGCGGCCGGCGAGATGGCCGGCCGCGTCGCCGCCCTGGTCGGCCCGCGGTCCAGGGCCATGTGGGTGATGACGTTCCACTCGGCCTGCGTGCGCATCCTGCGCCGGGAGGCCAAGCGGTTCGGCTATCCCTCGTCGTTTTCCATCTACGACCAGGCAGACTCGCAGCGCCTGATGGCGCTCACCTGCCGCGAACTCGAGCTCGACGCCAAGCAGTTCCCGCCGAAGGCGATGGCCGCCCAGGTGTCGAACCTGAAGAACGAGCTGGTCGACCACGAAACGTTCGCGGCCCGCGCGCAGACGGCCCGGGACAAGGCCCTGGCCGAGGCGTACAGCGAGTATCAGCGCCGGCTGTTCGCGGCCGGCGCGATGGACTTCGATGACCTGATCATGGTCACGGTCAACCTTTTCCAGGCCATACCGGAGGTCGCCGAGCACTACCGCCGCCGGTTCCGGCACGTGCTGGTGGACGAGTACCAGGACACCAACCACGCGCAGTACGTCCTGATCTCCGAGCTAGTCTCCGGTGGTGCTCCGCTCTTTTCCGGCCGAACGGGCAGTCCCGACACTCCCGACCCAACTCTCCCGCCCGCCGAGCTATGCGTCGTCGGCGACGCGGACCAGTCCATCTATGCCTTCCGCGGCGCGACGATACGCAACATTGTCGAGTTCGAGCAGGACTACCCGGACGCCAAGGTCATCCTCCTCGAGCAGANNCCGTTCCACCCAGAACATCCTGACCGCTGCCAACGCCGTGGTCTCGCAGAATCAGGGCCGCAAGCCGAAGAACCTGTGGTCGGCGCAGGGTGCGGGCGCGCCGATCATCGGTTACGTGGCCGACAACGAGCACGACGAGGCCGCGTTCGTGGCCGAGGAGGTCGACCGGCTGACCGACGCAGGCCAGGCCACGCCGGGCCAGGTCGCGGTGTTCTACCGGACCAACGCGCAGTCCCGGGTCTTTGAGGAAGTGTTCATCCGGGTCGGGCTGCCGTACCGGGTGGTCGGCGGCGTGCGGTTCTACGAGCGCCGCGAGGTCCGGGATCTGCTGGCCTACCTGCGGCTGATTGCCAACCCGGCCGATGAGGTGTCGCTGCGGCGGGTGCTGAACGTGCCCAAGCGCGGTATCGGCGACCGGGCCGAGGACTACGTGGCCGCGTTCGCGCAGCGGGAGCGAATGACGTTCGCGCAGGCGCTGGCCCGGCCGGCGGACGTGCCGGGGCTGGCCGGGCGCTCAGCCAACGCGATCGCGGGGTTCAACGCCCTCATCGACGGGCTCAGGGAACTCGCCGAGACCGTCCCGGTGGCGGATCTGGCCGAGGCGGTGCTCGACCGGACGGGTTACATCGAGGCGCTCGAGTCCTCCTCGGACCTGCAGGACGCCAGCCGGGTGGAGAACCTGGAGGAGCTGGTGTCCGTGGCCCGTGAGTTCGACGGGTCACCGGGAAGGGGGAATGGGGAGGCGGGCGGGACGCTGGCCGAGTTCCTCGAGCAGGTATCGCTAGTGGCCGACGCCGACCAGATTCCCGACGGCGAGGAGCACGGCGGCCTGGTGACGATGATGACGCTGCATACGGCCAAGGGACTTGAGTTCCCCGTGGTGTTCCTGACCGGGATGGAAGAAGAGGTGTTCCCGCATCAGCGTTCGCTGAACAACCCGAAGGAACTAGAAGAGGAGCGCCGGCTGGCCTATGTCGGCATCACCCGGGCCGAGCAGCGGCTCTACCTGACCCGCGCCGTGGCCAGGAACTGGTGGGGTCGTCCCTCGTTCCACAAGCAATCGCGGTTCCTCAGCGAGATCCCGGCCGGCCTCATCGAGTGGCGCCGTGACGCGGACGCGGCGATGTCTGCGGTCAGGCCCGCGCAGGAGCGGATGGCGCAGTTGCCCGGGACCCGGTCGCCGGGGAACCGCCGGGTGCCCGCGCTGTCGCCCGGGGACATGGTGACCCACGACAAGTTCGGGCTCGGCACCGTGGTGTCCACCGACGGCTACGGCGACCAGGCCGAGGCCAAGATCGACTTTGGCGCCGACTATGGCGTCAAGCACCTGGTGCTCCGCTACGCTCCGCTGGAAAAGTTGTAGGGTCCCGATCCGGGCCGGGGCCGGCGGTAGTTAGGTGCGGACCCTGGCGAACGCTCATCGTCCCAGTTCCCGCCGCCCGCGCTGGTCCGATCCTGGGTACGGTAATCCGCCGGGTACCCGGAGCCCGGATAATCCGCCGGGTACCGGGAGCCTGGGTTATCCGCCGGGTACCGCGAGCCTCGGTTATCCGGCGCGTACCTGGGATCCACGGCGGCCGCTGGGTCCGGCTGGGGCCGACGGCCTGGGCCGCCGACCGGGCCGGGGCGGGCCGGACCGCCCTTCCGGCCGCGGCGCCAGAAGAACCAGCGGACGGCGATAAGGACGACGGCCGCCGCGGTGGCGAAGGCCATCGCGACGAATCCGTTCGCGATCCACTGGGCCGCGCCGATGGCGACCGCCGTCTTAGACGCGTCGTCGGACCGGTTGTAGATGATCCCGGCGATGAGCGCGGCGACCAGGTAAGCGAGCACCGGGACCGGGAAGATCAGCCGTCCGGCCCGGGGCCGGACGGCCAACGCGGCCACGACGGTGCCGATGACCACGAAGACCCCGAGCATGAAACCGGGTGCGCGCCCGGTCGCCATGGTGGCAATCGCGCCGATCGCCGTGCTGGCGACGATGAGGCACACCCCGAGGCCGCCCTGCAGCGAGCCGAACTGCCCCAGTCTCCCCGGCCCCCCGCGCCCGCGCGCGGCCTGCGTCCGGCGGGCCTCCTGGATGCCTCGCGGCCCGCCGCCCGGCGGCACGGCGCCTAGCGGCAGGCTACCGGGTTGGCTCATCGCGGGCCGGACCCCGCCGGATACCGTTCTCCCTGGGCGGCTAGCCGGATTCGGGTCAGGCCGGGTCGGCATCCTGCGCGTCGGTGCGCCGGAGTCACGGCCGCTCCAGCGGGGATCACGCATCCCGGGATCGATCCCGCCCGGATCGCGGCCATTCCAGCCGGCCTCGCGCCTGGGTGGCCCGCCCGCGGGCCTGGGTGTCCCCGGCTCGCGGCCAGGTCCCCCCGGGTTGCCCGCTGCCGTCCTCGGGGCGCCGGCCGGGACTCTCGGACCGCCCGCCGGCACGACCGGACCGCCTGCGGGGACTCTCGGACCGCCCGCCGGCACGACCGGACCGCCCGCCGGGACTCTCGGCCTGCCAGGGAGAACTCTTGGCGCGCCTGCTGGCATCGCCGGCGCGCCTGCTGGCATCGCCGGGGGACCCGCTGGCATCATCGGAGATCCCGTCGGCCTCGTCGGGATGTCTGCGGGCGGCCGGGAATCGCGGTCGCGCGGCGCGACTCCAGGTTCGCTGCCGTACGGCCTGCTCGGGCGCGCTTCGCGCCAAAGGGGGTCGTTCATATGTGCTTCGGATGTTAGCCGTTGCGGACAGGTGGCGGTGACACGAAGGTAGGCTTCGCGGGAATGGTAACGATCCAGAGCTGAGACTGCTGAGGAAAAATGCCATGGTTAGGCCAGCTTCATCGGCCTCGTTGTGGGGCGCAGCGGGAAAGGCCGGATACGCCCTAAGCTGCGTCACCGCGGCCCTGGTGCTGGCGATTAGCGGCTTTTCCTACTTTGTCGTCCGCGACGTGAGCAGCATCGGCGGCTCGCACGCCATCGTGTCCGGCCCGTCGATCGGGGCGCAGAACATCTTGCTGATGGGCCTGGAGAGCCGCACCGACTGGGACGGCAACATCCTGCCGAACGCTGTCCTGAACGCGCTGCACGCCGGGAGCAGGCTGGGCATCGAGAACGGGGTCGGCGGCAACGCCACCAACACGCTGATCCTGATCCACATACCAGCGGGCGGCAAGAAGGCGATCGGCTTCTCTATCCCGCGCGACGACTGGGTTACCTACCCCACCCCCTACGACGGGCAGTCCCAGGGCAAGATCGACCAGGCCTATGGCCTGGCCATGGCGGCGGAGGAGGACCAGCTCCGGACGCAGGACCCCAACATGAGCCAGAATCAGGTCGCCTTTGATGGCAACGAAGCTGGCCGGACGGCCGCCGTGAACACGGTCGAGCAGCTGACCGGGGTGCACATTGATCACTTCGCTGAGGTCAACCTGGACGGCTTCTACGAGCTGGCGAAGGTTCTCGGCGGCGTGGAGGTCTGCCTCAACCACCCGGTCCCATACGACGCCAACTCCGGCTTCTACGCCCATAAGGCCGGGCTCCAGCATCTCGACGCCTCGATGGCGCTGGCGTTCGTCCGGCAGCGCGACGGCCTGGCCAACGGCGACCTGGACCGTACCCATCGCCAGCAGGCATTCCTCGATTCGGTGATGCAGTCACTCCGGAACGAGGGCGTCCTCGACGACCTGACCAAGATCGACTCCCTGCTGTCGATCGCGAAGCAGTACGTGATTACCGACTCCGGCTGGGACCTGCTGGACTTCGCCAGCCAGATGCGGAGCCTGACCAGCGGCAACCTGATCTTCCACACGCTGCCGATCATGGCTTACGAGACCATCGAGGGTCAGGACGCCAACGAGGTCAACCCCGCCTACATCAAGGAGATCGTGCAGGATACGTTCTACCCGCCCGCGGCCTCGTCGGCCTCGTCGAGCTCGCCCAGCCCCAAGCCGACGGTCGAGAGCAGCGCCGACGCCGCCAAGACCACCGTGGACGTGTACAACGGCGGTAACAGCCCGGGGCTGGCCGGGCAGGTCTCGACCGCGCTGGTCGGGCAGGGCTACAGGGCCGGGCAGATCGCGAACACCAGCGCGCTGTCGACGACCGAGGTGCTGTACGGCACGGGCGCGTCGACGAGTGCCAGCAGGATCGCTTCGGAGTTCAGCGTGACCGCGACGGCGAGTTCTACGGTGGCCGCGGGCCACGTCGAGGTCATGCTCGGCGCGGACGCCACCGTGCCGACTACCTCCCCCACGCCCTCGTCCTCGGCGGTTGCCGCCCCGACCACCGGTGCCCAGGGCGGCGCGGTCACCGCCAAGGACGGAATTCCCTGTGTCAACTGAAACCACGGCCGTTCGGCTGAATTGCTCGTGACCGGAAGCCCGCGGCCACCTGGTGACGGCGAGGAACCCCACGGCTCCCGGTCTGGGTGCGGCGGGCGGGGATGGTGCGGTTAGGTTTGCGATTATGAGCAAGATCCGGATGATGGCCGAATGATCAGCCATCCCGCGACCGAGTCCGATCTGCGGGCTGTCGCCCGGCTCGTCGCGGAGATTCACGGCGCTGCCGACTCCGGAGCGGCGCTGCTCGACCGGCTCGGCGGGCCGGCGACGGCCTTTGCCGCCCGCCCGTTCCGGTCCGGGTCGGTGCGAGGCGAGTGGGTGGCCACGCCGGGCTCCAGCGACGATGGCGCGCTGCTTTACCTGCACAGCCGCCGGTTCCAGTTCGACGAGCCGGCCGGGGTCTACGCCGCCAGGCTCGCGGCGGCCACCGGGCTGCCGGTGCTGCACCTGCACTACCGGCTCGCACCCGAGAACCCGTACCCGGCGGCCCTGGACCAGGCCAGCGAGCGCTCCAGGAACCTGCCGGAAACCCTGGCCAATCACCTGTCCAAGTCCGTCGAGGACATCGCTGGCCTGGTCAACGAGGCGTCCACCGATCCGCAGCTGAAGCCGGCCAGTCGATTGGAGCTTGCCGTTACCCGGCCGCCTGCCCTGCCGATGGTGTACTACCGCAGCGGCAGCGTCACACCCGAACTCACGGCGATGGGTGAAACTCTCGCGAGACGGCTGAAGACACTCGCCGGCTCCGACACCGGCACGGTTGACCTGCGGGCACAGGCCCGGGCGAAGTTCGTCGCCGTGGTCCTCGGTGTCGGCGGCACCCCCGAGGTCACTATCAGCCAGGCCGCCGACGGCATCCTGGAACGACTGCGCCGGGCCCTCTCCGGCGGCCGCACCGACGACACCGCGGCGGCACTCGCCGAGACATGGCAGGGCATCAGCGAGGACACCTTCTGGACGTCGCTGGCCAGCGGTACCTACCTTTCGGCCGAATTGACCGGCAGCCGCATCGACCACCTCGCCTGGATGGGCCTGGTCTGTGAGCTGAGCCCGATGACCGCCGATTTCGGGTGGGATCAGCCGAGCGACAAGCAGCTATGGGTCGATCGCCTCATCGCCGCCGCAGGCGACGAGCACGACGTCTCCGCCGTCTACGCTTACGCTTCGGGGATGGCGCGTCATGAGTCGCTGCCCCGCGCGGTCATCGCTGAGCTGGTCCAGCTCGCCCTCGCGAACCTGCCCGAGGTGAAGGTCGACCAGTCCTCCCGTTTCCTGGTCCTCAATGACGAAACTCCCGAACCCGACTTTCTTTCCATGCCGGTGCGGGACCGCGAAATACCCCGGAAGCTGTATTCCGCGAAGGAGACGCTTCGCAAAAACGCGCTCCCCTTGCGTACCAAGTCGGTGGGTATTTCTGTCCAGGAACAGCGGCGACCAGTACGCGCCGCCGCCTTCAGATACGCGCTTGGCGAGCTGTGGGCCGCCAGCGTCGAGGGGATCCGCGCCGCGCTCGGTCGTGGCGACGACGCCGAGGCGGCGAAGGCCAGGTTCGACAAGGTCATTGCTAACTCCCCCTTGGCTGAGCTGCTGCAGACCTGGAGCACCGGCGTCGCCGCCACCTCGCCCGATCTGACTCTGCTCGCCAGGACTTCCACGGCTCTCGCCCGCGAGATCGCGCGGCTGAGCGACGCGCTCGCTCAGCAGTACCCGAACGCCCTCGAGACCCCAACCGAGTCCGGCTTGGAGCAGTTCCTGACCGACATCGCCAACGAGGTCAGCGGCGAGTCCGCTGACCTGCTGTCGGACCACCCGGTCGGTGTGCACCCGCTGGACGGAGTGCGTTTCGAGGTCAGCACCTTCCGCAGCGGGGCCAGTCTGCTGCTCCAGGCCAGGTTGGCGGTCGAGCGCCGCTCGTCGATCGCCACGGTCGTCAACAGCAGGATCAGCGAGGCGGCCAAGCTCGTTAAGGGCAAGCTGGGCGGCGGTAAGCTCGCTGAACAGGCCTGGTTGCAGGCCGTCGCCGACAAGGCCGGCCTGGTGCAGGCAGCACTGAACGATGGTGACGCCAACGGGCTCATCCAGGCGGCGGGCGAGCTTGTCGACGCGACGACGTTTGCCCGGGCCTCCGCGGCCGCCCTGCTGCGCGACCAGCCTGCCCCGTACAACGCCATCGAGCGCATCCTCGACGCGACCTCGCTCAGCCTGTGTGAACAGATCGACGCCTTCCTGGACGCCGCCGACGTGGATGTCCTGCAGAGTACGCTGCCGTCTTCCCTCGGTGCGCTCCGAAGGGCGGTGGACGGGCTGGATAACAAAGTGTTCACCGGCAAGTTCAGCGCGGCCTTGTCGGCGTGGGCGAAGGAAGCCGGCCGCACTACCCCCGACCGGGACAATCTCTTGACCCTGACCTGGGGCGTGGTCACTATCCTGCGTGCCTACCGGGTCGGGATCGACAACACCGTTACGGATCCGGCCGCGCGGGCCAGCCTCCACTATCTGCTCGGCCAGATCAGCGCCACGATCGACACGCGACTGGCCGAGCTGGACGGGCTAGCGCCGCCGCCAATGTGACCCCGCTAGCTCCGCACTTTCCGTAGCCCCAGCCGCCCACCGTGTGAGCCGAGCGCTGAGAGTCAGCTCACACGGGGACTGTCCCGGCCCGGGGGGCCAGCCCGACGGGGGAAAGGCTAGGCTGCCCATGAACGCCGCACGTGCGCGGCGGAACAAGTCGGAACCTAGAAACGGACCCCCGGTGGACCTGTTTGAGTTTCAGGCAAAGGAACTGTTCGCCGAGTACGGCGTCCCGGTGCAGCGAGGCAAGGTCGCCCGGACGGCCTCCGAAGCGCGCGAGATCGCCGCGGAGTTCGCTGCGGAAGGCCATCCGTTGGTGGTGGTGAAGGCGCAGGTGAAGACCGGCGGTCGCGGCAAGGCCGGCGGCGTGAAGCTGGCCCAAGGCCCCGATGAGGCCTACGACAAGGCCAGCCAGATCCTCGGCATGGACATCAAGGGCCACACCGTCTACACGGTCCTTATCGCCGAGGCCGTCGACATCGCGGCCGAGTACTACCTGTCCTTCCTGCTGGACCGGGCCAACCGCACGTTCTTGTCGATCTGCACGGTGCAGGGCGGCATGGAGATCGAGGAGGTCGCCCACAACACCCCGGAGGAAGTGGCGCGGATCCCGGTCTCGCCGATCGCTGGCGTGGACCGCGCCAAGGCGGCGGAGATCATCGCGGCCGGCCGCATCCCGGCGGAGGCCGCGGCCGGGGCCGCGCTGCTGGCTGAGCGGCTGTGGACCATGTTCGCCGACGAGGACGCCACGCTGGTCGAAGTCAATCCGATGGCGCTCACCGACGACGGTCAGGTCCTCGCCGTGGACGGCAAGGTGACGCTGGACGACAACGCCGCGTTCCGCCAGCAGCACGCCCGTTTCGACGACGTCAGCAACATCGATCCGATCGAGGCCCGGGCCAGGGAAAAGCACCTCAACTACGTCAAGCTCGACGGCGAGGTCGGCATCATCGGCAACGGCGCGGGCCTGGT
>PMST01000531.1:0-7448 GCA_003168295.1 Actinomycetota bacterium
GCTGATCGCCGGTGCGGGCCAGGGCGAGCAGCAGGAACGTGTCGGTCATCTCCGCGACGGCCGCCTCGGACTGGCCCACCCCGACCGTCTCGACCAGCAGGACGTCGTAGCCGCCCGCGGCCATGATGACCAGCGACTCACGGGTGGCGCGCGCGACGCCGCCGAGGGTCCCTGAGGTCGGTGACGGCCGGACGAAAGAGTTCGGGTCGGTCGCGAGCCGGGTCATCCGGGTCTTGTCGCCGAGGATGCTGCCGCCGCTCCGGCTCGATGACGGATCGACCGCGAGGACGGCGACGCGGTGGCCCTGGTCGAGGAGCTGGCTGCCGAGCCGGTCGATGAAACTGGACTTGCCGACCCCGGGGACGCCGGTGATGCCGATCCGGCGGGCCTCCTGGCTGGCGTGCGGCAGCAGCCGGGTCAGGACGCGCTGGGCCAGCGCGCGGTGGTCGGGCCGGCTGGACTCCACCAGCGTGATCGCCCGGGCGATGGCCGGACGGGAACCGGCGAGGACCGCGTCCGCGTATCGCCCGGCGTCTGCGGTGTCGCTCATGGCAGCGCATCCCCGAGCGGCGGCCAGGCCGTCATAGGGTCTGGTCACTGCGGGCCGCGAGGGCCTCGATGAGGTCATATGCGGCCTCGGGAATGACGGTGCCCGGACCGAATATCGCGGTCGCGCCGGCCGCGCGCAGTTCGGCGTAGTCCTGGGGCGGGATCACGCCGCCGACAACGATCATGATGTCGTCGCGGCCGGCCTCGACGAGGGCGTCCTTCAGCGCCGGCACGAGCGTCAGGTGGCCGGCGGCGAGTGAATTGACGCCGACGATGTGCACGTCGGCCTCGACGGCCTGCCGCGCGACCTCGCCCGGGGTCTGGAACAAGGCACCCACATCGACGTCGAAACCCAGGTCGGCGAAGGCGCTGGCGATGACTTTCTGCCCGCGGTCGTGGCCGTCCTGGCCCATCTTCGCGACGAGGATGCGAGGCCGGCGCCCCTGCGCGCGGGCGAAGTCATCGGTCGCGGTCCGGACCCGCTGGATGCTCGCGGTGTCGCCGGCCTCTTGTCGGTACACACCGCTGATCGTACGGATGTGCCCGGTGTAACGGCCGAAGACCTTCTCCATCGCGTCCGATATCTCGCCCACGGTCGCCATCTTCCGGGCCGCGTCGATGGCGAGCGCCAGCAGGTTGCTGTCCTCGCTCGGCGGGCTGGCGGCTGCCTTCGTCAGCCGCTCGAGCGCGGCCTGGCAGGCGGCCTCGTCACGTTCGGCCCGAAGCCGGCGGAGCTTGTCGAGCTGCTGGGCCCGGACGGCCCGGTTGTCGATCTTGAGGACGTCGATGTCGTCGCCGTCGGCGACGCGGTACTTGTTGATGCCGATGACCGGCTGCCGCCCGGAGTCGATCCGGGCCTGGGTCCGCGCCGCGGCCTCTTCGACGCGCATCTTGGGGATGCCGGCCTCGATGGCCTGGGCCATGCCGCCGGCGGCTTCGACCTCCGCTATGTGCGCCCAGGCGCGGCGGGCCAGCTCGTAGGTGAGCCGCTCGACGTACGCGCTGCCGCCCCACGGGTCGATGACCCGGCAGGTGCCTGACTCCTGTTGCAGCAGCAGCTGGGTGTTGCGGGCGATCCGGGCCGAGAAGTCGGTGGGCAGCGCGAGCGCCTCGTCGAGGGCGTTGGTGTGCAGCGACTGGGTGTGCCCCTGCGTCGCGGCCATCGCCTCGATGCAGGTCCTGGCGACGTTGTTGAACACATCCTGCGCGGTCAGCGACCAGCCGGACGTCTGGCAGTGGGCGCGCAGCGACAGCGATTTGGCGCTCTTCGGAGCGAAGCCGCTGACGAGTTTCGCCCACAGCAGCCGGCCGGCCCGCAGCTTCGCGACCTCCATGAAGAAGTTCATCCCGACCGCCCAGAAGAACGAAAGCCGCGGCGCGAAGGAGTCGATGTCGAGCCCGGAGGACAGACCCGCCCGCAGGTATTCCACCCCGTCGGCCAGGGTGTAAGCGAGCTCGAGGTCGGCGGTCGCGCCGGCTTCCTGGATGTGGTACCCGGAAATCGAGATCGAGTTGAACTTCGGCATCCGCCGGGAGGTGAACCCGAAGATGTCGGAGATGATCCGCATCGANNGGGCCCGGCGGGTAGATGTAGGTGTTGCGGACCATGAACTCCTTGAGGATGTCGTTCTGGATCGTGCCGGCCAGCTTCTCGGGCGGCACGCCCTGCTCCTCGGCGGCGACGACGTAGAGCGCCAGCACGGGCAGCACCGCGCCGTTCATCGTCATCGACACGCTCATCCGGTCCAGCGGGATCCCGTCGAAGAGCTGCCGCATGTCATAGATCGAGTCGATCGCGACGCCGGCCATGCCGACATCGCCGGCCACCCGCGGATGGTCGCTGTCGTACCCGCGGTGGGTCGGCAGATCGAAGGCGACGGACAGGCCTTTCTGCCCGGCGTCGAGGTTGCGCCGGTAAAACGCGTTCGACTCCTCGGCGGTGGAGAACCCGGCGTACTGCCGGATGGTCCACGGCTGGTTCACGTACATGGTCGGATACGGGCCGCGCAAGTACGGCGCCAGGCCGGGATAGGTGTGCAGGAAGTCGAGGCCGTCGAGGTCCGCGCCGGTGTAGAGCGGTTTGACGTCAATCCCCTCAGGCGTGCTCCACACCAGCCCGGGGTCGTCGACGCCGGCCTGCTCGGTCACGGCCTGCCGCCAGCGTTCACCGTCCGCCCGGGGGGCGTCGCCGAGCGGGACATCGGCGAAGTTAGGCACGCCAGGCGGCGGGGTCATTTCGGCACGTCCAATGCGTCGAGGGTACGGCGCGCAAGCGCGAGTACATCCATGTCACCGGTGATGACGTCATCAACCGCCGCCTCGGGTCCGGTATCGGGTGGTGCCGCCAGTATCACCCGGGATGCGCCTGCGGCCCGCAGCCTCGCGACGGCCGCGTTCACGTCATCGGAGCTGGCGTCGTCGGCGCAGCAGACGACCGCGACCGGCGGCACGTGCTCGCCGGGAACCGGGTCCGGACGCCCGGGATCAGCGGTCACCGCGGCGATCCCGGCGGGCGCCAGGAGGGCGGTGACCGCGGCGGCGCGTGACGCGGCCGCCCGCGGCGACCCGACGCCGATCAGCACCACCGTCGGCGGCGTCCCCGTCGACTGGGTGTACGCGTCGGCGCGGTCGCGGAGTTCCTCGTGCCACTGCGCCCACCGGATCCGCGGCAGGCCACCGGCCTGCGGAGGTCCGGCGGCCGCGGGCCGGCGCAGCAGCGTCTCGCCGGTCATCGGGAACTCGCTGACGCCGGTGACCGCCTCACGGCGATGGGCCAGCGAGGCACGGCGGGCGTCCCGGCTGGCCGCGATCCGGTCGGCGACCATCCCGCTGCGGATGGCGGCGGACAGACCGCCGGATCGTTCGATCTCCTGGAACCACGCCCAGGCGCGTTGCGCCAGTGCCTCGGTAAGGTTCTCGACGTACCAGGACCCTCCGGCCGGGTCGATGACCCGGGCGACGTAGGACTCCTCCGCTAGCACGGCGTGGGTGTTGCGGGCGATCCGCAGGGCCAGCACGTCCGGCCGCCCGAGCGCGGCGTCGAAGGGCCGCACCGTGATGGCGTCGGCGCCGCCGGCACCAGCGGCGAAGCAGGCTAGGGTGCCGCGGAGGATGTTGTTCCACGGGTCCCGGCGGGTCGTCATCGGCCACGAGCTGACGGCGTGCTGGCGCTGCCCCGCCGCCTCGCCGGACACGCCGCACTGCTCGGCGACGCGGGACCAGGTCCGGCGGGCGGCGCGCAGCTTGGCGATGGTGGCGAACTGGTCGGCGGTCGCCGCGTACCGGAACTCAAGCTGCCCGAATGCGCCGGCCATCGGCACGCTAGCCTCGGCCAGCGCCCGTAGGTACTCCACACCAGCGGCGAGAGCGCAGCCGAGTTCGGTGGCGTCGGTCCCCCCGGCATCGTGGAACGGCAGCGCGTCGACCACGATCGCCCGGACGCCGGATAGGTCAGCCGCGCATCGCGCCGCGAGCGCGGTGGCGTCGGCCATCCCGGCGTCCAGGCCGGTCCGCGCGAGCAGGCCGATCGGATCGATGCCCAGGACGGCCTGCGGCTGGTCCGCGCCGCGGCGCGCGGCGGTGTCCAGGAGAATCTGGGCGGCGGCGCCCGCGTGTTCCCCCGCGTCCAGGATGACGGTCGCCAGATCGAGGTAGACGTCGGCGAGCACGTCCGGGATCGCCTCGACCGGGATGCCTCCGGCGCCGATCTCAAGCCACAATGAGCTGACCCCGCCCTCGAGGTCCGTCATGATCTGCTCTCGGGCGACCGCGACATCCGGGTGGCCGTACTGGCCCCGGATGTCCCATCCCATCCGGTGACCGCCGACCGTGCGACCGCGCACGAACGGCGCCTGCCCGGGGTAGCCGGCGTCGCCGGTCCCGTCGTCCGCCGTGTACAGCGGGGCAATCTCGATGCCGTCCAGGGTTAGCGTCGCGAGCTCCCGCTCCGGGTCGGCTTCACTGTCCGGGCTGTGCAGCACGCGCGCGACGAGACGCTGCCAGTCACGCCGGCTCGCCGGCGGGAAATCCGCGGCCAGCACCAGCTCGTCAACCGTCAGGTCTGGGACATCAGGCATCTGAAGGACTTCACTTTCTCCGATTCCACATCTCAGTCATACCGGCCGGCCCGCATCTCGCGGTCGCTGGGGTCGGCTTGGCGGCCACGCCCGGACCACTCGGCAATTTTACGTGGACGTCCAACTAAATTGACGCTAAGATAGTAGGACGTCCTACTATTTTCGGGCGGCGGATCACTCGCGTCCCTTCGCCTGCAGACAGAGCGGAGAGAGCAGTGCCGAGTGAGTCCCAGGCGCTACATGTACCGGTAAACCCGGTACGGTTCGTCACCGCCGCTAGCTTGTTCGACGGCCACGATGCGGCGATCAACATCATGCGGCGGGTGCTGCAGAGCCAGGGTGCCGAGGTGATCCACCTCGGACACGACCGCAGCGTCGAGACGGTGGCCCGCACCGCGATCGAGGAAGACGTCCAGGGCATCGCCCTGTCGTCCTACCAGGGCGGGCACGTCGAGTACTTCAGCTATCTCGTGCAGCGGCTGGCCGAGCTGGGAGCGGGTCACATCAAGGTGTACGGGGGCGGGGGCGGCGTCATCGTGCCCGAGGAGATCGCCCTGCTGGCCGAGCGCGGAGTTACGATCTTCGCGCCGGAGGACGGGCAGCGGCTGGGCCTGCCCGGCATGATCAACCAACTGATCGCCGCCTGCGACATTGACCTGTGCGCCGAGGAGCCGAGCCTGGACGCCGTGCTCAGCGGCAGTTCCGCCGCGCTGGCGCGCGCGATCACGGTGCTCGAGGCCGGACGTTCCGCATCTCTGGTGCAGGGCCTCCGCGATGCGCGGCCGGCCCGGCCGGTGCCCGTGCTTGGGATCACCGGGACCGGCGGTTCCGGTAAGTCGTCGCTGACCGACGAGCTGCTGCGGCGCCTCCGCCTGGACCTGGAGGATAAGCTGCGCATCGCGGTGCTGGCGATCGACCCGACCCGCCGGCGTGGCGGCGGCGCCCTGCTGGGCGACCGGATCCGGATGAACGCGCTTGACAGCGGGGACCATAACCGGACGTTCTTCCGGTCGATGGCCACCCGGTCGGCCGGCGCGCAGCTGCCCGAGCGGTTCGGCGACATCCTGACGGCGGTGCAGGCGGCGGGATTCGACCTGGTCATCGTCGAGACGCCGGGCATCGGGCAGGGCGACGCGGCGATCGTCCCGTTCAGCGACATCTCGCTGTACGTCATGACGCCGGAGTTCGGTGCTGCCTCCCAGCTGGAAAAGATCGACATGCTCGACTTCGCCGATGTCGTGGCCGTCAACAAGTTCGAACGCCGCGGCGCGGAAGACGCCCGCCGCGATGTCGCCCGCCAGCTGGTCCGCAACCGCGAGGCATTCGGCGTCCCCTGGGAAGACATGCCCGTGTTCGGCACCAGCGCCGCACGGTTCATGGACGACGGAGTCAGCGCGCTGTACCAGCACCTGAAGACCCTGCTGGCCGAGAAGGGACTGCCGGCCGGCTCGGGCGTGCTCCCGCAGGTCGACGTCAAGGCCTCGACCGCGCTGCGCAGCGTCGTGCCCGCCGCCCGCAGCCGGTACCTCGCGGACATCGCCGAGGTCGTGCGCGACTACCACCGGCTGACCCGGGACCAGGCCGAGATCGCCCGCCGCCGCCAGCACCTGAGCACAGCGGTCGATCTGCTCGGCGAGGACTCCGGAGCCGAGCAGGTCCGCAAGCTGCGGGACGGCGCCGACAACGAGCTGCGGCCTGAGGTCCGCGACTCACTTGAGCAGTGGCCAGGCCGCGTCGCGGACTACGCCGGCGACGAGTTCGTCTACACGGTGCGCGGCCAGGAACTCCGCACCCCGCTGACCAGGAGCACACTGTCCGGCTCCAAGGTGCCCCGGGTTGCGCTGCCACGCACCCAGGACCACGCGGAGCTGGTGCGGTTCCTGCGCTCGGAGAACCTGCCCGGCTTCTTCCCGTTCACCGCGGGGGTGTTCCCGTTCAAGCGTGCCGGTGAGGCGCCGGCCCGGATGTTCGCTGGCGAGGGTGACGCGTTCCGCACCAACCGGCGCTTCCAGCTGCTGTCCCGCGGCAATGACGCGACCCGGCTGTCGACGGCGTTCGACTCGGTGACGCTCTACGGCCGCGATCCCGACCCGCGTCCGGATATCTACGGCAAGGTGGGCACGTCCGGGGTGTCGATCGCCACGGTCGAGGACATGAAGGTCCTGTACTCCGGGTTCGACCTGTGCGCCCCGACGACCTCGGTGTCGATGACGATCAACGGCCCGGCCCCGGCCATCCTCGCGATGTTCCTCAACACCGCCATCGACCAGCGGCTCGATGCCTTCCGCGAGGAGCACGGCCGCGAGCCCGATGAGGCGGAAACCGGCGAGATCCGGGCCTGGGTCCTGAGCACTGTCCGCGGCACGGTGCAGGCCGACATCCTCAAGGAGGACCAGGGCCAGAACACCTGCATCTTCTCCACCGATTTCGCGCTGCGGTGCATGGGCGACATCCAGCAGTACTTCATCGACCACCAGGTGCAGAACTTCTACTCGGTCTCGATCTCCGGTTACCACATCGCCGAGGCCGGAGCCAACCCGATCAGCCAGCTGGCGTTCACGCTCGCTAACGGCCTCACCTACGTCGAGGCGTACCTCGCCCGCGGCATGGACATCGACGACTTCGCTCCGAACCTGTCGTTCTTCTTCTCCAATGGCCTGGACGCGGAGTACTCCGTCATCGGCCGGGTCGCGCGGCGGATCTGGGCGGTGGCGATGAAGGAACGGTACGGTGCGGGCGAGCGGGCGCAGAAGCTGAAGTACCACGTGCAGACCTCCGGCCGGTCGCTGCACGCGCAGGAAATGGACTTCAACGACATCCGCA
>PMST01000531.1:7494-32541 GCA_003168295.1 Actinomycetota bacterium
TGGCGGAGTTCGACCGGCTGGCTGAGCGCGGCGGCGTGCTTGGCGCCATGGAGACCGGTTACCAGCGCGGGCGGATCCAGGACGAGTCGATGCTCTACGAGCAGCGCAAGCACGACGGCAGCCTGCCCATCGTGGGCGTCAACACCTTCCTCGATCCGCACCGCGGCGAAACCCCGGCCGGACCGGTGGAACTCGCCCGGGCCACCGAGGAGGAAAAGCAGTCTCAGCTCAAGCGGCTCGCCGACTTCCATGCCCGGCACGCAGAAACCGCGCCGGAGGCGATCGCCCGGCTCCAGGACGCCGCCATCAACGGAGGCAATGTCTTCGCCGCCCTCATGGACGCCGTCCGGCACTGCTCGCTCGGGCAGATCAGCGACGCTTTCTTCGAAGCCGGAGGCCAGTACCGGCGCAACGTGTAAGCAGACTCCGGCCGGCCACGCCAGCGCGGCGCGACGTCGCCTGACATCAACACCGAAAGGGCGCTATGCCGACGCTGCTCGATGACCTCGGGCACCCGCTGCGCCTGGCCAGGCCCCCGCAGCGCATCGTCTCGCTGGTCCCGTCCTTGACCGAGGCCCTCGCCGTCACCGTCCCCGGCCGGCTGGCCGGCGCCACCGACTGGTGCACCCACCCGGCCGGCCTCGACGTCCCGCGGGTCCGCGGCACGAAGAACCCCAACCGGGCCGCGATCACCGCGCTGCGCCCGGACCTTGTCGTCGCCAACCGCGAGGAGAACCGCCGGCACGACGTCGAGCACCTGCGGGCGGCCGGGATCCCGGTATGGGTCACCGAGATCGAGACCGTCGACGCGGCCCTGCGCTCGCTGCGCCGCCTGTTCACCGACGTCCTGTCCGTGCCCGAACCCGACTGGATACGCTTGGCGGCCAGCGAGTGGTCCAGGCCGCCCGCACTCCCGGCCCTGCGAACAGTCGTCCCGATCTGGCGCGACCCCTGGATGGTCGTCGGGGCCCGGACCTTCACCGGAGACATGATTACGCGGCTAGGCCTCGCGCACGTATTCGCTGGCTCCCCGGATCGTTACCCCAGGCACGAGCTTACTCAGCTGGCGGCCGCCGGAGCCGAGCTGGCGGTGCTGCCCGACGAGCCCTACCCCTTCACTGCCAGCGACGGGCCTGAGGCCTTCCCCGGCATCGCGGTGGCGCTCGTCTCCGGGCGGAGCCTGACCTGGTACGGCCCCTCGCTGACGACCGCCCGCGCCGAGCTGACCGCCAGCATCCGGGCCGTGATCTGTCCCTGAGCGCTCACTGGCCGCGCCCGGGCGACGCCTATCCGCGTGGTAACGTGGCAGCCGCCGGACCCTCCGCGCGCTAGCGCAGCGGGTGCCGGCAGCGCGTCAGGTAGCGAAGCCGGTGACGCCCGCGACGGCGGGCCATTCCGGCGCTGTCCCGCAACTGTGAAGGTTCGTACACCGGACCCAAGCCAGGCCGACTCCTGCCGCGTCGGACGATATCAACCCTCGTGGGAAGGGTGATCCGTCTCGGCAGGCCCAGCTCTCGAGCTGGCGGCCGACGGTCTCGCCTTCCTTCCCGTTCCCGGGAGGAAGTGGCACACCATGAACAGAACTAGCTGGATACTCGCCGCGGTCACGGCGGCGTTGCTCGCCGGCTGCAGCTCAGCGGCCAGCAGCTCCCCTACCAGCAACCCAGCTCCCAGCAGTCCAGCTTCTAGCAGCGCGGCACCGTCATTCCCGGTCACGCTGACGGCGGCGAACGGCCCGGTCAAGATAAAGGCCAAGCCCGGCCGGATCGTCTCGCTGGCGCCCACGGCGACCGAAGACCTCTACGCGGTCGGCGCCGGGCCGCAGGTTGTGGCCGTCGACGACGATTCGGACTACCCGGCGAGCGCCCCGCTCACCAAGCTGAGCGGGCTGACCCCCAACCTGGAGGCGATCGCCAAGTACAACCCCGCCCTGGTCATCGCCTCGCAGAACTCGAACGGGCTCGTCTCGGGGCTGGGCAAGCTTGGCGTACCGGTGCTGATCGAGCCGGCCGCCGCCACCCTGACCGACGCCTACGACCAGATCGTGCAGATCGGCCAGGCCACCGGCCACGCCGCGCAGGCCGTCCGGACCGTGGCCGCGATGAAAAGCGAGATCGCGGCGGACGTCAAGCAGGCCGGCCCGGCCCATAAAGACCTGACCTACTACTGGGAGCTGAGCGACAACCCGTACTACTCGGTCGCCTCGTCGACGTTCATCGGGCAGATCGTCGGCCTATTCGGCCTGAAGGACATCGCCGACGCCGCCAATAAGGCCTCCGATGGCGGCTATCCGGAGCTGTCCGAGGAGTACATCGTCACCGCCAAGCCTGCGATCATCTTCCTGGCGGACAACGAGGCGGCCGACGGCGGCCAGTCCCCGGCGGTCGTCGCCGCCCGGCCGGGCTGGTCCGCGATCCCGGCGGTGAAGGACCACGAGGTAATCGGGCTGAACGACGACGTCGCCTCCCGCTGGGGGCCACGTCTGCCGCAGCTAGTCGCGCAGATCGCGCAGGCCATCGAGAAGGCGCCCGGTTCGTGAGGCCGCCCGGGTGAACGAGGTAGCGCGGTGAACTCCAAGTGGCTTCGCGCGGCACGTCCGTACGGCATCGCGGTGGCCTTCCTGGTCGCCGCGATGCTCGTCAGCGCCCTGGTCGGGGCCGCGGACCTCAACCCGCTCGCGACCGTCAGCGCGCTGCTCGACCGCCTCCCGTTCATCCGCCTCCCGGACAGCATGAGCCCGCTGGACCGGGCCGTGCTGTTCGAGATCCGGCTGCCGCGCATCGTCTTGTGCGCGCTGGTCGGCGGGCTGCTTTCGATCGCCGGAGCGGGGTACCAGGGGGTGTTCCGCAACCCGCTGGTGGACTCCGGGATGCTCGGCGCATCGGCCGGCGCGGGGCTTGGCGCGACGCTCGCGATCGTTTACCTGGGCGGCGCGGGCCCTGCGGCGGTGCCGGTCGCTGCCTTCGCCGGATCCGTGGGCGGGGTCGCGGTCGCCTACCTGACCGGCGCCGCAGGCGGCCGGGGCACCGCGACGCTGCTGCTGGCCGGCGTCGCGGTCGGGATGTTCCTCACCGCGCTGCAGACGTTCGTCCTGCAGCGCTCGGCCCAGGACCTGCAGGCGGTCTACTCGTGGCTGCTAGGTTCCCTGTCCGGGGCGACCTGGCGGCAGTGCGCGGAGATCGGTCCGTACTCGGCGGTCAGCATCGCGGTCGTGCTGCTGCACGGCCGCCACCTGGACGTGCTCAGCGTGGGCGACGAAGAGGCCCGCACGCTCGGCATGCACCCCGGGCGGGTCCGGCTGATCGTGGTGGCCGCGTGCGCGCTGGCCGCCGCCAGCGCCGTGGCCGTCAGCGGTTTGATCGGCTTCGTCGGGATCATCGTGCCGCACGTGGTCCGTCGCCTGGCCGGCACCTCCTACCGGCTGGTCCTGCCGCTGTCGCTGCTGGCTGGCGCGGGCTTTCTGGTGCTGGCCGACACGCTGGCCCGCACCGTGCTGTCCCCGGCGGAGCTGCCGATAGGCGTGGTCACCGCGGTGATCGGCTCGCCGGTGTTCATCTGGATCCTGCACACCACCCGGGCCGTGCGGACATGAACGCGATCGCGGTGCACGACCTGGAGGTGGACCTGGACCGCACGCCCATCTTGCGCGAGGTGTCCTGCGCGGTCGGGTCGGGAAGCTGGCTGGCCCTGCTCGGACCGAACGGCTCGGGCAAGACCACCCTGCTGCGCGCCATCGCCGGGCTCATTCCCTACCGCGGTACCGTCACGCTAGCCGGCCCGGCGGCCGACGCCGGGTCGCTGCGGCCCCGCGAGCGAGCGCGGCTGGTCGCCTACGTGCCGCAGACGCCCACGCTGCCGCCGGACATGAAGGTAACCGATTACGTGCTGCTCGGCCGCACCCCGCACCTGAGCTACCTGGCCGGGCCGGGCCGGGCCGATCGCGAAGCGGCCGCTAGGGCGGCGGCCCTGCTCGACGTCACGCGGTTCTCGCAGCGGCGCCTGGACACCCTTTCCGGCGGCGAGCGCCAGCGCGTTGTGCTCGCCCGCGCCCTGGCCCAGGAACCGAAGATCCTGCTGCTCGACGAGCCCACCTCGGCGCTGGACATCGGCCACCAGCAGAACGTCCTCGACCTGATCGACACCCTGCGCCGCAGCACCGGCCTGACCGTGATCACCACGCTGCATGACCTGACCACCGCGGGCCAGTACGCGCACGAGCTGGTGCTGCTAAACGCCGGGCGCGTCGAGGCGTCCGGCCTTGCGACCGCCGTGCTCACCGAGGACCGGATCGCCCGGGTCTATGCCGCGCGGGTCACGGTGAGCACCGATGCCGCCGGGAACACCGTCGTCAACCCGGTCCGCACGATCCCCCGTTGACCGGTCCGCCGGCGCCAACCCGGCTGGCGTAGTCGAGGGCGCCAGCGTAGACGGCGGCATGCACGGCGCGGGCGATCCTGGCTCCCCACAGCGACCGCGGCCCGGCGAAATCCTCGCCGCCCCCGGCTACGGGGGCGGCGACGCAGACGGCGTCCGAGGCGGTCCCGGTGCAGGCGAATCCCGCGTCGAAGACGGCCTGGGTTTTGGCCTCGGTCGCGGTGACAACGGCGTTGACGAACGCCGCGTCACTGAGCGGAACCGGGACCGAGACGACGATGTTGATCGTCCCCGGCCGCCTGACCGGCGCCAGCTCAGCATCGGCTGACCCGTGCGGCGCGGCCGCCCAGGTCGGCACCCGCAGGCCGACCGTGGCCGCCACGTGGGCTCCCTCGTCCTGGCGCTGGACGACCGCGGTTACCTGGGCGGCGGTCAGCAGCCCGACCCCCGGGCCGGAAAGGCCGAGGCCGACGGCCAGATCCGCGAGGTGCACCACGGGGTCGGTGCGGTCGTAGCCACCGGCTACCTGGGCGTTGAGCACCCATTCGCGTGGCCCGAGACCGCCGCCGACGATGCCGCTAGAGATCATCTGGTAGCCCGGGCCGGGACGCCACAGCGCCATCGGCAGCCGGATCCCGTCTTCGCTACGCCAGTGCAGCTCCAGTCGCATGCCCCGCACGGTAACGCATCGCCCTTCCCGGCCCCGGCTTGACGCCAGGGACTACGTCCGGGCCGGCCCGCGCGGGCCGGCCCGGACGTCGTGATCAGGCCAGGTCGAACCGGTCGAGGTTCATGACCTTGACCCATGCAGCGACGAAGTCCGTCACGAACTTCTCCTTCGCGTCATCGCTCGCGTAGACCTCGGCGAGCGCGCGCAGCTCGGAGTTCGACCCGAAGACCAGGTCGGCGCGGCTGCCGGTCCACTTGACCTCGCCGGTGGCGGCGTCGCTGCCCTCAAACGTGCTCTGGTCCTTCGCCGTCGCCTGCCAAGTCGTGCCCATATCGAGCAGGTTGACGAAGAAGTCGTTGGTCAGCGATCCGGGGGTCGCAGTCAGGACACCGAGCTTGGACCCGTCGTAGTTCGCGCCCAGGACGCGCAGGCCGCCGACCAGTACGGTCAGCTCGGGCGCGCTCAGGGTGAGCAGGTTCGCCTTGTCGATCAGCAGGTACTCGGCCGGCAGCCGGTTGCCCTTGCCGATGTAATTCCGGAACCCGTCCGCGTTCGGCTCGAGGTTGACGAACGATTCCACGTCGGTCTGCTCCTGCGACGCGTCGGTGCGTCCCGGCGTGAAGGGCACCTCGACGCTGAAGCCGGCCTCCTTGGCGGCCTGCTCGACGCCCACCCCGCCGGCCAGCACGATCAGGTCGGCCAGTGAGATCTTCTTGGCGCCGGAGCCGAAGGACGCACCGATGCCCTCCAGGGTGCGCAGCACCGTCGCCAGCTCGTCTGGGTTGTTGACCTCCCAGCCGTTCTGCGGCTCGAGCCGGACCCGCGCGCCGTTGGCGCCGCCGCGCTTGTCACTGCCGCGGAACGAGGAAGCCGACGCCCAGGCGGCGGAGACCAGCTGGGACACCGACAGGCCCGCGGCGGCGATCTGGCTCTTGAGGGCGGCGA
The DNA here is from genome assembly GCA_003168295.1 of Actinomycetota bacterium. The sequence continues at coordinate 13,484 of PMST01000531.1, forward strand.
TGTCCGCCGCGTCGACAAGCTCGTGGTCCACCGCCGGAACGGGGTCCTGCCAGATCAGCACCTCGGTCGGGACCTCGGGGCCGAGATACCGAACGACCGGGCCCAGGTCGCGGTGGGTCAGCTTGAACCAGGCGCGGGCGAAGGCGTCCGCGAACTCAGCGGGGTTCTGGTGGAAACGCCGCGAGATCGGCTCGTAGATCGGGTCGACCCGGAGCGCGAGGTCGGTCGTCAGCATCGTCGGCGGGCGCTTCAGCGATGGGTCCTGTGGGTCGGGCACGGTCCCGGCCCCGGCCCCATCCTTGGGCTGCCACTGGTGCGCGCCCGCCGGGCTGGCGGTTAGCTCCCACTCGTAACCGAACAGGTTATCGAAGAAGCTATTACTCCACTGGGTCGGCGTAGCGGTCCAGGTGACCTCGAGACCGCTGGTGATCGCGTCACGGCCCTTGCCCGTGCCGTAGGTGCTCTTCCAGCCGAAGCCCTGCTGCTCGAGCGGTGCCGCCTCGGGATCGAGGCCGACGTTGTCTTCCGGGCCGGCGCCGTGCGTCTTGCCGAACGTGTGACCGCCCGCGATCAGGGCGACCGTCTCCTCGTCGTTCATCGCCATCCGGCGGAACGTCTCGCGGATGTCGCGGGCCGAGGCCAGCGGGTCCGGGTTGCCGTTCGGGCCCTGCGGGTTGACGTAGATGAGGCCCATCTGCACCGCGCCGAGCGGCTCGGCAAGCTCCCGGTCGCCGGTGTAGCGCTGGTCGTCGAGCCACACGGTCTCCGGACCCCAGTAGACGTCCTCCTCGGGCTCCCAGGTGTCCACCCGGCCGCCGCCGAAGCCGAACGTCGCCAAGCCCATCGTCTCCAGGGCCACGTTCCCGGTGAGGACCATGAGGTCGGCCCAGGACAGGCTCTGGCCGTACTTCTTCTTGACCGGCCACAGCAGACGCCGGGCCTTGTCCAGGCTGACGTTGTCCGGCCAGCTGTTGAGCGGCGCGAAGCGCTGCTGGCCGGCCCCGGCGCCGCCGCGGCCGTCGCTGATGCGGTAGGTGCCCGCGCTGTGCCAGGCCATCCGGATCATCAGCGGGCCGTAGTTGCCGAAGTCGGCAGGCCACCAGTCCTTGGAATCCGTCAGCACCTCGGCGATGTCGCGCTTCACGGCCGCTAGGTCGAGGCGGCTGAATGCCTCGGCGTAGTCGAAGTCCTCGCCCAGGGGATTGGACACAGCCGGGTTTTTGGCCAGGATCTTCAGATTCAGGCGCTTCGGCCACCACTCGGAGTTGGCGTCACCCTGAGTCGGGTGCACCCGGCCACCTGCGACCGGGCAGCCCCCCTCTTCGGCTTCCGGGGTCGGCCCATCAATAACCAGCGGATCGTGCTGCTCAGACTCGGACATGGGAATCCTTCCGGACTAGACGGATTACGGTGCCCAGGAACTGCGGGCGGTAGAACAGGCGGGACACTGGCCCCAGTAGATGACCTGGGCCTCTTCGATCGAGAAGCCGTGGTCTTCGGAAGCGGTCAGGCAGGGCGCCTCGCCGACCGCGCAGTCGACGTCAGCGACGACGCCGCACAACCGGCACACCACGTGATGGTGGTTGTCCCCGACGCGTCCCTCGAACCGGGCCGGGCTGCCGGCCGGTTCGAGGCGCCGGATGAGACCCGCCCCGGTGAGCGCGTAGAGGGCGTCATACACGGCTTGAAGGGAGATATGGCCGATGCGATCGCGCACCCCGGAGGCGATCGCCTCGACACCGAGATGGTCGCCATCCCGGACCGTCTCGAGCAGGGCGACGCGAGCGGCCGTCACCCGCAGGCCGGCACCGCGCAGCTCCTCGGCGGTGGTCGGGCTCTGGGCTGCGGTCATGAGGCCAAACATACCGCCATAGACACGAATGACTCAAGACAACGAATAGTCCAAGATTATTCGGGATGGAGACAGGCTGACCGGCGTATCAGCGGATACCCCTGATGTACTCGGTCAATGCGGCCCGCTCGGACTCGAGCTCGTAGATGCGGTTCTGCACCACGTCGCCGATGCTCACGATCCCGCGCAAGCCGCCGTCCGCCGCGACCGGCGCGTACTGCACCCGGTGCTCGGTCATCATGCGCACGACCTCCTCGACCGGGGCCTGAGGCGTGACCGTGCGCACCTCGACGGTGCAGATCGCCGTGACCGGCTCAGACATCACCGCGGCGCCCCGCTTGGCCAGCGCCCGGACGATGTCCCGCTCACCGGCGATCCCGTCGACCGAGATGCCGTCATGGGAGACGACGACGGCACCGATCCGGTGTTCGGCGAGCACCGCGAGAAGGCGCCGCACCTTCGTGTCCGGGGTGATGGTGACGACATCCGTACCCTTGACACGAAGTACATCGCTAATGTGCATTCGCCCCTCCCAGGCACCGGCGCGGACCGGTCGTGTGCCCGCCGACGCTCTTCCAGGCTATTACTTCAGCCCCTGGTTCCCCGGTAGGCGAGCGGCGGGAGATCTCAAGTCGCGGCCGGCCCAGGATCGCGCCTCAGATGGACGGAATGTTTCCCCCGTCGGCCACGAACTCACCGCCGGTGAGGTAGGAGGCGCGGTCCGAGGCGAGAAAGGCGACCAGCTCAGCGATTTCCTCTGGGCGTCCCGGCCGTCCCAGCGGTACCCCGCCGATCCCGTCCACCAGCTGCTGGCGGGCCGCGGCCACGTCCATGCCGTTCTCGGCGGCCATTCGCGCGATGCGGGCCTGCGCGGCGCTGGTCTCGATGAAACCCGGGGTCACGGTGACCACCCGGATACCGTGCGGTGCCATCTCGCGGGCCAGGCCCTTGCTGTAATTGGTCAGCGCCGCCTTGGCCGCCGCGTAGGCGGGCGCGGTGCCGTCCGGCCGCCTCCACTGCGCCGACGACACGTGGATGATTACCCCGCTGCGCTGGGCGATCAAGGCCGGCAGCAGCGCGCGGTCCAGGCGCACCGCGGAGAGCAGGTTGATGTCGAGGTTACGCTGCCAGGCGTCGTCATCAAGCGCGAGCACGCCGCCGCTGCGGGACAGCGACGCGCCTGCGGTGTGCACCACGACGTCCACCCCGCCCAGCCGGTCCAGCGTGTAACCCGCGATGGTCGCGGTTCCCTCCGGGGTGCTCACGTCGGCCGGGACGAACAGGCCGGCCGGGGCACCGCCGGCGGGCATGCTGCGGGCGGTGGTCACCACGCTGGCGCCGGCCCGGGTGAGAAGGTCGGCGATGGCGCGGCCCATCCCCCTCGTGCCGCCGGTGACCAGTACCCGCCGCCCCGCGAACTCCTTTTCATGACTGACATGGCCAGGTTCGTTCACGATCGGCTCCAGGCGGGGGCCGGGCTGTTGTGGGTGATGATCAGCAGGGTGACGCGGCCGTCGGCCTCCCGCTCGAGCCAGCGGCGGATCGCAGGCCGGCCGCGGAACTCTCTGCGGATGTCGTTGACCAGGGCGTCCTCGGCGAACACGGCGGACAGGGCATCGGCGTCGAATGCGTTGCAGGCGCGGACGTACTCCGCGACCGGACCGGGCAGGGCGGCGGTGGGATTCGAATCAGTCATGGGGCCAGCCTGCGGTCTCCCGCAGGGAGAGGGTCAAGCCTCCGGCCGGCCCGGTTGAGTCTCCCCTCGGGGGAGGGTCCACAGTTCTGTCATGCGCGCAGGCCTGACCATCGGCGAATTTGCTCAGCTGACCCAGCTCAGCGCCCGGACACTTCGCCGGTATCACGAGGGAGGGCTGCTCGCACCCGCCACCGTCGACCCCGGCAGCGGCTACCGGTACTACACCACCGAGCAGATACCGGCCGCTCAGATCATCCACCGGCTGCGCGAGCTGGGCATGCCCTTGCGCGAGGTCGGCGAGATGCTGGCCACGCCGGACCCGGACTCGCGCGCCGCCCTAGTCGCGGCCCATCTGGGCCGGCTGGAGTCTGAACTGGAACGGACGAGGACGGTGGTCACCTCGCTGCGCCGGCTGCTGCAGCCACAGCCGCAGCAATTGGCCGTCGAGCTGCGGGCCGAGCCCGCCAGGACCGTGGCCGCGGTCGCGGGCACCGTTGACCGGAGTGACCTGGGGAGCTGGTTCAACGAGGCCATCGCGGAACTCGGGACCTCGCTGGCCGGCCAGGAGACGACGGGGCCGCCCGGCGGCATGTACGACAACGAGCTTTTCACCAACGGCCGGGGCAACGTGGTCGTCTACCACCAGGTTAACCATCCTCCCGCCGTCGGCCGGGTGCACCCGCTCACCCTGCCCGCGGCCGAGCTCGCCGTCACCGTGCACCGTGGTGCCCACAGCGACCTCGACATCTCCTATGGCCAGCTCGGCGCGTACGTCGCCGACCATGCGCTGGCCGTCGCCGGTCCGGTGCGCGAGGCCTACCTTGTCTGGTCCCGCGACACCGCCGACCCGGACTCGTGGCGGACCGAGATCGGCTGGCCCATCTTCCGGGTTTCCGCGATCTGACCATGCCGATCTGACCATGCCCGGCCGGCGGCCATGACACCCGCCGCTTTCGCCGCGATCCCGGATGCTGCACGTGTCGCCCCTTTAGCGGAGGACCTCGACGAGCAAGATCCAGGCGTTGGATGCGGCAATGGTGACCGCGAGGATGAACCCGAACGGAAGCCAGTGCAGCCCGCCACCGCCCTGGGCCAGCATGGTGGCTCCGCCCACGGCATACGCGGCGACCAGTAGCAGGGCGAGGAACAGCCGCAGGTTGAAGGCAACCGGCTTAACGCCCGAGGACCGGTAGGCCGAAGTCGAGCGGGCCGGAGACACAGCTGACCCGGCGGCGCAAAACAGCAGGAACGCCGCGAAGGCGACCCGGCCGATGGACGGATCCAAGCCCACCAGACTGATCCCGAGCACGACCAGCAGGGCGGCGAGCGATTCGAGGGCGCGACCAGTGAGGTAGGAGCTGCCGATCTCCTTCTCCTCGGCGAGGATGGCGCGCAAGTTGATGCTGACCGCCACGAAAATAAGACCACTGAGCGCCGCGGCAGCGCCTGCCGCGGCGATGAAGAAGTCGTGCCACGCCTCCGGGTCGTAAGCGCCACCAGCAATGGACAATCAGTTCCGTTCTCAGGCCCGGGATGGTCGATGCTCGATTTCGTCCCGCCGGACGGCGCTCCGGCCTCGCCGTCCCAAAGATACCGCGCCGTACGCCCCTCGATCTGGCCGGCCGGGCCATGCCGGACGCCTGAAGATGGCTCGGCTGGACTCCTGATGGCCGGACTAGCGACTGATACCCGGTAGGCGGGTAATACATCCAACATGATGCCGTATGAGCCCTTGCGCCGGGTATTCTGCACTCCTCCCCAGGGTGGCACGGTCAACCGTAGGCTCCCGGCCGTTTGTCTTACCGTCGCTCGGCGGAACATGGTCGAGCGGGGCGGGAAGAAATGACAGATCACCCACGCAGGACCGAGAACCCCCATGGAGTAAGTAAGAGCACCGAGCGCTGGGATGCGAAGATCCTTCATGACGCCGTACGCGAAGCCAAGAGAACCTCTCCCGATTCCTTTCTCACAACGGTCGAGGACGTCAAGGAGAAGCCGCTGGATTACTGGATAGATGAGATGCGGTCCTCGACATGGGCGGTAGCGGAACGTAAGGGAAACGTTGTCGGCGTCGCGGCCGCCAAACGCCCAGACCCCGACATAGACACCGAAGACCAGGCGACCGCCCGCTATATTGAATCGGTCTGGATCGTCCCTTACCTTCGCGGTCATGGGCTGGGCCAGCGACTGGTCAGGTACCTGCTGGAAGCAGAGTACCGAAAAAACCAGCATGTCAGGCACTTTCTGCTCTGGGTTTTCACGACTAATTCCACCGCCATCGGACTGTACGAGCACATGGGATTCATACGGACCCCGGAACAGAACGAGGGGGTCAGGACCGAGATAAAGTATCGTCTGGACTTCGACTCTATAGTTCACGCGGCTGTCCGCTCGGCGGTGAACGATGCCGCCCGTCGTCAGGATAAGCACCAGTACGAAGTGACTTACCGGATACTGGGAGAGAAGGATTCCGCGTAGGTCAGCCGAGGAAGACCGAACTATCGCAGCCGCTCATCGCCGGCACCAGGGAAGGCTGGGTAGCGGCGGATGAAATCGGTTGCAGGGTTCTGGTGTGCACCGACATCTCCGGCAGCGTGTCGAATCGCGGAATGCTGACCGCCCCCGCCATGACGGCCGGCGTCGCCTCGTCCCAGTGGGGCAGGATCCTTCCGGCGTTGCTCCCTGGCGTCGCGAACGGCAGCTCCAGTTCCAGCAGGGCGGCCTCGATGGAGGGCTTCGCGGCGATCCCCGGCACCCGCTGCTTCCAGTCCGCCAGGTCGTGGCGCCACGCCTGGACGTAACGCTCGCAGAGGTCGGGCTTGATCATCTGCAGGCATTTCTCTGCCTGCAGTACCGACATCTGTATCTCGGTGCGCATCTCCGGCACGGCGTTGGGCAGGCGAGTGAGGATAGCCTCGAGGAAATTCCGCCGTGCCTCGAGGAAATAACCCCAGTATTCGCGCGTCGCGTGCGCTACGTCCAGACCGAGGTGGAGCAGTGTATAGAGGCCCTCCGCGATGACGTCGCCGAACTCCTGCCACGCCGCCCGCCTTGCTCTTGCGAAGGGGTAGTAGCAGAGCTGGGTGGCCTCCAGCGAAGAGTTAGCCAGTTTCCCCGCCGACGCGTAGTCGAACATGAAAAGCCAGTCTTCGTTGTAGATGTCCGGGAAGAAGCCGATTTCTGAGTCGCAGTTCACCGCCAGGGCGGCGCCGCTCACGAAGACGTCCTGGGATCCTCCCGTCTCACGGTCGGCATGGCAGACAATTGAGTTATCCGGGAAATCAGTCACCCAGAGCCCGGCTGCGGAGAACGATCCCAGCATGTCGACCGTACGCTGCAGATTAGGGTGAGAAATGTCCCTTATATCGTCGTCAAGGAAGAAGATCCGGCGCCACCCCAGCATCCGCGCCAGGACCAGGCCGATATTCCGCTTCATGCTGAGATCGGTGGTGTAGAAGCCGCAGGCCTTGGGCAGCTCGCTTTTGATAGCGAGCAGTTCGGGGAAGCAGAGCAGCTTGTGTGAATAACCGCGCGGCAGGTCGATGGCGATGGCCTTGTGGTACGAGCGGGCGGCCAGGAACTTGACCGCGTCGGTGCTGTCGAGGCGCCCGCTGCACAGGATGAGAAGCCAGCAGCCCGCGGCGCGAGCCAGCGTAACGGCGTGATCGAGATAAGCCGCGGGGCGTGACGCGGGGACGACGATCGCATCGAGGTCCAGCGGGGCGAACGGGGTGTCCCGCGGGGCTGCCATCGGGGTAAGCGTGCTGTGCGTGTCGTGCTGTCTGATGCCTTCCGCAAACGGATTCATCAGTATCCCCGCCTTCCGGTTGGGGCGGGACGGAGCTTGGCGGGGATCATGCGGCGTCCGGTGCCCACTGGTAGAGGACGACATCTGGGCTGTTAAAGTCCGGCGTCATCGCGTTGTTCTTGATCACGTTGACCGACATCAGGATCGCAAAGGACTTCGCGTCGCCGAAGCTCGTTGCGATGAAATGCTCATTACTGCCGCGCAGCGTCGCATCGGTTAGGGTGCGGACAGCGCCGTAGACTCCGCGGCTGTGAATGCCGTTGCATATGGTCAGGGTGCAGCCCGCGTTCAGCGGGTTCGGCACCCGGGCCAGGAGGCCGACATCCTCCACGAGCACCTTGTTGTCCTCCTCCGCCCAATGCGGCCAGAACTGACGCTCTTCCCCCTCGACGTCGGCGACGAAGATATCGCCGGAGTCGAGTCCCGCGTCGGTGACCTGCCTGACTGGCAGCTGGGCCATCTCGGACAGCCTCCCGGTTATCTCGTTCCAGGCCACGCCGCCAAGGAGGATGAGGTGCCCGATAAGTTCATCGGGCAGCACGTCGGAAGGAGTCTTGAAGTGCACGGTAGCGGTCGGATTTTCCGCTCGTATATGCCCGTGCAATTCCATTAGGGCGTCTATATCGGCGTATGTCTGCAGTACGGTATAATTTGGATTAGACGGATCCCCGAATGGGCCGATTTGGTCGACCGGAAGCGGTGCGCAGACCAAAGTTACCAGAGCGGCGTCTTGAAAATGCCAGGACCGGTTGAATGTCGACTCCGCTACGGATGGTTCTCCGCTCGCCGAGCCTCTGAGCCGACTTAGTTCTGCTGCGAGTTTCTCATACGAACGTTTCTCGTCCGGTGTAAGTTCCTCGACCCGCAACGGCCTCGGTTTTCCTTCGGCCGATCGCGGAGTGGCGAAGAAACGCGCGTAAGCCTCGAGCCGATGCTGCGGCGGCAGCTTCGGGGCCCGAGTGCTTTCCCAGGACGACACGGTCGCGGCGCCCAGCTTTCCCTCGGCGCTGAACGCCGCTGCCAGCTTCTCCTGGGTCAGCCGGGAACGACCCTGCCGGAGCTGCTTGAGCCGCTGGGCGAGCTGCTGGGCAGCGGGAGGTGCGGGTTGCACGACCAGGTCACCTCCCAGGAAGCACGGACGGCTGCGGTGCCAGGAGGCGCACCACAGCCGACAAGCGTTCAAGCTTGTTTGACGCAGCGTAGCCCATTTTTAGGCCTTGTACTAGCGCATACGTGTGTCTACCATAAATTTTAGAACAACGCAAAAGATTGCCAAAGTCTACCGAAATTGGGTAGAGACAAGTAGAGATTTAGGATCTCTACAAACAGCGTCTGTACTTCATTGGGGGTAAGCCATGCTCACCACGAGCCCCCACAGATGGCCGGACTTCCAGCAAGAACTGCTGGCGATCCGGGACGATCCTAAGATCAGGGGCCTGGCCCGGCGGCGGGCCGGGGACCCGGAGCTAGCCATGGACGCCCTCCAGTCGGCGTACTATGCCGTGGCCCGGGTGCAAGACCCCGCCGCCATCAGGAACCTCCGAGCTTACTTCTGCCAGGTGCTGACCCGTGAGATATACCGTCTGGCCGGGCAGCTCGGGGCCATGCTCATCGAGGACTTCACCAGCGTGGCCGACGCACAGCAGACGCGATCACGCGGTCAGCTACCGGTGCCGCCGCCGGTGGCCGAGACGGTCAGCACGCACCTGCTCGCGCAGGCTTGGCTTGAGCCCTTCGCGACCCGGCGCGCAGAGCTGACCGCCAGCGTTCCCGGTCGCTCTCCCGACCCCGGCCGCTACCGGGCCATGATCGTCACGGTCGCGGAGCAGGTGCTCCGCGCCATCATCATCGAAGACATCAGCGACGCCGACTGCAACGCGGCCCTGCGCGCCGCTTACGCAGGCTGGTTCGCTGAACCCGGGTGTCACGACAACACCTGCCACCAGCGGTTCCGGCGAGCCCGGACCGACGTGCGCGAGCTGCTGCGGACCATCATCAACCGCGACGACCTGAACCCCTGAGTCGCTGTCAGGTTGGCGGTCCAGCTTCCTCATCTTTGTCAGGCCGACAGCTGAGGAGGCAGTCATGTCCATCGACCCCTTCACCGCGCACCCCGATCCTGACCCGGGCGAGCACGACGTTCCTGACCTCGAGGCGCAGGCCCGCGCCGCCCTCGAACGCTGGCTTTCCGATCATCCCGAGGTCGCGGGCGAGATCACGGAGACCGTGCGCGCCCACATCTACATGAAGGAACTCGAGCGACGAGCGCACCATGCGGAGCAGGCCAAGCAGGTCGCCGAGCAGCGTGACGCCACGCTGATGACCAGGCACGACCCCGGCGGCCACCGGGCCCTCGGGTTCGCGCTCGGCGCGATCCTGGTCGTCCTGCTCGTGCTGCTCGACACCATCCCGCTGAACTGGTCGGCTCAGGCGTTCGGCCTCGACTCGGGAGGGACCGCGCTGGTGACGTTCATCCTCATCATCGGGTCGGTCGGGGCGATGCTCGGCTTCGAGCTCACCCGGGGGCACCCTCGTCGTCACGGCCTGCTGGCCGCGGTCGTCGCGGTCGGATACGTCGCGCTGCTCGGGCTCCGGACCGAGTTCCTGATCACGGTGGCCGGTGAATCGCTCCTGGTCGCGCTGCTCCAGTCCGCCATGCTGACCGCGATCTCGGCCGGGCTTGTGCTGTCCGGGTCGGCGGTCCTGGGCCGGACCCGGTCGCTGAGCCTATCCCGGTCGCGTGCCGCCGTGCGCCGCGCCCAGCACGCCGCTACCGAGGCCCGCACCGCGTTGACGCAAGCCGCCGAGAAGCTGCAGCGGCACATCGGCGGCCTCTGGCAGATGCAGCTGCTCTGGGCGCTTCGCTCGGCTGCCCCGGCCGGGGCAGACCGCGCCGAGTGGGCCGCCGCCCTCGAGCGGGCCGTCCGCCAGTTGTTCCCCGTGTCGTGACCGGCGGCGGCCTCCCGCTCCCCCCGGAAATCTCTCTACTCCACGTCGGCACGAGCCGCCGAGGACATAATGAACTAGCCAAGATCACGCCGCCGGTGCGGAGTTACAGCCATGAACGACCTCACGCCGAGTTACGAGCCCGACGTCGGCCAGGTGATTCTCGAGGGCCGCCCGGCCGGGCCGGCCGGCGAGGCCGGGCTCGTGCCGGTGACAGGCGTGGACCTGGCCTTCGACCGAGGGGACGGGCATCTGATCCGGGTGGTGGCGGATGCCCCCGACCAGACCACGGCGGCGCTGCTGACCCGCCTGTTCGGCCCGCAGGCCGCTTGCGTCCTCGACGAACTGGTCACCAGTGCGGCAGAGCCGGGCGCCCGGGTGCCCGCGCTGTCGCCCGAGCCGGTTCTGTGCGCGGCGCTGTCCAGCCTGGCCCGCCTCGACGCGGCCCGGGACACCAGTCCGGCACCGCGGCGCTCGCCCTGGTGGGCGGCCGAGGCCGCGGTGCTCGCCGAACAGGCTGGCCTGCACGACCGGGCCCGTGCCGAAACCGGCCGCCTGCGGAGCGGCATCGTGCCGCACCGGCCGTGTACCCCTGAGCTGGACGTCGCCGCTGAGGTGGAGGAACTGGAGAAGGACTCGGTGCGACGGCCCGGGCTGAACTGGATGCTCGATCTGGCCCTGGTCCCGGCCGGGCTCTTCCGGCCGGGGTTGTCCCCGCACACCGACCTGCTCGTCCGGCATGAAGGCGGCGCCGGCTTCGTGGCGGTGGAGGCCGTGCTGGCGCCCGGCGCGGATGTCGCGGACGCCGGCCGGTGCCAGGCCCGGCTGGTCGACCCGGCGGTGCGGCGGGTCCTGGCTCAGGCGGACTGCCAGCTGACGGAATCCCGGATCCGGGCGGAGCTACGGCTCCCGTTCCCGCGGGACGAGCTCGACGGAGCCTGGATCGAGGTGGTCGAGGGGCCGCATCGTCCGGTTCGCAGCGCCAAGGCACACCTGATCCGGCGGGCGCTGCGCTGGGCGGACGCGGCGCTGCGGGCCGAACGCGCCCCGGCGGGCCTCGCGCCGCAGTCGACCGCCGAGGACTGGACGGCGCTTTCCGTCATCGCCTGGCAGCGGTGCCGTCACGACTGGGCCGCGGCCGGCGACTCCGCCCGGGCCACGGCCCCACCGGTCCCGGGTGCCCAGGCTCCCGGCCCGGCCTACCTGGCCGAGGTCCTGGGCTACTGAACGACGCCGCCGGGCCAGCGAGGCCGCTGGCCCGGCGGTTGAGACCTAGGCGTCAGGACGCCTCGATGACGACGGTCACGCGGCGGTTCAGACCCGAGCCGCCCGAGACGACCGGGTCGCCGGCCCCGTGCCCCACGATGATCAGCGAGGCGGCCGGGACACCGCGGGACTCGAAGAAGGCGGCCACGGCCGAGGCCCGCTCGTACGACAGCGTGTAGTTCATCTCGGCGGTACCCGGCGCCGACGCGAAGCCGTTGATGACCGCGGTCACCCCCGCTCCGTGCAGGCGGGGCAGGAGCGCGGTGAGCTGGGCGACGGCCCTGGGGCTCAGGACGGCGCTGGCGTTGGCGAACAGCACCGGCGCCGAGACGGAGTCGCGTCTCCCGCCCTGGCTCAGGCCGGCCGTGACCAGCGCGGCGAGCTGCGCGCCTGTCACCTCCGGCCCGACCACGGCGGCCTGGGCGGCGCCGGCCGCCAGCAGGTCCGCCTGGGCGGCGCTGGCCACGGCCGCGGTCGGCAGGAACGGGGTGACGACGAGGACCGTGTCGCCGGTCAGTTCGCCCGCTGGCGGCCGGCCGGCCAGGTTCGGCGTGTACAGCACGAGCACGCGACGGCTGCCGAAGACGTTGCCGTCCTCCTCCTCGAGGCCGGCCAGGGCGCTGGCCGCGTCCGCGCTCTCCGCGACCAGGCTGTCCGCCGGACCTGGCGGGTCGGCCAGCCGATCGGTCCTGGCCGAAAGCCCCAGACCGCGCAGCCACGCGGTCATCGTGTCCCGGCCCTGGTTCGCCTCGGCCCGCCGCTGTGCGGCGAGCACGCCACGCCAGTGCTTGAGGCGGCTGGCGTACTGCGCGGCCAGGTAGCTGGTCGCGCCCTTCCCGGGCGCGCCCGGCCGCCCCGCGACTACGACCGTGGGCGGAGCGGGAGCCGTCGAGCTGAGAACGGCCCGCGGCTGCGCACCCGCCTGCAGGACGGTGAGGTCCTCCCGCGGCCGCGCAGTCGCGGTCACCAAGCCGGAGAGTGAGGGGCCGAAGGCCGGCCCGTTCAGCACCGCCAGCAGCGCCGAAGGCGCCACGTCCTGGGTGATCGTGACCGGCGGGCCGGCCGAGGGGGCCGCGGCCGGCCCGCCGACGTCCAGCGACCGGCAGCCGGCCAGGGCTACGGCCACGCTCACAACCCCGCCCCACTGGATGATCTTCCTCACGTCGATCCTCCTACGCCAGGTCCCGCGGCCAGGCCGCGCGACGTCTGTTCTCACCAGTGATGAGGACAGGCCAGCGCGGGGCTGACACCCTCGGCCGGTGTCAGGTGACCGGGTCCGGCGCCTCTATGCAGGTAACCCAGGGCAGAAGGAGGAACGACAGTGCTGCCAGGTAACCCGCGAACCCCATCGCAGATCCTGGGCGAGTTGCTGACCGGTCACCCAGAGGCCGCCAGCCTGCTCGCCGAGGCTAGCCACCGCCGGGCGCTGGCGCGCAGCTCCGCGGCGAACGCCGGCCAGGCGTTCGCCGCGGCCCAGGCCGCCCGGCTCGGCTACACCGAACTCCGGCACCGGCTCGATCCGCGCCTGCGCCGCACCGTCGGCTTCGGCGCGGGACTGGTCGTGCTGTTGCTGCTGAGCGCCGGGATGACGCTGCTTGACGGCATCGAGCTGGGCGGGATGTGGTCACTGCCAGCGGACCTCGCCGCCACCGCGATGTGGCTGACCGGAGCCTGGCTGGCCGCGGTGGCCAGCCGGGAACGGCGCTGGCCCCTAGTCATCGCCGGGGTCGCCGCAGCCGCGCTGCTCAGCTTGCTGCTCATGTCCTTGCACGGCCTGGGATCCGGTCCGGGCAGGCCAGCGTCCCGCGAGAGCTTGCTGCTCGGAGTCCTCGCCGGCGTGGCGTTGTTCGTCCTCGTAATCGGCGCGGCCGTACTCATGGCTCACGTGGAATCCGGCTCCTTGTTCCGGGCCCGGCGGCGCTGGCACCGGGCCCGGGCCGCTCACGAGGTGGCGGTCCGGCTGGAGCAGGATGACGAGCAGGCCATGGCGGTCGCGGCGCAGGCCTGGCTCAGCTTGGTCCGCGCCCAGGTGAGCACGAGCGTCGACGACGAGCACCTCGCCCGTCAGACCGTGGCCCTGGCTACGGCGCTGCTGGAGAGCGGCCGACCGCAACTCCCCGGTCCGGAGCCGTAGCGGCGGTGGCCGGCTCGGTCTCGGCCGTCGGTTCGTCGCGCGGGCGGCGTGGCAGCGCGCAGACGAGCACCAGGAGCACGGCCGCGACACCGAGCTGGATCATCAGGCACTCGCGGATGGCTGCGGTGAAGCCGGACCGGCCCAGCGTGCTGAAAAAGACAGTGCCGATCGCGGCCACGCCGATCGCGCTGGCCAGCTGCTGGGCCGCGTTCAGGACGCCGGAGGCCGAGCCCACTTCGTGGTCGGAGACCGAGGCCAGGATGAAGTCGAACAGCGGCGAGATGAGCATGCCGATGCCGGCGCCGAGCAGGAGCTGGGCGCCGATGAGCTCAGCCGAGCTGGTCGCCAGCCCATGCGCACCGATGATGCTGCGCAGCCACCAGGTCCCGGCGGCGATGAGCACCGCGGCGACCTGGAGTGCGCCGCGGCCGAGGCGAGGCACGACAGCCGTGGCGGCGGCGACCGCGCCGGCCACCGAGCCTGCGGCGAACGGCGCGAGCGTCAGGCCGGCGTGGACGGCCGAGAAATGCTCGCCGAACTGCAGGTACAGGGTGAGCGCAAGCAGGGTTCCGGCCATCCCGGCGAAGAAGACGATCACGCAGGCGAGCCCGGCACTATAGCCGCGGTGCCGGAAGACGCTGGTCTCGATGAGGGTGCCGCGACCCCGCAGGCCTCGGCTACGGCTCCAGGCGGCCAGCAGCCCGGCTGTCAGCAAGCTCGCCGCCATCATCAGGTAAGTCCAGGCGGGCCAGCCTGCCTCACGGCCCTGGATCAGCGGATAGATGAGCAGGCCCATCGCGGCCGCTGCGAGCACGGTGCCCAGGCTGTCCGGGCGCGGTGCCCGCGCCGCGCGGGACTCCGGCATGATCCGGGCGGCGCCGATCGCCGCGGCCACGGCCACCGGCAGGTTGACCAAGAAGATGAGCCGCCATCCCGTGCCGAAGGCGTCGAGGCTGACCAGGGCGCCTCCGATGATCGGCCCGAGCACCGCGGAGAGCCCGATGACCGGGCCGAAGAAGGCAAAGGCACGGCCTAGTTCGGCGGGGGCGAAGACGTCCCGGATGATGCCGAGACCCTGCGGGATGAGCAGCGCGGCGGCGGCGCCCTGCGCGAGGCGGCAGCTGATCAGCATGGCCGGGCCGACCGACAGGGCGGCGGCCAGCGAAGCGGCGGCGAAGCCCGCGGATCCGGCCACGAACAGGCGCTTGCGCCCGTACCGGTCACCGAGCCTGGCTCCGGTGATCAGGCCGACGGCAAAGGCCAGGGCGTAACCGCTGATGATCCACTGCAACGCGGCCGTGCTGGCTTGCAGGTCGTTCCTGATCGTGGGCGCCGCGACGTTCACGATCGAGCCGTCCAGCAGGTCCATGCACTCCGCGGCCAGCACCAGGGCCAGCACGGCCCATCGGTGCCGATAGCCGCTGTCGACCTCAGCCATTATCCGTACCTCTTTCCGATCATCGTTCCGAACAGTGTTCGTTGAGGGATTACGAACACTGTTCTACACTGCTGGCATGCCTGCGTCAAGCAAGCGGGAACAGCCGGCCGGCCAGCCCCGGCCCAGCCCGGTCACCACGGGTGGCCGGGCCGCGCTCCCGGCCGCCCCGCCGCGGGTGGCCAGGCGCAGCTCCGCGGCCGGACGGAAGCCCACGCTGTCCGTCCCGGTGATCGTGGCCGCGGCGATCGAAGTCCTGGACGAGGCGGGCTTCGCCGGGCTGTCCATGCGCCGGGTAGCCGACCGGCTCGGTACCGGCGCGGCCTCGCTCTACGCCCACGTCTCCGGCCGCGAGGAACTGCTGGAACTGGTCTTCGACGCCCTGGTCGGCCAGGTCAAGCTGGAAGATCCCGATCCGGCCAGGTGGCGCGAGCAACTGCACCGGCTGATGCGGGACCTGCGCGACATCCTGGCCTCGCACACCGATGCCGCCCTGGCCGGGCTCGGGCGGGTGCCCACGGCACCGCAAACCCTGGCCGCCGCCGAGGTGCTGACGGGAGTGCTGCGGGCCGGCGGACTGTCCGACCGGGTCATCGCCCTCGGCTTCGACCAGCTCGTCCTGTACGTATCGGCGTTCGCACATGAGGCAGGCCTTTACCGCAAGGCCGACCCAGCCGAAGTCGAACGCTACTTCGCCGGGGTTCATGCCTTCTACGCCACGTTGCCCCCGGACCGGTACCCGGTGCTGTCCGCCATAGCTCCGGCCATGACCGGGGCAGCTGCCGACGACCGCTTCGAGTTCGGGCTGAACGTGCTCATCGCAGGGTTCGAGGCAGCCAGCGCCGCCGAGGCGGCGGCGGGTAAGCCGCGAGGATGACCCGCACCACGCGATTCGGTTCTGTCGCTGCTGGTGTTGTCAGCTGCCACCGATACGGAGACTCCGGCGCCGGGAAAGTGACGGCCGCCGGCCGCCCAGTTCGCGCCGCGGCCGGAATCTGTATCGGAAGTGCGGCAAAGGCGCAGGAGAGGGGTGACGCTAGGTGGGAGCGATGACAGCGGACGTGATCGACCGGGCGCGGGCTGGTGATGGCGACGCGTTCCGCGAGCTGACCGAGCCGTACCGGCGAGAGCTGCAGGTGCACTGCTACCGGATGCTCGGATCGTTCGCCGACGCCGAGGACGCCCTGCAGGACACGCTGCTGGACGCCTGGCAGGGCCTGGCCGGTTTCCAGGGGCGGGCCTCGCTCCGCACCTGGCTGTACCGGATCGCCACTAACCGGTGCCTCAAGGCCCGCCGCTCGGCCAGCCGGCGCCCGGCCAAGGAGTGGGATGTGCCGGGCGTGCAACCACCCGAACCGACGCGGCTCGGCGAGGTCGTCTGGCTGGAGCCGTTTCCGGATGCTCTCCTCCACGGTGCGGTCGACGTACCGCCTGGCCCTGAGGCTCGTTTCGAGCAGACCGAGTCGATCTCGCTGGCTTTCGTGACGGCGCTTCAGCTTCTTCCGCCGCGCCAGCTCGCCGTACTCGTCCTGCGCGATGTGCTCGGATTCCACGCCAACGAGGTGGCCGAGATGCTGGATTCGAGCACCGAGTCGGTCACCAGCGCTCTCAAGCGGGCGCGGGCCAGCCTGCAGCGCCGTCAGCCGACCAGCGCCGGCCGCGAGCCGCCGCCCGTGGCCGGGTCACCGGCCGAGGAGGCGCTCGTGGCTAAGTTCGCCCGCGCGTACGAAGCTGCCGATCTCGACGCGCTGGTGGCCCTGCTGACCGACGACGTCTTCATGTCCATGCCGCCCATGCCCTTCGAATACGAAGGCCGCGATGCCGTAGCCAGCTTCTGCGCCCTCCTTTTCGGCGCCGACCGCACATACGAGCTTGTGCCGGCCCGCGCGAACGGCCAGCCGGCGTTCGGGTTCTATGTCCAGGCCCCTGGCGGTATCCGGCACGCGACCGGCTTCGTCGTGCTCACCCTCGCCGGCCATCGGATCTGCGCCATGACCCGGTTCGAGAACAGCGTGCTGCCCCGGTTTAACCTGCCGCGATCGCTCCCCAGCCGATAGCGGACAGCGGCCTCGGGCAGGCCGAGGAGGCGGGTGCAGATGCCGACGACCGCTCTAGCCCCGGTGACGATCGCAACCTTGCCGGCCAGCTGGCCCGTGCTCAGGACAGCTTCTCGTACAGGGTGATCACGGCGGCGCCGCCCAGGCCGATGTTGTGCTGCAGGGCCACCGGAACGTCGTCCACCTGGCGTGCGCCCGCCTGGCCGCGCAGCTGCCAGACCAGCTCGGCGCACTGGGCCAGGCCGGTGGCGCCGAGCGGGTGGCCCTTGGACAGCAGGCCGCCGGACGGGTTGGTCACCACCCGCCCGCCGTAGGTGTTGTCGCCGTCCGCGATGAACTTCTCGGCCGTGCCCTCATCGGTCAGCCCGAGCGCCTCGTAGCTGATCACCTCATTGGTGGTGAAGCAGTCATGCAGCTCGACCACGCGGACGTCGCGCGGGTTCACCCCGGCGCTCTCGTACACCTGCCGGGCCGCGGCGGCGGTCATGTCGTAGCCGACCAGCCGCATCAGGTCCCCGTCGAACGACGCGGACGTGTCGGTGGTCATGGCCTGGGCGCTGATGACCACGTCGGCGCGCAGCCCGCGGGCCCGGGCGAACGCCTCGCTGACGACGACCGCGGCCGCCGCGCCGCACGTGGGCGGGCAGCACTGCAGCCGGGTCAGCGGCCCGAAGATAGGCGGTGAGCCCAGCACCTCCTCGACGGTCACCGGGGCGGTGAACACCGCGTAGGGGTTGGCCGCCGCGTGCCGGCGTGACTTCACCGAGACCTGCGCGAACACCGCCGGATCCATCCCGTACTTGTCGCAGTACGCGGTCCCGGCCGCGCCGAAGTACCGGGGCGCCGCCGGGACGTCGCCGACGTCGCCAAGCTCCCGGGCGAACGCCTCGTCGAACCGGGTGAACGCGCTCGGCCGGTCGTCCCAGTGCGCTTTGAGCGCGCCGCGTTCCATCTGCTCGAAGCCGAAGGCCAGCACGCAGTCGGCCGCGCCGGAGGCCACCGCCTGCCGGGCCAGGAACAGGGCCGAGGATCCGGTCGAGCAGTTGTTGTTCACGTTGACCACGGGGATGCCCGTCATCCCCACCCGGTACAGCGCATTCTGCCCGCTCGTCGAGTCGCCGTAGACATAGCCCGCGTAGGCCTGCTGGACCGCGGCCAGGTCGATGCCGGCGTCGGCCAGCGCGGCCCGGACCGCCTTTTCGGCCAGCACGTCGTAGCTGTCGCTCTTGCTCGGCGTGGCGAACGGGGCCATCCCGACCCCGGCCACGACTGCCCGTTCCGTCATCTCAGACTCCTAACTAGTCGCTATTCACTTAATACACCGCACCGTGCCGTCCAGCAGCCGCCGGACAAGGTGATGACGATCTTTGGCGCCCGGCCAGGAGGAGCAGCGCGGCGGCGCCGATGAGCACCGGCTCGATGGTGAAGGCAGCGTGCAGGCCGAGATGGTCGGCGAGGCTGCCGAGCAGGTAGGGGGCGGCGATCACGAGGATGCCGCCGAGCAACTGGGTGCGGGCATTGGCGGTGTCGCCGTTGCCGGGCGCCGCGGCCAGGGTGAGCGCCAGCGACAGCGGGTAGAGGTTGGCCAGGCCGACCCCGCACACCACCAGCCCGGCGATGGCAAGAGCAGGCCGGCCGGCCAGCCAGAACATGCCGAAACCGGCGGTGGTGACGGCCAGGGACACGAACAGCAGCGGCACGGTCCGCCCGGCGCGGCGGATGAGATACGCGCCGCCGATCCGGCTGAGGAGAATGCCGAGGTAGAAGCCGCTCATCGCGGTGGCGGCCTCGGCGGTGCGCAGTCCGGTCGAGGTGAGCACTTCGGTGCCGAAATAGATCGGGCAGAATTCGATGGCGATGCCCA
>PMST01000456.1 GCA_003168295.1 Actinomycetota bacterium
TCGCTGCTGACCGGCGTGCTGGGGATCCAGCCCTACCCGGTGTGGATCGAGGTGATCGTCTGGCTCGCCTACCTGGTCCCGATGATGATCATCGTGGCCTGGCCCGCGCGGGGCGCCCTAGCGGCAAACACCACAAACGAAGGAGCCGGCCGGTATGCGCACCGCCGCTAACAGCAGGCCACGCCACATCATCGCGAGCGCGGTCGCGGCCGGGCTCGTGCTAGCCGCGGCCGGCTGTTCCAGCCCGCACGGGTCGACGGCGTCCGCGCCGGGCTCGGCCCAGGCCAGCACGGTCACGATCACCCTCACGCCGCAGGGCTGCGCGCCCAGCCCGGCCAGGATCCCCGCGGGCGAGGTCGACTTCACCGTGTCCAACTCCGATGCCGGCACGGTGTCGGAAGCCGAGCTGCGCACCTCGGACCTGGCCAAGATCCTGGGCGAGCAGGAGAACCTCACCCCCGGCCTGTCCGGCGGCTTCTCCCTGGACCTCCAGCCGGGCAGCTACAAGATCAACTGCCCAGGCGCCGCCAAGCAGCACTGGGACCTCACCGTCACGGGGAAGGCCGCCGGGCCGTCCTGGCCGTCCAACCCGCAGCTCGCCGCCGCCGTCAAGAGCTACTCCGGCTACGTCGACCAGAACACGGCCGACCTGGTCCGCCACACCCAGGCCTTCTGCCAGGCGATCGATGCCGGGAACATGAGCCAGGCCAAGGTGCTCTACCCGCAGGCCCGGATCTACTACGAGCGGATCGAGCCGGTGGCCGAGATCTGGGGCAGCCTGGACACCGACATCGACGGCCGGTGGGAGAACCCGGTCACGGTGGCGTCCCAGTTCATCGGGTTCCACAAGATCGAGCAGCTGATCTGGGCGGACAACACCCTGGCCGGAGCGCCGAAGCTGTGCGCGGGGCTGGTCCGCAACGAACAGCAGCTGCTGACGCTGGTGCGCAGCGCGCAGTACAACCCGCTGGAGATGGCCAGCGGCGCCACCGACCTCATCAACGAGGCCGCCACGGCGAAAATCACCGGCGAGGAAGAGCGCTACTCCAACACCGATTTCCCCGTTTTGGCGGCCAACGTCGACGGAGCCATGGAGGTGGTCAGCCTGCTGCAGCCCTACCTGCAGCACCAAGCCCCGGGCCTGCTGACCCAGATCAACCACCGGAACGCCGCGATCGGCCAGCAACTGGCCAAGTACCTGGCCAGCCCCGGCTACGACGACACCGGCTACGTCGAGTACTCCACCGTCCTTGACGCCCAGCGCCGGCAGCTGTCCGCCGCGGTCAACGCGCTGGCCGAGTCCCTGTCCCAGCTGTCGGTGAAAGTCGGTTGATAACGGTCAGGCGGGGAATCCGTCCCGGCGGCGGCTGCTCGCCGGCGCAGGAGCCGCCGGCGCCGGCGTCCTGGCGGGCGGCCTGGGCGGCTACTTCGGCCGACCGGCGAGCACGCCGGCTGGTCCCGCCGGCGGCGCGGGAGGCGGCAACGACCAGGCCGTCGCGTTTTACGGATCACACCAGGCCGGCATCGCCACCCCGGCCCAGGACCGGCTCGCGTTCGGCACGCTCAGCGTCGTTCCCGGCGCGACCCGCGCTGACGTCCGTGACCTGCTGCGCGAGTGGACGACCGCGGCCGCGCGGATGACCGTCGGGGAACCCGTGGGCGAGGACACCCAGCCCTACGCACCGCCGGTCGACACCGGCGAGGCCGTCGGCTCGGCCGTCTCCCGGCTGACCATCACCCTCGGCTACGGTCCGTCGCTGTTCGACCACAGGTTCGGCCTGGCCGCCCGCAAGCCTGCCGCGCTGGCCCAGCTGCCGCCGCTGCCGAACGAGAACCCCGACCCCGACTACACCGGCGGGGATCTATGTGTCCAGGCCTGCTCCGACGATCCGCTCGTGGCCTTCCACGCCGTACGGAACCTGGCCAGGATCGGCATGGGCGTCGTCGAGCACCACTGGATGGAGCTCGGTTTCGGCCGCACCTCCGCCACCACCACCGGGCAGCAGACACCGCGTAACCTGCTCGGATTTAAGGATGGCACCCGCAACATCAAGGCCGAGCAGGCCGAGCTTATGGACGGCTACGTCTGGGTGGGCCCCGAAACCGACCACCCGTGGCTGCGCGGCGGCAGCTACCTCATCGCCCGCAAGATCCGCATCTTCGTGGAGAACTGGGACCGCGACTACCTCCAGGACCAGGAGAACGTTATCGGCCGGGCCAAGGTCTCCGGTGCCCCGCTATCCGGTGGGACCGAGTTCACCGCCCCCGACTTCGCCGCCACCGGATCCGGCGGTCAGCCGGCCATCCCCGCTCACGCGCACGTCCGCCTGGCCAGCTTCGAGCGCAACGGCGGAACCCGGATCCTGCGCCGCGGTTACTCCTTCACCGACGGCATCGACCCGCAGGCCGGCACCCTGCTCGGGGGCCTGTTCTTCATCGCCTTCATGAAGGATCCCGCCCAGTTCATCCGGCTGCAGACCGCCCTGGCCGACGATTCGCTGAACGAATACATCCAGCACACCGGCAGCGCCGTATTCGCCTGCCCGCCGGGCCTGCGCCCCGGCCAGCACTGGGGTGACACCCTGTTCACCTGACACCCTGTTCACCTGAGCGAGGGCACGCACGACGGCCCGTTCGGTCAGATGATCTTGGTCAGCAGCCAGAACGTGGTTCCGGTGCCCGCGCCGTAGGCGAGGTGCGCGCTCAGGTCCCAGGCCAGGGTCTTCGCGTCGTACTTCCAGATGGGCTGGTACAGCCCGGCTTGCGGGAGCACGACGTAGCCGCTGGCCCAGACGGTGGCGCCGAAGGGCAGGCCGTACGCCGGGCGCGGCCTGCGGGCCGAGCCGGCCACCACGCCGTACATGGCCGCGGCGGACGATCCGTAGGCCCAGTGCGCGGCGGTGCTGATCGGCCAGGCCCAGCGGTCGGGGAGCTTACGCTGGGTGAAGCCCTCGATCACGCGGCGGGCGACCTGCCCCGGGTCAGGCGCTGTCTCCCAGCTGTCGACCGGCGCGAATTCCCAGGCCAGCGGGCTCTCGGTGCCGCCCTCACGGCGGTACTTCAGGTAATGCACGGCGTCCAGCCCGACGGTGCCCACCGCGCCGGCCAGCAGGCCGGCGGCGACGGCGGCCAGGGGGGTCAGCGGGTGCTTTCTGATGCGCATGGCGAGCCTCCAGTCAGGGCCAGGCCTTCAGCGCCAGAATAGCCATCACCGCTCCTGCGAGCCGGAGAAGATCTCCAGGAAGAACAGGAACACGTTCAGCAGGTCCAGGAAGATCGACGCGGCCAGGAACGGCGCGGAGGTGATGTCTTTGCTGGTGCGCAGCCGCTGGAAGTCGAACATGGTGAACACGGCGAAGATGACCAGGCCGAGCGCCGAGTAGGCCAGATCGGCCCCGGGGATGTGCACGAAGATCAGCACGATACCGGCCACGATCAGGGCCAGCAGGGCCCAGAAGGCGACCCGGGCGATCGCGGTCAGGTCGCGCCGGGTGGCGTAGCCCGCCGCGCCGAACCCGGCCATGAACAGCGCGGTCGCCCCGCCCGCTTCCCACAGCGCCCGCGGGTCCATGCTGCCGTAGTAGGCGATGGTGGGCGCCACCGCGATCCCGATCAGCAGGCCGAACGCGGCCAGCAGCCCGACGGTCAGCTCCTGGGACCTGCGCGCGGCGAACCGCATGCCGATCAGGCAGGCGAAGGCCGCGATGAACGCGACGATGCCCACGCCGCCGGTCAGGTTGTGGCCCGCCCAGGCGCCGAGCGCGAACAACGCGGCGGTGGCCGCGACGTAGGCCATCGTCTGCGCGAACAGGGCATGCGCCTGGCCGCGGGCCGCCGTCCCCATCCTCTGATAACTGAGCGTGTCGTTCATCCTGTCCGCCTCCCTTATGGGCTCTGGCCGTCCGTCACCGGCCCGGCAGGCGGGTGCTGATCTGAAGGACCAGCCAGCCGTTGCCATCCGGGTCTTCGAAGGACACGAACGAACCGTAACGCGCGTACTCCGGAGCCGGGCCAGCGACCCGGTCCCGCGTACCGGCGTGGCCAATGCCCCGGCCGGCCGAACGTTTAGCCTGGACCATGACTCCGATCAGGCAGGGACGATGAGCGACGATCTTCCACAGCTGACGCGACGGCTGTCTCCTGGCGCCGTCGTGACCGATGACGGGATAATCGAGGGCTACCGCCGCGACCGCGCGGCCACCGTTCCCGCGGGCCGGCCGCGAGCCGTCGTCCGTCCCGGCACGGTCGCCGAGGTGAGCAGCACGCTGCGGTGGGCGACCGAGAACGCGATTCCCGTCGTGCCCCGCGGCGCGGGCACCGGGCTTTCCGGCGGCGCGAACGCGATCGACGGCTGTCTGATGCTCAGCCTGGAGCGGCTCACCGCCATCCGCGAGGTTAACGCCGCGCATCAGTGCGCCGTCGTCGAAGCCGGGGTGCTCAACGCCGACCTGGGCCGGGCCGCCGCGGCGGCCGGGATGTTCTACCCGCCCGATCCCGGCAGCTTCGAGATCTGCACGATCGGCGGCAACCTCGCCACCAACGCCGGCGGCATGCGGTGTGTCAAATACGGCGTGACCAGGGATTCGGCGCTCGGCCTGGAGGTCGTCCTGGCCGACGGCACCGTCCTGCGCACCGGCAGCGGCGCGCGGAAGGACGTCGCCGGATACGACCTCACCTCGCTGTTCATCGGGTCGGAAGGGACCCTCGGCGTGATCACGTCGGCCACACTTCGGATCCGCCCGCGCCCGCCGCGCGACCCGGTGACGTTCGTGGCGTCGTTTCCCGATCTGGAGGGAATCGGCCACGCGGTGGACGCCATCGGCGCCAGCGGGGTGGTGCCCAGCATGCTCGAGCTCATCGACCGGGCCACGGTCAACGTGATCGAGGACTACCGCCGGATGGATCTGGACCGCACGGCCGCCGGGTTGCTCATTGGCCAAGCCGACGGCGCCGCCGCGGACGATGACGTCCGCCGGATGACGCAGTGCTGCGAGAAGGCAGGCGCCGACCTCGTGGTCCAGGCGACGACGGCCGAGGAATCGGACCTGCTCCTAGAGGCGCGCCGGCTGGCCGGCACGGCGGTCATGGCCGCCGGGCCGACAGTCATCGATGACGTCTGCGTCCCGCCCGGGCAGCTCGCGGCGATGCTCGCGGCCGTTCAGGAGGTGAGCGCGGACAGCGGCATTCCCATCGCGACCGTGGCGCACGCCGGCGACGGGAACCTGCATCCGACGCTGATGCTGCCTGACCTTAGCGCCGACACCATCACCCGGGCCATGGCGGTGGGCGAGCGGCTATGCGATCACGCGCGCCGGCTCGGCGGGACCATCACCGGTGAGCACGGCGTCGGGGTGCTCAAGCGGGCCTGGCTGCGGCAGCAGCTCGGACCCGAGTCGCTGGCCGTGCATCAGGCGATCAAAACGGCGCTGGACCCGGCCGGCATCCTCAACCCGGGCCGGTCCTTCTGACGCCCTGGTGGGGCGCCCCGCGGTACCGGGCTATCGCTCCTGCTCGGTCGGGCGGATCAGCATCTCATTCACCGTGACGTGCCGCGGCCGGGTCACGATGTAGCTGATCGCGTCGGCGATGTCCTCGGCCTGCATCGTCTGCCCGAGCTGGTTTCGTATGCTGTCGAGCACCTCGGGCCGGTTGTGGCTGACCAGCTCCGTCGCAGTCGCACCCGGCTCGACCAGTGAAACGCGTACGTAGCGCTTGGTCACCTCCTGGCGCAGGGACTCGNNCTCGCTGAACGCGCCGACGCCATGCTTGGTCAGGGAGTAGACGCCGTTGCCGTTGCGGGCCACCCGGCCCGCCACCGAGCTGATGTTCACCATGTCGGCGACCTCGCGCGGGCCGTCTTCGGCGGCGCGCAGCAGATGGGGCAGGGCGGCGTGCGCGCAGTAGAGCAGGCCGAGCACGTTGAGTTCGACCATCTGCTGCCACTCTGACAGCGGCGCGCCGACCACCGGGCCGAGCAGCATCACGCCGGCGTTGTTGATGAGCGTGTCCAGACGTCCCAGTTCGGCGACCGTGCGCGCAACCGCGTCCGTCGCCTGATTCTCGTCGGTGACGTCAGACTCCAGCACCAGCGCGGTACCGCCCTGGTCGCGGATACCGGCGGCGAGCGCCTCCAGCCTGTCCCTGCGCCGCGCCGCCAGCGCCACAGCCGCGCCCTGAGCGGCGAGCGCGGCGGCCGTGGCCGCGCCGATGCCGCTCGAAGCCCCGGTTACCAGCGCGACTGTGCCCTCCAGTACCGGCTTCACCAGAACTCGCCTCCGTTGCTCTTTAAGGACCACCTAAGGCCGAAGGTACCTGGCGGGGCTCGGTCCAGCGGGCTACTTCCCCAGCAAGGCCGGCACGTCACCGAGCCGGGGGAGCCGCGCCTGCAGATGCGCAGGCGCGTCCTGACCAGGACGCTAATCCGGGTAGAGCTGGTCTAGGCCGACGAGATGGATGTTGTGGCGCTGGCCGGCTTGCAGTTCGCGGTCGAAGCCCGCACCGGAATAGCAGGTAAGCACGGTGTCCTGGGTGTCGAATCCCTTGACGGCGAGCAGGGCCCGGGCACGGCGCAGTCGCTCGACGTGGTGCAGGTCCATAACCTGGTCCCACTTCACCTCGCCGAGGGAAAGAATCTTGCGCGGCCGGCCGTGCTGGGCCGGCGCGAGCACCGCGACGTCGATCTGGATCTGGGTCCGGTTGGCCGGGTCTGAGACCACGCCGGACCCTACCTCCTCGGGCGGGCCGCCGAAGACTGCGGGATCGGCCGCGATCGCGTAGTCGCGGCAGACCGCTTCGAAATGCGGTCCCGTTACCTGGGACAGGAAACGTGCGCGGGCTCCGGACCAGACGGCTGATCCGCCGCCGAGTTCGAGACGTGCCCATTCCCGGCTCATGATGGCCTGGTAGAAGGTGATGAGCGGCTCGGCGATGCGGTACCTCGCCCGTCCCGATCTGAACAGGTCGGGTTCCTTGATCAGCAGCCGGGAGTCCTCCAGGACCCGGAGGGGATGGGCGACCTCGTTGGACTTCCGGCCGATATAACTGGCGATTCCGCCGGAGGTGTTATTTCCCTCGGCGACGGCCGCGAGCACAGAATGATATAGCGACGGGTCGCGGATCTCGGTCTCCTCGGCGAGCAGGTAGCGGGCTTCCCGGAAGAGCGGGGTCTGCGGATTCAGCACGGTCCGGATCACCCAGGGGTCAAAGTCAGCGAGGCCGGCGGGGGTGTCTTCGCGCAGGAGCTCCCGCCGGTAAGCGGGAGTTCCGCCGACCACTGAATGCACGAGCACGGCCAGCTTGGGGTCGGTAATGTCCCAGAACCGTGCGGCGTCCCGGTAGCCAAAGGGGTGGACGATCAGCTCGAAGCCCGCCCGCCCCCGCAGCGGCGCCGACCCGGAAAGCAGCCCGCCCATCACTGACATGGCTGAGCCGCACAGCAGGAGCCGCGTGCGGCTCGCTGATCCGCTTCCGCCCGGGCCAAGCTCCCGCTGGATAATGGACGGCAGGCCGGGTGACGCCTTGACCAGGAAGGGGAACTCATCAATGACCACCGGGACGACACGATCCCCGGCCAGCCGGAACAGGTACGGGATGGCGTCAAGCCAGTCCCGGAACGGCGGGACCGGCGACCCGCTGAAACGGATCAGCTCGTCGGCGAACAACCGGAGCGAGACCGTCTCGGTCAGCTCCAGGGCCGGGAAGTAGATTCCGCCCAGAGCAGTCGCCAGCCCCTGGAGCAGATAGCTCTTACCCTGCCGGCGCCGCCCGCTCACCACACCCAGCGTGGCGCCAGGCCGGGCATCGGCCGCGAAGGCGGCCAGCCCTGCCCATTCGGCGTCCCGGTCGAACAGGTGCGACGGCTTAGGCGGTATCTCATCTAGTGAATCATACATAGCCGAAGTATACTTGACCGAAGTACATTTCACTTTATCCTCGCGCACGCAAAAGAAATTCTTAACTGCCTACCGGCGACAGCCGCAGCGGCGGCAGGTAACCGGCCAGGCTGGACAGCGGGAGCACACCAGGCGGCATGAGCACCGTAACGCG
>PMST01000637.1 GCA_003168295.1 Actinomycetota bacterium
GCGTCCTGCCCGGTCGCGATCGCGGTGTCGTGTTCGGCGGACCGGCAGGCGCTGGGGAAGATCACCGCCGACGGGGTGTTCCTCGAGCAGCTGGAGACCGACCCGGCACAGTACCTGCCGGACCCGTCGGGCATCGAGGACGAGGGTGAGGTGGTCGCCATCGACCTGAACCAGCCCATGGACGCCATCCGCGCCGAGCTGACGAAATACCCGGTGCGGACCCGGGTGTCGCTGACCGGGTCGCTGGTCGTCGCCCGGGACATCGCGCACGCCAAGATCGCCGAACGGCTGGACGCGGGCGAGCCCATGCCTTCGTATTTGCGCGACCATCCGGTCTACTACGCGGGCCCGGCCAAGACGCCGGAAGGCTACCCGTCCGGGTCGTTCGGGCCGACGACGGCGGGCCGGATGGATTCGTACGTGGACCGGTTCCAGGCGGCGGGCGGGTCGCTGGTCATGCTGGCCAAGGGGAACCGCTCGGCCGCGGTGACCGCGGCCTGCAAGCAGTACGGCGGGTTCTACCTCGGCTCTATCGGCGGCGCGGCGGCCCGGTTGGCCCAGGACTGCATCACCCGGGTTTCCGTGCTCGAGTACGAGGAGCTCGGGATGGAAGCGGTGTGGCAGATCGAGGTCCGCGACTTCCCCGCATTCATCGTGGTCGACGACAAGGGCAACGACTTCTTCACCGACCCCTCCGGCCCGGTCCTGAGCATCGGACCCCACCCATGACTACCCGGGTTGAGCACGACTCGATGGGGGAAGTGCTCGTGCCCGCCGACGCGCTGTGGGGGGCGCAGACGCAGCGGGCGGTGGAGAACTTCCCGGTGTCGGGGGAGCGCATCGGCCGGAACATGATCGGGGCGCTCGGCGCGATCAAGGGCACCGCGGCCCGGGTCAACGCGGAGCTTGGCGTGCTCGACGCGGACATGGCGGACGCGATTCATGACGCGGCCGCCGCGGTGGCGCGGGGGGAGTACGACGGGGAGTTCCCGGTCGACGTGTTCCAGACCGGGTCGGGAACCTCGAGCAACATGAACGCCAACGAGGTTATCGCGACGCTGGCTTCTCGCCGACTCGGGCGACCGGTGCATCCGAACGACCACGTCAACGCGTCCCAGTCCTCCAACGACGTGTTCCCGTCGGCGATCCACCTGGCCGCCACCAGGCTGCTGGCGCTCGAGCTGATCCCGGCGCTTGACCACCTCGCGGCGGCGTTCGAGGCCAAGGCGGCGGAGTTCGCCACCGTGGTCAAGGTCGGCCGCACCCACCTGATGGACGCGGTGCCGGTGACTTTGGGCCAGGAGTTCGGCGGCTACGCGGCGGCCATTCGTCATGATGCGGAACGGACGGTGGCGATCCTTCCCCGGCTAGGTGAACTGCCTCTCGGGGGGACGGCCACCGGAACCGGGCTCAACGCGCCACCCGGATTCGCGCGCCGGGTGAACGAGCGGCTGGCCTCATCCATGAAACTGCCGCTGACGCAGGCGCGGAACCACTTCGAGGCGGCCGGGGCGCGGGACGCGCTGGTGGAAGCCAGCGGCGTTTTGCGGGTCACCGCGGTCAGCCTGTACAAGATCTGCAACGACCTGCGCTGGATGGGGTCGGGGCCGCGGGCCGGGCTGGGCGAGATCTCGATCCCGGACCTGCAACCGGGTTCGTCGATCATGCCGGGCAAGGTCAACCCGGTCATCTGCGAGGCGGTGTGCCAGGTGTGCACGCAGGTGATCGGGAACGACGCGGCGGTGGCGTTCGGCGGGGCGGCGGGCAATTTCGAGCTGAACGTCATGATGCCGGTGATCGCGCGCAACCTGCTTGCCTCGGCCCGGCTGCTGACGGCGGTAGTGCCGCTGCTGGCCGACCGCTGCGTGGCCGGGATCAGTCCTTTTGCCGAACGGATGCGGCAGCTGGCCGAGTCGTCGCCGGTCATCGTCACCGCGCTGAACAGGTTTATCGGATACGAAGCCGCGGCGCAGGTGGCGCACGAGGCGCTGGAGACCGGTGAGACCATCCGCTCGATCGTGCTTTCCCGGGGCTACGTCTCACGCGGCGACATCACCGAGGCGCAGCTCGACGCGGCCCTGGATGTGCTGGCGATGACGCACGCCAAGCGAGCCGAAGGCGAGTGAGCCGAAGGGCCGGAGAATCACAGAGCACAGTCTGGTGACACTTAATCAATGCTTAGCCGTCTGCCAGAGACCTTTCAGCGAACACCGTGTATGGTCCGCCTATGCACCCTTTGGCGGACACCGGGCGAGTCATCGCCGGGCGCTACCGTCTGCAGGCCCCCATCGGCCGCGGTGCCATGGGGGTTGTGTGGCGTGCCCGCGATCAGCTCCTTGACCGCGATGTCGCGGTCAAGGAAGTCCAGATAGCCGACACCCTCACCGACGAAGAGCGGGCGCAGGCCTACCAGCGGACGCTGCGCGAGGCCAAGACCGCGGCCCGGCTCAACCACCCGGCGGTGGTGACCGTCTACGACGTGGCCGAGGACGAAGGCCGCCCCTGGATCGTCATGCAGCTGATCAACGCGCAGTCCCTGGACCAGGTGCTCGCGGCGTCAGGTCCGCTGTCGCCGCGGCGGACCGCCGAGATCGGCCGCCAGCTGCTCTCCGCGCTGACCGTCGCGCACGCCGCCGGGGTGATGCACCGGGACGTCAAGCCGAGCAACGTCCTGCTCGGCCCGGACGACCGGGCCGTGCTCACCGACTTCGGCATCGCCACCTTCGCCGACGACCCCAAGCTCACCCAGACCGGCATGGTGATGGGCTCGCCCGGGTTCACCGCACCCGAGCGGATCCGCGGCGAAGACGCCTCCCCCGCGTCCGACCTGTGGTCACTCGGCGCGACCCTGTTCGCGGCCGTCGAAGGGCACGGCCCCTTCGAGCAGCGCGGCGGGGCGCTCACCACGATGTCCGCCATCATCAACGAAGACGCCCCCGGGGCAGCGACCGCGGGCGCGCTGGCACCTGTGATCGCCGCGCTGCTGCGCCGTGAGCCCAGTGACCGGCCGGACGCGGGGACGGCCGCGCGGATGATCACCGAGGTGCTGCCGCAGCTAGCCGACCGGACCGGCGGCACGCCGACCGGCTACGTGCCGACCGCTCTGTCCGCGTCACCGCCGAAACCGTCCCAGCCCGGTGCGTCCCGGCTCGGTGCGGGCCAGCCCGGTGCGTCACGGCCCGGTGCGCCCCTGTCCGGTGCGCCCCTGTCCGGTGCGGGCCAGCCCGGCGCGGGCCAGGCCGGTGCGTCCGAGCCCGGCGCGGGCCAGCCCGGTCCGGTTCCGGCGTCGGCGGCCCCGCCCTGGGTGCCCCAGCCGAGCGAGACGGCACTGGATGTCGCCTCGGCCGAGCAGACGATCTCGCGGGAGCCATCCGGCCTAGGGTCGGCCAGTACCGGTCCGCCAGGTGGCCAGCAGACCCCCGGCCCGACCGCGCCGACCGCGCCGGTTCCGGTCATGGGCGACGCGGGGCGGTACGGGTCCTCGGCCCGGCCCGAGGCGCCGGCGCCAGATTTCTCGTCCTGGTACGACCCTTCGCCTCGGTCCGGCCCGGCGGCTCCGCCCGGCTCCGGCCCGGCACCGGGCTCCGGCTCGACGCAGTGGCCTGGCTCCGAATACCCGGCTCCGCTCGGTTATGGCCCCGGTCCCCAGCCTGGGTCCGCGTCCCAGCCCGGCTCCGCGTCGTACCCTGGCTCCGCGTCGCAGCCCGGCTCCGCGTCCCAGCCTGGCGCGGGTTCCGTGCCCTGGTCGGGCGCCCAGCCGGGGTACACGCCGGGCCGACGCGAGCGGTCCGGCCTGTGGTGGAAGATCGCCCTGGTGGTGCTGGCCGTAATCGGCGCGGGCGCGGGCGCGGCCGTCGTCTTGCTGATCCATCACAATGACACCGCCGCGGCGCACGGCACGGGGTCATCGTCATCTTCCTCGTCGACGTCGACGAACACGCTCCCGCCGTCCACCCTGCAGATCGTCGATGCGATCAACAAGCAGTCCACGGGAACGCTGCCAGCAGGCTACGCGACCTCGTCCCAGCCGGCCGCGGCCAACGAGACGGCCGGCTTCAGCCTGGCCGCGCCGACCAGCTGGAAGTCGTCCACCAGCGGCTATCAGACGTATCTACGCGACCCCACGCTGGCGAACGTGAACCTGCTCGTGGACCTGACGCCGCATACCCACATGAATGACATGCTGGCAGAAGCGACGTACATCAGGAATCAGTCCCAGACCCGCTTCCCCGGTTACAAGCAACTGGGGCTGGCCCGGCTGACGATCCGCGGCCAGCCGGGGTCCTACTGGAAGTTCACCTGGGATGACGCGGGCGTCCAGCAGGAGGCTATCGACCTGCTGTATGTCGCGCAGACTTCGGCGGGTCCGCAGTCCTACGCGCTGTACATGACCGCGCCGGTCAGCGAGTGGAACCAGATGCGGCCGGTCTTCGACGAGGAGATGGAGACCTTCAACCCGATGACGTAGCCGGGCCACCCGATGACGTAACCGGGTCCGCCGGGCTCGCTGGCTCCGGCCGTACACCTTCGGATGCTGGTCGCTCAATGATCGTGGATCGCTACTACCCGCGGAGGGGAGGTAGCGATCCACGATCACCGTCTCGGCTTGGCAAAGGATCTAGTACCAGCCGGTGGCCTGTTCGTGAGCCCAGGCTGCGCAGGGGGACCCGTAGGTGTCCTTGATGTACTCCAGGCCCCACTTGATCTGCGTCGCCGCACTGGTCTGCCAGTCCGGTCCGGCGCTGGCCATCTTGTCTCCGGGCAGCGCCTGCGGGATGCCGTAGGCGCCGGAGGGGTTCTCGGCGGTCACGCTCCAGCGGCTTTCCTCGGCCCACAAGGGGTCCAGGCAGGCGAACTGGCTGGATGACCAGCCGAATGAACCGAGCATCGCCTCGGCCATCTGCTCCGGCGAGCCGGAGCGGGCCACGGCGGCCGCGGTGGCCGTCGGCTGCGGCGAGGCGGACGGGGCCGCAGACTGAATCGCGGTGGCCGTGGCGCCGACGGTGGCCGTGGGTGCCGCGACAGCGGTGGCAGCAGCAGCAGCTGCGGTTCGGGCCGCGGCGGCCTGCTTCGCGGCCCGCTTCTGTGCCGCGATCCATTGTGCGACCGCGTAGTGCACCTGGGCGGCGCGGACCTGGGACGCCCGCTGCGCGAAGGTAACGCTGGTTAGCTGGTAGGCGACGTCGGCCTGCGGCGGGGTTAGCTGGTCGGTGCCGGTCAGCCGCAGCACCCCGTTAACGCCGGGGGCACGGCTGACGATGAGTCCGGTGGCTTGCGCGGACCCGGACGGGCTGAGGTGTCCGGCGGAGCCTGATGTCCATGTGGTTGTGGTGGCCGTCGCCGACGCGGCGGTGGCGAGAGAGAGCGCGCCGGCCGCGACGAGGATGGCCTTGGTTCGACCGAATTGAATTTTCCGATGCCGTGACAAAGGGGCCTTTCGGTGGCTCGCGTCACGCGATCTGTTTCACCCTTGATCGCAACTGCCACCATCACGGCGGCAGGCATCTGCGCGGAGACGTGGCGCGGGTCAGGGCGCCGGGCTAACTCTAGGTTGCCATCCCACGAGCGGGGTGCTGTCGGATATCTACCATGCCTGACAACAATGCGTTCAGTGACCGAAATCGGTGTGAGCTAGATCACCACCGTCCGTAATCCATCCGTCGCTGACCGGAAATTGCCCCGTCTACCTACGGTTTCACCGTTTAGCGAACAGCACGGACAATTTCTATGATGAGACTCACACACGAGCCAAAACTTCTCACGAAGTATGACATCGGGCGCCTTAACCCCCATCATTGCGTCACCTGCCGGCCGGTTCAGGTCAGCACGCGGTTAATGCTCGCTAACGCCACGTATTAAACCTGTCACAAGGCGCTGCATGTGGTGTGGGCGATTTACGGTCAGTAGTAGCCGTTGGCTTCCTCGAAAGCCCAGGCGCTACACGGATTTCCGTAGATGTCCTTGATGTAGCCGAGGCCCCACCTGATCTGGGTCGCCGGGTCCGTCTGCCAGTCCGCTCCGGCGCTGGCCATCTTGCTTCCCGGCAGCGCCTGCGGGATGCCGTACGCGCCGCTGGCGTTCTCCGCGTCGTACACCCAGCCGCTCTCCCGGTTCCAGATGTCTTTCAGGCAGCCGAAATAAGTCTCCGGGCTGAAGCCGAAGCTGGCCATCATGTTGTAGGCGATGGACTGCGCGGTGCCCGGGTCCGGGGGGCTGGATGTGACGAAGATGACTCCGCCGCCACCCCCGGTTCCGGAGCCGGTACCGCCGCCGGTCGACGGGTTGGCCGCCGCGAGCTGGGCGGGCGAGGCCAGCTTGGGCTTGGCCACCACGGTCAGCGTGCGGGCCGCGGCGGTCATCGCGATCAACTGCTCGCGCTCGGACTCGAGCAGGGCCATGGTGTGGCTCCCCGGCACCGCCTCAATGGCCTCGGCGGCACTGAAGGCACCCGATCCGGGCGCGAAAACCACCGCGCCCACCGCTACCCCGATAACCGCGATGGCCGCGATCACGGCGGCCGGAAAGACAATGCCAAAACGTCGGAACAAGCCCCGTTTACGCCGACTGCTACGTGCCCCAGTGCGGTGTTGCGACAAGGCAATCCCTTCGTCCGGCCATACCCGCCTGATGCCAGGTGCCGAATCGAAGTTGCCACGGCACACTAGCTGCGAGCCCACGCGGTAAACCGCTGCGCCGCCAGCCCGCTGCACCTGACCTAATGCGCCGCATGGCTCGCCTCGCGCAAGTACCGCTGGCGCTCAGAATGCCAGAAATATCCCCCTGCCGCGCAGCACTTGGACGAGAAACCCGGCGCCGGGTTGCCGGCATTGACTGTGATCGCGGTCACAGCCAATTGGCACTTTTCGTAGCCAGTGCAGATCAGGGAGTTATCACGGCGTGGTAACTGTTGTGATCTCCCTCTCATTCGATCGCTCAGCGCAGGTGCCGCAGGCCGGCGTCGAACGCGATCGACGGCGACGCGGGCACCGACTGGTGCACGTCGGGCTGGACCGGGACGCTTGACGTTGACCTCGGCCAGGTCAGGTCCCTCACCGACCTCGGCCTCACGCTGGACGACAGCAGCCCTTCCGCCTCCGCCACCAGCTGCGGCGGCTGGGGCAACCTGGCGCAGCTGCTCAAGGCGGGCGTCGCGGGCGCCGAGGCCGGCANNCGAGTCCTACGGCGTTCCGTTCGACGTGATCGGCCTTTCTTACTACTCGATCCTCGGCGACGGGCCGATCTCCGATATGCGCGCGAACGTCGACAACCTGGCCACGCAGTTCGGTAAGCCGATCGTCCTGGCGGAAACCCAGTACCCGTGGACGCTGGCCAACGGCAACTCCCCGGTCGGCGACAGCACCGGCGACTTCGCCTGGGAGACGAGCCAGCTCGATCCCGGCTACCCGGCGAGCCCGGGCGGCCAGCTGTCCTTCGTCACCGACGAGCTGTCCATCCTCGCCCAGGTACCCGACGGGCTCGGCGGCCGGCTGTTCTACTGGGCGCCTGACTGGATCCCCGGCGTCCCGTGGGAGCCGGGGGCGGGCGTCGGCTCGCCGAACACCAACCTCACCCTGTTCAACTTCGAAGGCGCCGCGCTCCCTTCGATCGGCATCTTCCAGAATCCAGGCGGCGTCTGCGAGCGTTATTCGCCCGCCAGCTCACCCTGCGTGGTCGGCGGCTGACCCGTGCGTGGTCGGCGGCTGCCGAGCCTTCGGCGCTGCCAGAATCGCGGCGGGCTGACACAATTGGGGTATGGAAACACCTCTCTCGCCGCTTGACTTCGCCCGTCGGACCCGTCGGCTGCATGGTGACCGTGAGGCGGTCGTCGACGGCGCCCTCCGCCTGACTTACACGCAGTTCTTTGACCGCTGCGACCGCTGGTCTTCGGCGCTGCAGGGACTGGGGGTGAACCAGGGCGACCGCGTCGCCACGATCGCACCGAACACGCACGCGCAGCTCGAGGCGTTCTACGCGGTACCGCAGATCGGAGCCGTTCTGGTGCCGATCAACTACCGGCTGACCCCGGAAGACTTCGTCTACATCGTGAACCACTCGGGCGCCACGGTGGTCTGCGTGGCCCGCGAGTACCTCGCGGCCGTGGACGGCGTCCGCGACCAGATGCCGGACGTGAAGCATTTCGTGGCCTTCGAAGGCACCGGAGATGGCTGGGTCGACTACGAGGCGGCCATCACCGCGGACCCAAAAACCGGCCCGGACTTCACCCGGCCCGAGATCAGCGAGCGGGACCTGCTCTCGATCAACTACACCAGCGGCACGACCGCGCGCCCGAAGGGCGTGATGATCACCCACCGGAACGCCGCGATGAACACCATCGGCACCCTGCTGCACATGCCCATAGCTGTGGGTGAGCGGTACCTGTGGACGCTGCCGATGTTCCACGCCAACGGCTGGACCTACACCTGGACCGTAACGGCGGCCGCGGGCACCCACATCTGCCTGCGCAAGGTTGACCCGGCGACCATCTTCGAGCTGATCAGGGACGAAAAGGTCACCCGGCTGTGCGCGGCTCCGACCGTTCTCATCTCGCTGGCTAACGCCCCGGCCTCGGTGCGCGGCGAGGTGCCGCCCGGGGTGCACGTCGTCACGGCCGGGGCCCCGCCCGCGGCGGCCACGATCGAGCGGCTGGAAGGAGAGTTCGGCTGGGTGGTCACGCAGGCCTACGGGCTGACCGAGACGGCGCCCTTCATCACGGTCTGCGCCCCGCTGCCTGAGCACGAGGACCTGGCGCTCGCCGACCGCGCCGTCATCAAGGCCCGGCAGGGAGTCGAACTGCTCACGTCGGGCGAGCTGCGGGTGGTGGACACCGATGGCACCGAGGTGCCCGCCGACGGGCAGACGCCGGGCGAGATCGTCGTCCGCGGCAATGTGGTCATGGAGGGCTACTACCACGACCCGGAGGCGACCGAGCGCGCGATGGGCGACGGCTGGTTCCATACCGGTGATGCGGCGGTGGTGCATCCGGACGGCTACGCGGAAATCCGCGACCGGCTCAAGGACGTCATCATCAGCGGCGGCGAGAACATCTCCTCGGTCGAGGTGGAAGGAGTGCTGCTCCGTCACCCGGCCGTGCAGGAGGTCGCGATCGTGGGCCTGCCGGACGAGAAGTGGGGAGAAACCCCGCACGCGTTCGTCGTGCTCCGCGACGGCGCCAGCGCCAGCGAGGCGGAGCTCATCGTGTTCGTCCGGGAGCGCCTGGCCCACTTTAAGGCGCCGCGGGCCGTCACCATCGTCACCGAGCTGCCCAAGACCGCGACCGGCAAGATCCAGAAGTTCGTGCTGCGGAAGGGCGCGCCCAACCTCGCCCACCAGTAGGTCGGCCGACCGGGCCCCTAAATCGTCACATATCACCCTAAATGAGGTTCAAGCTGGGTGGCTAAAATTGTATGGTTGTGACAATCTGCACACTATTGTGTGCAGATTGTCACAACCATACGTTCCTGAAGGTTTACCAGTTGAACGCTTCGGCCTGGCTGCGGTACTCGAACAGCTCGGTCTTGTCGAACCACAGGCCCACTTCGTACTCGGCTTCCTCACGGTTACCTGAGGCGTGCACGAGGTTGGCTACCGCCTTGCCGGTCGCGACGGCGACGGCCTTGGTCTGGTGCGCGAAGTCGCCGCGGATCGACCCGGGCTGGGCCTCGCTCGGATAGGTCGAGCCCACCATCTTGCGCACGGTGGCTACCGCGTCCTCGCCCTCGACGACGAACGCGATGACCGGTCCGCGCTGCATGAACTCCGCGGTGGCGTTGTAGACGGCTGGTCCCGTCCGCTCTTCCAAGTCGAAATAGTGCTTTCGGGTGAAGTCGGCGTCTATCTCGCGCATTTTCATGCCGATGATCTTCAGCGAGGCGTCTTCAAACCGCTGGATAATACGTCCGGCTAGGCCGCGGACAACGGCATCCGGCTTCAGCACGACAAGCGTGCGCTCCCGAAACTGCTGAGAGTCGGCCACAGTGTTCCTTCCCCTTTGTGAATGGACACAGGGTAGCGGCCCGCGTCCGCAGACCGGCCGATAAGCAAGACGAAGCCACATCTCAGCCTGATACCGGTTGGGTCTGCCCGGCGCCGGCTCAGACCACGCCGGAAGTCCGTAGGGTCTCAATGTAGGCGGCCGGGTGACGCGGGCTGGGCTGGCGACCCATGACCGGCGTTCATTTGACATGTTCTGCGGCAACGCTCACACTTGGCCGTGGTCTGGCGTTCTTCCCTGCTGACCGCGGCGTGCGTCGCGGTGATCGGCGTTCTCGCGTTGCTGCCGGGTAGCCCGGCCCGGGCCGCCGCCCAGCCGCCCTGGGATACGCCGGGCACGGCCGCCCGGGATGCCTTGTTCTTCCATCCGCAGGTCGGGGCTCAGCGGCTGCGGACGCCGGGTGGCTCGCTGGCAGGCTGCGAGCAGGAGCTGATCCGGACCCGATCGGCGCCGAGGTCGCAACCGCCTGTTCTCGCGATCGTCGGCGCCTCCTTCACCGCCGGGGTGGGACCGGGCAATCCGGACCAGGCCTGGGCGGCCCGGGTGGCCGGCGACCTGCGCTGGGACGCGGTGATCGACGGCGTTCCCGGGGCGGGCTACGTGCGGCCCGGCGTCGGCCGCAAGGGCCCGGTCGCGGCCGAGATCGCCCGGGTTGACCTGCGGGCACTGGACCCCGCGCTGGTCATCGTGCAGGCCGGCCACGACGACATCGGGGTGCCGGCCTCACTCGAGCGACAGCGGGTGGCGCAGGCCGTCGCGATGATCCGGGCGGAGGCGCCGCAGGCGCGGATCGCGCTGCTCACCGTCTTCCCCGGGCGCACGCACCTGGCCGCCGCCCGTCGCACCGACCAGGCCATCGTGACGGCCGGGACGGCCGCGGACCGCCAGGTGATCATCATGGACCCGCTGGCCGGGGACTGGAACTTCGTCCGGGTGCGCGCGGGCCTGCACCCGACCGCGGCTGGCGACGCGTGGATCGCCGCCACCGTGGCGGGGATCCTTCGCGAGCACGGCGTGTTCGCCCAGCCGATCGGCGACGCGGGCGGCACCATCTGCGACTCCGGCATTCCCGTCCCGGCCTCGTCGCGGTAATCGCGCCGATCCGGTCAGGGTAGTGCTTCCGGTAAGGGCAGCATTCCTGGCCGGGGCGGTGCTTCCGGCCGCGATGGGGTCGCTGGGAGCGGCGCTGTCGGCTGGCCGGGCCGGGAGGCGGAGCCGGAGCAGTGCTCCCCCGCCGGGCGCGGGCTCGGCCTGGACCGTCCCGCCGTGGCTGTCCGCCACCTGGCGGACGATGGAGAGCCCGAGGCCGGAGCCGGGCACGCCCCGGGCCAGCCGGCGCCCGGTAGAAGCGGTCGAACACGTGCGGCAGGTCATCGGGCGCGAATGCCGGGCCCGTGGTCGCGCACGGTGAGCTCGCCGCCGGACAGGAGCACCTCCACCGGGGCGCCCGGCGGCCCGAACTTGGCCGCGTTGTCCAGCAGGTTCCTGATCGCAACCTGCAGCCGCTGCTCGCTGCCGACGATCTCGCACGGCTGGAGCCTGGCCGCGAAGACGGTCCGCGGCCAGTCCCGGCGGGCGGCCGCCAGCGCCGCGGCGACCACCTCCTCGAGCCGGACGTCCTCGTGCGCGCGGGCGACCGACTCGCCCCGGGCGAGCTCGGTGACGTTGCCTACCAGCTGGCCGAGCTCGGCGATCTGAGCCACCACCCGGCCGAGCACCTGCTGGCGCTCGGCCTCGGACAGGCCAGGGTCGGCGGCCAGCAACTCGGCGTTGATGCGCAGGCTCGTCAGCGGAGTACGCAGCTCGTGGCTGGCGTCGCTGACCAGCTGCCGCTGGTCGGCCAGCGACCGGTCCAGCGCGCCGAGCATCGTGTTGAACGAGGCCGCCAGCCGGCCGAGCTCGTCGGCGCGATCCACCTCGACCCGCCGGGCCGGGTCTCCGGTCTCGGTCACCTGCTCGGCGACCGCGGCCAGCCGGGCCACCGGGGCCAGGCCGCCCCGCGCCACGGCCCAGCCTGCCAGCGCGGCCAGCCCGATCCCGATCGCGCTGAGCAGGGCCAGCGTCGCCCCCACGGTGGCCACCTCGGTATCCACCGTGTTGAGCGGCACGGCCAGCTGCACGGCCAGGCCCGGAGCCAGCGGTGTGGTCAGGACCAGGGCACGGACTCCGTCCAGGGTGGCGTCGCGATAGTAGGCCCCGCGCTGGCCGGCCGCCACCTGTTCCGCAGCGGTATCCGCGGACAGCAGCCCGCGGTCGCCCGCGGGCGCCCACACCGCGCCGTCAGTCGTCACCACCTGGGCGTAGGGAGCGGACGAGCCGAACCGGTCCGAGTGCGGCGGGACCCATCCGGTGGGTATGCGGCCGTCGAAGTGCCGGGTCTCCCGGTAGACCACCGCCGCCTGCGACCGCAGCTCCTCCCGCAGCTGGTTCTGCAGGTCGGTGCGGACCACCAGGAAGGCCACCGCGGTGATGGCCAGTGTGACCGTGGCGACCGCGACCGCCACCGCGACGGTGAAACGGGTCCGCAGCATGAGCGGACGCCGCGGCCAGCGCCAGAACCGGCGCCCCGGCGCCCGGGTCACGGATCAGCCCGCAGGACGTAGCCCACGCCGCGCACATTGTGCACCAGCCGGCGGCGGCCGCCGTCCTCGAGCTTGCGCCGCAGGAAGCCCACGAAGACGGCCAGGCCGTTCGAGGCCGGAGCCTCACCGTACCCCCAGACCCGCTCCTGGATGACCTCGTAGCTGAGCACCTGCTCGGCGTTGCGGAGCAGCAGCTCGAGCAGGCCGAACTCAATCCTGGTCAGCGCGATCAGCTGGCCGTCGCGGGTCACCTTCCTGGCCGAGACGTCCAGGGTCAGGTCGGCGTAGCCCAGGACGTCGCGGCGGGACTGGCTGCGCCGGAGCAGGGCCGACACCCGGGCCAGCAGCTCGCGCAGCGCGAACGGCTTGACCAGGTAGTCATCTGCCCCGGCGGCCAGCCCGGTCACCCGGTCGTCGACGGCGTCCCGGGCGGTGAGCACGAGAACCGGGGTGTCATCTCCGCGCATCCGCAACTGCCGGCATGCCTCGAACCCGTCCACGAGCGGCATGAGGACGTCCAGCACGATCAGGTCGACGGGGCGGCGGCCCAGTACATCGAGCGCGTCCGCGCCGTGCACGGCCGTCGTCACCTGGTATCCGGCGCAGCGCAGCGCCCGGCCGAGCGAATCCCGGACGTCCGGGTCGTCATCGACGACAAGCAGCCGTTCGCCGTCCGGGGCGCAGTCCAGCGAGACGCCGGCGCGAACCGTTCTCATAGCTGTGATCGAATCACCGCAGGCTGAGAGCTTCCTGCAAGGTTGCCGCAGGTGGCCAGAATTTCATCGGCCTTTCACAATCGGGCCGCAAGCTGCCTGTCATGGTCCACAGCACACCACTCCTGAACACCAGCCCGGACAGCACCAGTCAGGTTCTCTGGCTCGTCCGGCACGGTGAGAGCACGTGGAATGCCCGCGGCCTGGCCCAGGGACATGACGACCGAGCCCGGTTGACCAGCCGCGGCCTGCGCCAGGCCCGGGCCATCGCGGTCCAGCTGCGCGACCGGCCGATCCGCGCGCTGTACGCCAGCGACCTGCGCCGCGCCCTGCAGACCGCCGCCCCGCTGGCCAGCGCGCTCGGGCTGACCGTGGTCCGCGACGCCCGGCTGCGAGAGCGCTGCCTCGGCGCCGCAGAGGGCACCACCGCCGCGTCGATCAGCCCGGCGGTCAGCGGAATCAGCGACGGCCGGGTGGCCAACCCGGACGCGTGCCCGGACGGCGGGGAATCGCTCCGCGATTTCTACCGGCGGGTCGCCGGGTTCGCCGGCGACCTGGCGGCGGCGGGCCGGGCCGGGGAGGCAGGCACGGCCGGAGACACAGACACGGCCCGGGCCGCAGGCCCGGCCGGGGACGTCGCGATCGTCGCCCACGGCGGCACGCTCCGGATGCTGACCGCCTGCCGGCAAGGCGTCCCGGTCGAGGAGATGACCTGGTATCCCCTCGCCAACGCCACCGTGCTGCGCTCGCCCGCCAACTGAGTGCGCGCGCCCTCCCACTAAGTAAGGAAAACCGCAGAGAGGAATACCTGATGAATCAGACCGCACTGCACCTTCCCGACCGGGCCGCCAAGCCGCGCCGCACCGGCCTCACGATGGTGATCGACGGCGGTGTCCCGCTGTGGCAGTTCACCGACCTGGTGTCGTCGGCCGCGGAGTACATCGATTTCGTCAAGTTCGGCTGGGGCACCGCCGTGGTGACCAACGGCCTGGACGCGAAGATCGACGTCCTGAACTCCAACGAGATCGGACACTACTTCGGCGGCACGCTCTTCGAGAAATACGTGCTGCAAGGGCGGTTCGATGATTTCCGGAAGTACTGCCAGGAGCACTCGTGCCAGCACGTTGAGGTGTCCAACGGGACGATCCCGATGTCCAACTCGGAAAAGGCGAGCTACATACGCAAGCTCGCCGACGACTTCACCGTCGTGTCCGAGGTGGGCTTCAAGGACCCGGTTCGCTCCGAGCAACTGCCGCCCAGCATGTGGGTCGAGTACATCAACGAGGACCTCGAAGCCGGGGCGTCGCTGGTCACACTGGAGGCCAGGGAAAGCGGCCGGTCCGGCATCTGCCGACCGGACGGCGCCCTGCGGTTCGGGCTGATCGAGGACGTGCTGACGTCGGGAATCAGCCAGCAAAACCTCCTCTTCGAAGCGCCGACCACCGCCCTGCAGGCGTATTTCGTCACCAGGCTCGGGCCCGACGTCAACCTCGGCAACGTCCCGGCCCAGGGCATCATCGGGCTGGAGACGCTTCGCCTGGGGCTGCGCGCCGACACGCTGACCGCCTTCGAGTGAGAAGAAAACGATGCGAACCACGAGCGATGTATTCCACCTGGCCATTCCCGTGCACGACCTCGATGAGGCCCAGCATTTCTACGTGAGCCTGCTCGGCTGCAAGCTGGCCCGCCGCTACCCGGACCGGATCACGCTGGACTTCTTCGGCGATCAGCTGGTCTGCCATCTGACCGAAACCGATCAGGTGACCGAACCGCTGAGCCTTTACCCGCGGCACTTCGGCGTCACGTTCCGGGCGGCGGAGGACTTCGAGGCCCTGCACAACTGCGCGGTCATCCGCAAGATCCCGTTCTTCTACGACATCTCGAACCGGTTCGAGGGCATGGTAGAGGAGCACCGGACCTTCGTGCTGCTCGACCCGTCCGCCAACCTGCTTGAGTTCAAGCACTACCGTGACCCGCGGATGATGTACTGATGGCGCGCCGTCGGCTCGACCAGGTCGACGCCATGCGGCCGATCAAGCAGGCGGGCGTTGTCAGCACGCACTCCATCCTGTTTTTCGCCCCCGCGGCCGCCAGCGTGGGCTCTGGCGCCGCGCTGTTGCTGCTGCACGTGTCGCGGGACGGATTCTTCTTCCTCTCCGCGTGCATGCTGACATACGCCTACGCCGAGATGCGCCTGACCGGGCTGCGCCGCTTCTACTGGCGCCGTTTCGTCTCGGTCGGGATTCCGTACCTGTGCTGGAACGTCATCTACTTCCTCCACGGGTTGCCTGGCTCGACCTACGCCAGCCCGGCCGCCGCGCTCGCGCACCTGGGCCGCTTGATCGACACCGGGTACTACCAGTTGTACTTCCTGCTC
Source organism: Actinomycetota bacterium (assembly GCA_003168295.1). The sequence continues at coordinate 15,664 of PMST01000637.1, forward strand.
GTGATCATGCAGTTCTACCTGGTGTTCCCGCTCGTGCTCGTGCTACTGCGGCGGACCAGGGGACACCATGGCCTGGTCCTGGCCGTGGCGGCGGCCGCGCAGGTGACGATCTCGATCATGACGCATTGGAACATGCTGCCGACGCTGATGGTCAGGTACGCACAGCAAGACGCCCTCAGCTACCTGCTCTACCTGATCGGCGGCGCTATCGTCGCCTTCCACATCGAGGAGGTGGACGCATGGGTGCGCCGGCACGCGTGCCTGATACTGGCGCTGACCCTGATCGCGGCCATCGGCGCGGAAGGCATCTATTTCCTGGCGTTGCACGGAGTGACCACCGTGCTGGGATCAGGCAATGACCCGTTCCAGCCCAGCGTCATCCCGTTCAACGTCGGCGCGATCACCTGCGGGTACCTGGCCGGTGTCGCCCTGGTGCAGCCATGGCGGTCCAGGCGGACGAAAGCCCTGGTGCGCGTGGGCTCTGACGACTCGTACGGCATCTACCTTTCGCAGATGCTGTTCATAGTCACGCTGACCTCGCTCGGCTGGGGGCGGCTCAACTCGGTGCTGCCCTGGCCGCTGGTCTGCCTGCTGACCGTGGTGATCATCTTCGCCTGCTGCATCGCGCTGACCGGCCTGCTGGCCCGGACGCCGCTGGCGGTGCCGCTCACCGGACGCAAACAGGAGCCGTGGTCGACGCTGATACCGGGACACCGACCGGTCGAGCAGGCCCCCGCGGAGCAGGCATTCACGGACCAGGTCCCTTCGGACCAGGCCCCTACGGCAGACCAGCCGCGGCCAGAACCCGTAACGGCGGACTTCCCCATATCGGGCTACCCGGATCGACCCGTCCCAGAACCCGCCGCGTTGGCGGGTACGACGCGCGACAAGAACGGATTATGAACGTGATAAGCGAATGGATAGCGGCGGCGGCCGACCGGCAGGGCGAAGCGCCATACCTGGAGGACGCCGCGGGCGGCAGGACGCTGACCTACGCCGGGCTGCGGCGGGTCACCCAGGCCTGGGCCCGGTGCCTGGACCGGGCCGGAGTGCCAGCCGGGGCCGGAGTGGCCGTCCGCCTGCCCGATCCGCTCGAGTATGCCACCGCGCTGGTCGCCATCCTGGCGGCCGGCCGGATGGTGATCCCACTGGATCCCGCCGCTCCCGCCGCCGAGGTGGCGCGGGTGCTCGCGGTGGCCCGGCCCCAGGCGGCGGTCAGCGATTCCGGTCACGATCTGCCGCCCGGGCTCGTCGTGCTCAGCCCGCCGGAGGCGCAGGCCGCGCAGGACGCGGCAAACACACAGGACGCGGCAGACGCGGTGGAGATTCCGGTCGTAGTGGCCGCGGCGGGGGGGATCTTTCTTTGCACTAGCGGGACCACTGGCACGCCCAAGGGCATCTTGCTGCGTGAGGATCAGTTGTCCCACGTCGCCGCCGCGGTGGCTGTTATCCATCAGCTCACCCCGGCTGACCGCGGCTACTGCTGCCTGCCGCTGTTCCACGTCAACGCCGAGGTGGTCGGGTTGCTGGCGACCCTCGCCGCCCGGGCCAGCCTGGTGCTCGACGCTAAGTTCAGCCGCCGGGGATTCTGGCCGCTGATCGAGCAGCGGCGGATCACCTGGATCAACGCGGTTCCCGCGATCATCACCGTGCTGGCCATGGATCCCCCGGCCAGCCGGGTACCCGGGCGCGTCCGGTTCGTCCGTTCGGCCTCGGCTCCGCTGCCACCCTGCACGCTGAGGCGGTTCGAGGACGCGTTCGGCATCCCCGTCGTGGAGACCTACGGAATGACCGAGGCGGCCAGCATGATTACCGCCAACCCGGTCGACGGGCCGCGCAAGGCCGGCTCCGTGGGCCTGCCGGCCGGCACCGAGGTCCGCGTGGCCGAACGGACCGGCACGGTGGGCCGGGTACAGATCCGGGGCCGGGGCGTCATCAGGGAGTACGCGCAGGGCGGTCCGGCCGGCGCCGTCGACGCCGAGGGGTGGCTCGACACCGGTGACCTCGGCCACCTGGACCAGGACGGCTACCTGTTCCTGGCGGGCCGGTCCGATGACGTGATCAACCGGGGCGGCGAGAAGATCTACCCGAGGGAAATCGAGGACTTCCTGGTCGCTCAGCCGGGCGTCTGGTCCGCCGCCGTGGTCGCGGCCCAGGACGGGGTGCTCGGGGAACGCCCGGTCGCCTACGTGGTTCCCGCCGGGCCGTGGCGGCGGCACGAGATGGCGGCGGCGCTGCGCGAGGCATGCGAGGCGGCCTTGCCCCGGCCCAAGCGACCAAGCGCGTTCTACCTGGTCCAGGAGCTGCCGCTGGGTCCCACCGGCAAGGTCGCGCGGCACCGCCTGCGGTCCCAGGAGCCTCAGGTAATATCACTTTAGGTAGTTATTTATGAACGGAGCGTTTTGGACGAAAGCCAGCCGGTCCAGGTGGTGCTGGAGTTCTACGAAGCGCTCCGTGAGAGCCGGATCAACGACATGCTCGGGCTGGTGGACCCGTACGTTTCGTGCAGGCCAGGATCCTTCCGGAACCCGGACGAGAGCAGCCACCGCTGCCGGTCACGAGCATTTACATCGTCCGGGACGGCCTGATCACCTCGATAGAGAGCCTGGACGACACCAGCACGCGGTGAGCGTCACGCTGGGCGCGGGGACGGCATGACCGGAGGCAGGCAGCACCGTTCGTTCGGCTAAAAAGATCAAAACCGGGTTCGGGGGGCTAGGCCTGGCGGCGGGCTTTCAGCCGGCCGGGGCGTCACCCGGAACCGGGCCGGCCGGGGTATATCCCGCGCTGGCCTGGTTCCCGGTCCCGGCGGATGGCGCTGGCCGCAATAGGCTGCACTTGCTCGGCCGTTTCCGTTCGGAGGTACCAGCGTGACTGAGATTTACCTGCCGGGGTCTAAATCCGTTACCGCCCGCGCGCTCTTTGCGGCCGCGGCGGCATCCGGCCGGAGCGTGATTACCCGACCGCTCAGCGCCTTCGACACGCGCGCGTTCCTGGGTGCGCTCGTGGTGCTCGGGTACCCCGTGGCGGCGTCCGCGGAGCGGTGGGAGATCACCGGGAACCCGGCCGGGCCGCCCGCGGCAGGTGGCGCGGTCTGGTGTCACGACGCTGCCACCGCGTCACGCTTCCTGCCAGGTCTGGTCGCGGCCGGGCGGGGCACGTATGCCATCGACGCCAGCGCTCAGATGCGGGCCCGGCCGATGGCGCCGCTCATCGGAGCTTTGCGTCATCTTGGCGTGGACGTCCAGGCCGCGGCGGGCGACCATCTGCCGCTGCGGATCGAAGCGGACGGCATCAAAGGCGGTGATGTCGTCCTTGACGCCAGCGTCTCAAGCCAGTTCCTGAGTGCGCTGTGCCTACTGGGACCGCTGACCTCCGAAGGCCTGCGGATCAGGGTCACGGACTTGGTGTCCGCGCCTTACATCGACCTGACGATCGGCACGATGGAGGCCTTCGGCGTCCGGGTAGAGCGCGCGGGTGCGGAATTCGACATCAGGCCGCAGGTATATCAGGCTGCGGACTTCGCCGTCGAGCCGGATGCGTCCACCGCCTCGTATTTCCTGGCCGCCGCGGCGGTCACGGGCCGTACCGTCACCATCCCCGGGCTGGGGAGCAGCTCGGCACAGGGAGACCTGGCGTTCGGCACCGAAGTGCTGACGGCGATGGGATGCAGCATCGAACTGAACGAGACTTCCATCACGCTCAGCGGCCCTGATCAGCTCCAGGGCGGAGAGTTCAACATGCGGGATATCTCCGATACCATGCCCACCCTGGCGGCGATCGCGCCGTTCGCGGATGCTCCGGTGACCATCACTGACATTGCCAACGTTCGCCTGAAAGAATGCGACCGGCTAGAAGCGATGGCCGTCAATTTGCGTTCCTGCGGAATCCGGTGCGAGACCGGACCGGACTGGATCACCGTGTATCCGGGCCAGCCGCACGGCGCCGAGATCGCCTGCTACGACGATCACCGGATCGCGATGGCCTGCAGCGTCCTTGGTTTGCGGATCGCCGAGGGGGTCACGCTGGACAACCCGCTGTGCGTGGCCAAGACCTGCCCGGATTTCTACACCCTGCTCGGCGACCTCCGCGGCGCCTGGGAAGCGTAACTGTCATCCATAGGCATCCTTACCCGCATCCTTCGGCCTCCTTAGGTCCCAAGCAGGCCGAGGTCACGCAGGCTCTGGGCCGACTCCACGATCGTGGTCTCGACGGCGCGCGGACGCCAGCCCAGCTCCTCGCGGGCCCGGTCGTTGTGGATGACCGGCCGCGGCAGGTCGGCGCCCGGCGCCTCCTGGGTGGGTACACGCGCGGCCAGCGGGCCGAGCCGCCGGCGCAGCACGTTGGCCACCTCGACGAAGCTCGTCGTCGGGCCGTCGGCGACGCCCAGGAAGCGCTGGCCCGCGGCCTTCGGCTCGGCCATCGCGCGGATGTGCAGGTCGGCCACGTCACGCACGTCGACGATGCCCATGCGGGCACGTGGCGCGACGCTCATCGTGCCGTCGAGCATCGCCTTGATCAGGTGCATCGAGGAGCGCAGGTCGCTCGTGAGGGTGGGCCCGAGGATGAACGTCGGGTTGACCACGACCAGTTCGGTGCCGCCGCCGTCGCGGCGCATCAGGTCCCACGCGGCACGTTCGGCGATCGCCTTGGAGCGCGGGTAGGCCGCCAGACCGGGCGTGTCCGGATCGGTCCAGTCGTCTTCGGTGAACTCGGCGCCCGGCTTGGGGGTATAGCCGACTGCCGCGAAGGACGAGGTCAGCACGACGCGCCGGGCGCCCGCGTCGCGCGCGGCCCGCAGCACCCGCAGCGCACCCTCGCGGGCGGGAACGATCAGATCGTCGGGGTCCTCGGGCTGGACGTAAGGGATGGGCGACGCGACGTGGTGGACCTCCTCGCAGCCAGCCATAGCGGCCTTCCAGCCGTCATCGGCCGACAGGTCCGCGATGACGAGCTCCAGGCCAGCGTCGTCGGCGTCGCCGCGGCGCACCGCCGCGCGCAGGTCGGCCTCGCGGTCCTTCGAGCGCACCGTGGTGCGCACCGGGCTCCCGGCCCGCAGCAGCGCGGCGACCAGCTGCGTGCCCACGTAACCGGACCCGCCGGTGACCAGGACCGGGCTCATCACTGCACCCCCATGTGGCCGGCCGCGGCTCTGACTTCTGGCCACGCCTGCGCCTCCGCAGCGGCGTCGCCGCGGTCGCGGGCGTCCCACATCGCCGCCTTCGCGCGCAGGTAGCCGAGTCGCGCCTGCTGGGCGACGATCTCGGCCTCGATGCGTTCGGCGTGGCGCAGCAGCAGATCGCGCTGCTCGGCCGCTGCCGCCCGCCCGCGGCTACGGTTGGCCTGGTAGGTACGCATGTCCTCGATACCCACGCCGACCGCGCGCAGGCAGGCCAGCGCCTCGAGCGTGTGCAGGTCCTCGTCGCGGTACCGGCGATGCCCGCTGCTCTCGTCACGGTCGACCGGGCCGACCAGCCCGACCTGCTCGTAATAGCGCAGCGTCGGCTCGCTCAAACCGCTGCGCCGCGACACATCGGCGATGGTGAACGCTGTCATACGGGCAGCTTGACATACCTCAAGCGCTTGAAGGCAAACGCGAGAAACCAGGTTCTCGCCGCGATGAGCTGAGTCAGCGGACGGTGACCGGAGTCCAGTCGCGGCCGCCATCGCTGGTGAGCCATACCTGCTGCTGGTCAACGCCTTGCTGGAAGGCGAATCCCCAGGTGTCGGTGATCGCCGAGCCTGCCAGGGGGAAACCCGCCCCGGCCAGCCCGGCCGCGTTCGCCAGGCTCGGGCTCTGATGCCAGCTGCGGCCGCGGTCCCGGGAGAGGTAGAGGTCCATCCGGGGGCCGGACAGGAAGATCGTTCCCCCCGGGCTCATCGACGCGCCCCCGAGGTACCCGCCGGACGGCGGGCTGGCGACCTGGTGCCAGCTGCGCCCGCCGTCGCCCGACAGGTAGGCGGCCTTGACCTGCTCGCCCACGCCGGGTTCGCGCCCGCAGCCGAGGAACAGCCAGCCGCCAGCCGCCGCGGCCAGCGCGCCTGACGACGCGCCGGCGCACGGGTCCGGCACAGACCGCCAGCGGGCGGCACCGTTCACCGGACCGGCGAGCAGTACCGGCCGGCCCGGACCAGCCGTGACGGCGAGCACGTAGCCGACGCCGCCGGACACCGCGAGCTGCGCGGACCCAGGGCCGGCCGCACCCGGGACCGCCCGCCAGCCATCCGATCCGGCCACCGCCGAGTAGACGCCGAAGCGGCATGCCCCGCCGCTGGCCCCGCACCGGCCGGTGACCGCGAGTACCCGGTTCCCGGCCACGGCGAGGTCTTGCACCGGCCCGCCGGGGACGCTCATCTTCCGCCATGGGCCGCCGTCACGGGTCTGCCACAGGGCGGGGCCGAACGCCCATCCCGCACCGGCGCCGGTGAACAAGATCGTGCCCACCGCGTTCGATGGCGGACGGCCCTGGTACATGTCCGCGGGCGGCGCATCCGGCGCGGGAACCGCGAACCACGTCCGGCCGCCATCGGCCGTCTTGCGCATCACCACCGTGCGGCACGTCCGGACCTGGTCCGCGCACGGCGTCGCCAGCAGCCAGCCCGCTGACGCCGACACGAAACTAGCGGACAGGACACTAAGCGCGCGTCCGCCGCGCGCCGGCCCGGCCGCTGGTGCACCGGACCGCGCGCCCGTGCCGCTAGCCGAGCGGCTGGCACCGCCCGCCGGGGCAGGCCCGGCCCGGCCGCAGGCGCTCACCCGGACCAGGAGCGCCGCCGTGATCGCCAATGCCGGGAACAGGCGCAATGCCCGCTGCCGCGCCGCCGCTGAACCAATCCGGGTCCCGGTCATGTCCGGTCCCCCTTCGCCAGTCTAAGGTGCGCCGCCAGGGATCGCTGGCGCGCTCAACACCTAAGACGGCACACGCGGCAGGAGGTTGCGCGGTCGTGCCGTACGAATCCCGGCTGGCTGGATAGGAAACGCCTATGGTCACGGATCCTTGCGCTATGCCGGCGACGTCATGCGTCGGTCGTGCTTCCTGGTCAGCGCCTGCGCCGGACCGCCGCGGCGGCGACCGCGGCGGCGGC